>NZ_JBEXEA010000008.1:0-301461 GCF_040606035.1 Streptomyces sp. NPDC005483
TCTCTTATCCCCCCCCCTGTTCATGCCCCCCCGCGCCACAGGCGGGGGGGGTGCCCCCCGCCGGGGGACATTAAACGCCGGGGGGGGGGCCCCCCCCTCCCCCCCCGCGGCCCCCCCGCTCCACGTTCACTCGGACGCGTGTCCGACGGTCCGTCAGACCTCCACCACCACAGGGAGGATCATCGGCCTGCGGCGATACGTGTCGGAGACCCACTTGCCCAGGGTCCGCCGCACCAGCTGCTGCAGCTGGTGGGGTTCGACCACGCCGTCCTGTGCCGAGCGCTCCAGGACCTCGGTGATCCTCGGGATCACGTCGCTGAACGCCGAGTCCTCGATGCCGGAGCCGCGCGCCTGGATGTGCGGGCCGCCCGTGATCTTGCCGGTGGACGAGTCGACGACCAGGAAGACCGAGATGATGCCCTCGTCGCCGAGGATCTTGCGGTCCTTGAGAGCCGGCTCGCCGACATCACCCACCGAGAGGCCGTCGACGTAGACGTAACCCGCCTGGACCTTGCCGGTGATCTTCGCCTTGCCCTCGACGAGGTCCACGACCACGCCGTCCTCGGCGATGACGATCTGGTCGTGCGGCACGCCGGTCAGGGCGCCGAGCTCGGCGTTGGCGCGCAGGTGGCGCCATTCGCCGTGGACCGGCATCAGGTTCTTCGGCCGGCAGATGTTGTAGAAGTACAGGAGCTCGCCCGCGGACGCGTGGCCCGAGACATGCACCTTGGCGTTGCCCTTGTGGACGACGTTGGCGCCCCAGCGGGTCAGGCCGTTGATCACGCGGTAGACCGCGTTCTCGTTCCCGGGGATCAGTGAGGACGCGAGGATGACGGTGTCGCCCTGGACGATCCGGATCTGGTGGTCGCGGTTGGCCATGCGGGACAGGGCGGCCATCGGTTCGCCCTGCGAGCCCGTGCAGACCAGGACCACCTCGTGGTCCGGGAGGTCGTCGAGCGTCTTCACGTCGACCACCAGGCCCGGCGGGACCTTCAGATAGCCGAGGTCGCGCGCGATGCCCATGTTGCGGACCATCGAGCGGCCGACGAAGGCGACCCGGCGGCCGTACTCGTGGGCCGCGTCCAGGATCTGCTGGATGCGGTGGATGTGGCTGGCGAAGCTCGCGACGATGATCCGCTTGCGGGCGTTGCCGAAGACCTGCCGCAGGACGTTCGAGATGTCCTTCTCGGGCGGGACGAAGCCCGGGACCTCGGCGTTCGTCGAGTCGGAGAGGAGAAGGTCGATGCCCTCCTCGCTCAGCCGCGCGAACGCGTGCAGGTCCGTGAGGCGGCCGTCCAGCGGGAGCTGGTCCATCTTGAAGTCACCCGTGTGCACGGCCATGCCGGCCGGGGTGCGGATGGCGACCGCCAGGGCGTCGGGGATGGAGTGGTTGACCGCGACGAACTCGCAGTCGAAGGGGCCGATGCGCTCGCGGTGCCCCTCCGACACCTCAAGGGTGTAGGGGCGGATCCGGTGCTCCTGGAGCTTGGCCTCGATGAGCGCGAGGGTCAGCTTGGAGCCGATCAGCGGGATGTCCGGCTTCTCCCGGAGGAGGAAGGGGACGCCGCCGATGTGGTCCTCGTGGCCATGGGTGAGGACGATGCCCTCGATGTCGTCGAGACGGTCCCTGACGGACGAGAAGTCCGGCAGGATCAGGTCGATTCCGGGCTGCTCCTCCTCCGGGAAGAGCACGCCGCAGTCGACGATCAGCAGACGGCCGCCGTACTCGAAGACCGTCATGTTTCGGCCGATCTCGCCGAGACCGCCGAGTGGGGTGACCCGCAGGGCGCCTTCGGGAAGCGGCGGGGGCGGGGCCAGTTCGGGATGCGGATGACTCAAAAGACTCTCCTCACCACGCACGCCACGTACCGGTGGGGCACATGGCGTGCGTGACGTTCGTGCGTGTAGCAGTTGTCGTTGTGGTGCGGGCACCGGTGGCCCGCGTATTCAGTTGTTGAGTCCGGTTGCGCGCCGGGCGCGCGAAGTCTGGTGTTAGAGCTGTACCCCGCCGGCGGCAAGATCGATCTTGAGCTGCTCGTTCTCTTCGGGAGAGAGCTCCACCATGGGGGCGCGCAGGGGCCCGGCGGGGAGGCCCTGGAGGGTGAGCGCCGCCTTGGTGGTCATCACGCCCTGGGTGCGGAACATGCCCGTGTAGACGGGGAGCAGCTTCTGGTGGATCTCGGTGGCCTTCTGTACGTCGCCCGAGATGAACGCCTCGACCAGGGCGCGCAGGTCCGGGGTGACCACATGGCCGACGACCGAGACGAAGCCGACCGCGCCCACGGAGAGCAGCGGCAGGTTCAGCATGTCGTCGCCGGAGTACCAGGCGAGGCCGGAGCGGGCGATGGCCCAGCTGGCGCGGCCGAGGTCGCCCTTGGCGTCCTTGTTGGCGACGATCCGCGGGTGCTCGGCGAGCCGGACCAGCGTCTCGGTGCTGATCGGGACACCGCTGCGGCCCGGGATGTCGTAGAGCATGACGGGCAGGTCGGCGGCGTCCGCGACGGCCTTGAAGTGCCGGTACAGGCCCTCCTGCGGGGGCTTGTTGTAGTACGGCGTCACGATGAGGAGGCCGTGTGCGCCGGTCTTCTCGGCGGTACGGGCCAGCTCGATGCTGTGGTGGGTGTCGTTGGTGCCGACGCCGGCGACGACGTGGGCGCGGTCGCCGACCGCCTCCAGTACGGCTCGTACGAGGTCCGATTTCTCCGCGTCACTGGTGGTGGGGGACTCGCCGGTGGTGCCGTTGATGATCAGGCCGTCGTTGCCTGCGTCCACCAGGTGGGTGGCGAGCCGCTGTGCGCCGTCGAGGTCGAGTGCGCCGTCCGCCGTGAAGGGCGTGACCATGGCGGTGAGGACCCGCCCGAAGGGGGTCTGCGGAGTGGAGGTCGGAGCCATGGGTAACACGCTACTCGTTGCTCAAGGCGGGGTCTTCCCTAGGGGGGCGGGAAAAGTCCTGACAAATGCGGAGCCCGGCACTGCCTGCTCGGGGGTTCAAGCAGTGCCGGGTCCGTTTGATCAGGCTAGATGAACTTCTCCAAATGCCGCAATACGGACACTTCGCGCGGTGGACCCGCACATCTGTGCCCTGCGGCTGAACAGGCGTCGGTTACGGCGCCACACGGCCGTTCGCATTGAAGGCGGCGTACGTGAGGGGCATGAGCTTCGCCCACTCCGCCTCCATCTTCTCGCCGACCATCTCGATCTCCCGCTGCGGGAAGGACGGCACCTTCGCCTGCTCGTGCTGGGTGCGCAGACCGAGGAAGTGCATGAGCGAGCGTGCGTTGCAGGTGGCGTACATCGAGGAGAACAGTCCGACGGGCAGGACCGAACGGGCGACCTCGCGGGCGACGCCGGCGGCCAGCATCTCCTGGTATCGCTCGTATGCCTGGATGTACGACTCCTGCATCGAGCGTTCCATGATCTCCTGTTGCGCCTGCGTGCCCTGGACGAACTCGTACTTGCCCGGTCGCCCCTGCTGAACGAGTTTGCGGTCCTCTCCCGGGACGTAGAACACCGGTTGCAGTTCCCTGTAGCGGCCCGACTCCTCGTTGTAGGAGTTGTGGACGACGATCCCGTTCGCCAGGAAATTGTGCCAGGGGCCTTCAACGGTGAGGTCGTACGTCATCTCCTCGCCGTCGTCCTCGATGGAGACGATGGGATCGGGGACGGCCGTCGCGATCTTTCCGCCGCGACGGGCGATCCTCTGCTCCTCCGCGCTCTTGGCCGCATGGCAGGGCTCACAGGCGGGCGCGAGGTTCCGCTCGTCGAGTGCGCGGGTGAGGTCCTCGGCCACGGGAACGACGTGGTCGAGCGCGAGGTCCTCGCGCTCGAAGGACTGTCCACAGAGGTGGCAGATATCGGTCTCGCCGATCAGACGGTCGCGCTGCATCGAGGCCCAGACCCCCACGCCTCGATGAAGGCTGGGGGGCACCATGCCTTCCGAGGGGCGCGACGCGGTCTCGGCGGTCAGCACCGCGTCGCCCGCCGCGAGTTCACCGGCCTTCCGCCAGCCGTCCGGCGTGAGAACCGCGTGATCGACGGTGGAGCGCAACACCTTGCCGCCGACGGTGGTGATCTTGATGAGTGGTTTCACGCCCGACTTGATGACGTCGAGGATCTGGCCCCTCTGGGCCGTCAGTGTCTCTTCGTCATAGCAACGGACGTGCTGGCGCCGAACCGACTCGAGCTTGGGCAGCCGGGTGGAGGGGTGCTGCTTCCGGAATTCCGCGACGGTGGAGTCGGCCGCTTCCCGGCTGTCGTACAGCCCCAGATAGTGATCGGTCTCCCCACGGCGGACCTGCGCCATCCACTTCTGTGCCCCGACGTGCCAGGTCACGCCGCCCGCCGAGTGCGGCAGGCGGTCCTCGACGCCGATGTGCCACAGCTCGTACAGGTCCGCGATGGAACGGCGCCGGAGATTGCCCGCCTCACTCACCAGCGTGATCTCGGTGTCCCCGGCCACGCACCAGCCCACCCGGTGGCGCATGAACTCGCGGAAGACGAAGATCGGGGCGCTGACGAAGAAGGTCATCGAGTTGTGCTCGAAGGGACTGCCGTGCCGGTCCCGCATCAGGTAGTTGATCAGGCCCTTGGAGCGCTCCGGGTCCTTGCCCAGCTCGTCCAGGGACTGCTCGCCGACGGTGGAGACGCGGGCGGCGAAGAGCACGTCGGCGTCGGACGCGGTGTGCTTGACCAGCTCGACGGTGACGTCGCTGCGGAAGCTGGGCTTGAGGTCGTCGGCGGGGGTGTCGGTCACGGCTCGGTGGGTCCTTCCGAATACTTCTCGCGGGCGGCGCCCACTCTACGGCTCACCACTGACATCGGGGCGTTCGGTGCCGGGTCGCGACAACTTCTGTGAATTCGTGTCAACAGGGCACCTTTTGTGGCACCCGACCGTCTGTACAGACAGCAGTGATTCACACGATCCCGGAAGGGAGAAGTACCTCCATGCTGTTGCGTCGGCGCGAGCCCGTACCGTTCGCCTTTCTCGCCGAAGCCGACAGGTTCCGCAGCAATGTCACTCCGCCACCTCGTGGGCGGGCGTCCGTCGGTGAGATGGCCGGGCGCTGGCTGACGGGGCTCACCATCGTCGCCGGACTCGTGGGCTCCCTGGTCCTCGGCATGCCGGCCCTGTCACAGGATCAGGCGCCCTCGCAGGACCAGCAGTCGCAGGCATCCCAGGGACGCTGACTCATCCGGTCCCCCTGAAGTGGTCAGCAGGGACACCGGCGGATAACCTCACCGGGCACAGCCCACCGTATGGATCGAGTGAGGACCCGCCGTGCCCCTGCCCTTCCTGACGGCCGACCGCGCGTTCGAGGCGACCGACGACGACGTCGCGCTGCCTTTCGAGAACCGTGACCGCTGGCGGCGCCCCTACCGGCCCGGCCCGTGGCGGGTGGGTGTGGCGGCTGTACTTCTGCTGCTCGCCTCGTACGTGCTGTTCGCCGCGGTGATCATCGCGCTGACCGACTCGCCGACCGAGGCCGCGGTGGTGCTCGGTATCGCGGTGCTCGTCATCGTCGGCGCGCTGCGGCTGCTGCGCATGGGGGTGTGGGTGTCCGCCCGCGGGGTGCGACGGGTGGGTTTCCTGTTCACCCGCACGGTGACCTGGGAGCAGGTCGTCGCCGTGCGGACGGCACAGCAGCCGGTGCGCTGGCTCGGACTGCCGCGCACGGTCCAGGGCCAGGCCCTGACCGTCGTACGGCAGGGTCGGGGACCGGAGGACCTGCCGCCGCTGCTGACCACGCACAACGCGGACTTCCTCGCGCGCGGCCAGGCGTTCGACCGGGCCGCGGACTCGGTGGAGGCCTGGGCCGCGGAGTACGCGCGGGGCTGACCCGACAGGGACGGACGAGGAAGGGGGCCGGTCCGCATCAGGACCGGCCCCCTTCGACGTGCCGGGGCCTTCAGGGCTGCTGGACGGGCCTGCCGTCGTGCAGCGCTATCGCGCGCTGCATGGCCTTGCGGGCACGCGGGGTGTCGCGGGCGTCGTGGTAGGCCACCGCGAGCCGGAACCAGCTGCGCCAGTCGTCGGGGGCCGACTCCGTCTCGGCCTTTCGCTGGGCGAAGACCTCGTCGGCCGAGTCGCGGTCGATCCGGCCGGCGGGCGTGCGCCTGAGCTCGTCGACGGGCAGGCCGCCCTCGGCATCGAGCTCGGCGGCGAGGGCGTTGGCCCGGCGGACGAACTGGGTGTTCTTCCACAGGAACCACAGGCCGATCACCGGCAGGATCAGCACCGCGACGCCGAACGTGACGGTGATGAGTGTGCCGGACTGGATCAGCATGACGCCGCGGCTGCCGACCAGGACGAAGTAGAAGACCAGGACGGCGGCCGTCACGGCGTAGGACAGCTTGGCGCGCATCAGCCCAGGTCCAGGAAGTTCTCCAGGCCGAAGGTCAGGCCCGGGGTCGTGACCACTCGGCGGGCGCCGAGCAGGATGCCCGGCATGAAGCTGCTGTGGTGCAGCGAGTCGTGGCGGACCGTCAGGGTCTCGCCCTCGCCGCCGAGCAGGACCTCCTGGTGGGCGAGGAGCCCGCGCAGGCGGACGGCGTGGACGGGGATCCCGTCGACGTTCGCGCCGCGCGCTCCGTCCAGGGCCGTCTCCGTGGCGTCCGGTGCCGGGGCCGTGCCCGCCGCGCGCCGGGCCTCGGCGATGAGCTGGGCCGTGCGCGTGGCGGTGCCGGACGGGGCGTCGACCTTCTTCGGGTGGTGCAGCTCGACGACCTCGACCGATTCGAAGTAGGGCGCGGCGATCTGCGCGAACTTCATGGTCAGGACGGCCCCGATGGAGAAGTTGGGAGCGATGAGCACGCCGGTCTCCGGGGACCTCTCGAGCCAGCCGTTCAGCTGCGCGAGGCGCTCGTCGGTCCAGCCCGTCGTGCCGACGACGGCGTGGATGCCGTGGCCGACGCAGTACTCGAGGTTGTCCATCACCGAGGCGGGCGTGGTCAGTTCGACGGCGACCTGGGCGCCCGTCTCGGCGAGGGTCTCCAGCTTGTCGCCCCGGCCGAGAGCGGCGACCAGTTCCATGTCCTCGGCGGCCTCGACGGCCTTGACCGCCTCGGCACCGATACGGCCCCTGGCACCGAGGACCGCCACGCGCAGCTTGCTCATCTTCTTGCTTCCTTAAGGGGAGGGCTTACGCGACCGCTTCGTGCAGTCGGGCCGCCTGCTTGTCCTTCAGCGGGCCGATGACCGACAGCGACGGGCGCCGTCCCAGGATCTCGCGGGCGACCGCGCGGACGTCGTCCGGGGTGACCGACGCGATGCTGGCCAGCATGTCGTCGACGGACATCTGCTCGCCCCAGCACAGCTCGCTCTTGCCGATGCGGTTCATCAGCGCGCCGGTGTCCTCCAGGCCCAGGACCGTGGAGCCCCTCAGCTGGCCGATGGCGCGGCCGATCTCGTCGTCCGTCAGGCCGTGTTCGGCGACCTGGTCGAGTTCGTCCCGGCAGATCTTCAGTACGTCGTGGACCTGCGAGGGCCGGCAGCCGGCGTACACGCCGAACAGGCCGCAGTCGGCGAAGCCGGAGGTGTACGAGTAGACGCTGTACGCGAGTCCGCGCTTCTCCCTGACCTCCTGGAAGAGGCGGGACGACATGCCGCCGCCGAGCGCGGTGTTCAGCACGCCGAGGGCCCAGCGGCGGTCGTCGGTGCGGGCGAGGCCCGGCATGCCGAGGACGACGTGGGCCTGTTCGGTCTTGCGGTCGATCAGCTCGACGCGGCCCGCGGTGCGCAGGGCGCGCCTGCCGTCGCGCGGGGCGATGGGCGTGGCGTCGGGGCTCTTGAGGGCGCCGGCCTTCTCGAAGGCGGCGCGGACCTGTCGTACGACCTTGTCGTGGTCGACATTGCCCGCGGCCGCGACCACGAGGTGGGTCGGGTCGTAGTGCTTCTTGTAGAAGCGGCGGATGCGGTCGGCGGTCAGGGCGTTGACGGTGTCGACCGTGCCGAGGACCGGGCGGCCGAGGGGGTTGTCGCCGAACATGGTGTGCGCGAACAGGTCGTGCACGCAGTCGCCCGGGTCGTCCTCGGTCATGGCGATCTCCTCGAGGATCGCGCCGCGCTCGACGTTGACGTCCTCTTCGAGGATGAGGGAGCCGGTGAGCATGTCACAGACGACGTCGATGGCGAGCGGCAGGTCGGCGTCGAGCACGCGCGCGTAGTAGCACGTGTACTCCTTCGCCGTGAACGCGTTCATCTCGCCGCCGACCGCGTCGATGGCGGAGGAGATGTCCAGGGCGGAGCGGCGCTGCGTCCCCTTGAAAAGGAGGTGCTCCAGGTAGTGCGTGGCGCCGTTCAGAGACGGTGTCTCGTCGCGGGAGCCGACGTGCGCCCAGATGCCGAAGGTCGCGGAGCGGACCGAGGGGAGGGTCTCGGTGACGATGCGCAGGCCACCGGGGAGCGTGGTCTTGCGGACGGTGCCGATGCCGTTCTGGCCCTTGATCAGGGTTTGGGTACGGGCGACGGCCCGCGCCTCCGAAGAGGTGCGGGCCGTCGCCTTGGAGCTACGGGACGTCACTGGTCGGCGTCGTCCTTCTTCTCGTCGGAGGAGTCTTCCTCGCCCTCGATCACGGGGATCAGGGAGAGCTTGCCGCGGGAGTCGATCTCGGCGATCTCGACCTGGACCTTGGCGCCCACACCGAGCACGTCCTCGACGTTCTCCACGCGCTTGCCGCCGGCCAGCTTGCGGATCTGCGAGATGTGCAGCAGACCGTCCTTGCCCGGGAGCAGCGACACGAACGCACCGAAGGTCGTGGTCTTGACGACCGTACCCAGGTAGCGCTCGCCGACCTCCGGCATGGTCGGGTTGGCGATCGAGTTGATCGTGGCGCGGGCGGCCTCGGCCTGCGAGCCGACCTGGGCACCGATGTAGATGGTGCCGTCGTCCTCGATCGTGATCTCGGCGCCGGTGTCCTCCTGGATCTGGTTGATCATCTTGCCCTTGGGGCCGATGACCTCACCGATCTTGTCCACGGGGATCTTGACGGTGATGATCCGCGGGGCGTTCGGGGACATCTCGTCCGGCGTGTCGATCGCTTCCATCATCACGTCGAGGATGTGGAGGCGGGCGTCACGGGCCTGCTTGAGGGCGGCGGCCAGGACGGAGGCGGGGATGCCGTCCAGCTTGGTGTCGAGCTGGAGGGCGGTGACGAACTCCTTGGTGCCGGCGACCTTGAAGTCCATGTCGCCGAAGGCGTCCTCCGCACCGAGGATGTCGGTGAGGGTGACGTAGTGCGTCTCGCCCTCGATGTCCTGCGAGATCAGGCCCATGGCGATACCGGCGACGGGGGCCTTCAGCGGCACACCGGCGTTCAGCAGCGACATGGTGGAGGCGCAGACCGAGCCCATGGACGTCGAGCCGTTGGAGCTCAGCGCCTCGGAGACCTGGCGGATCGCGTAGGGGAACTCCTCGCGGGTCGGCAGGACCGGGACCAGGGCGCGCTCGGCGAGGGCGCCGTGGCCGATCTCGCGGCGCTTGGGGGAGCCGACGCGGCCGGTCTCGCCGGTGGAGTACGGCGGGAAGTTGTAGTTGTGCATGTAGCGCTTGCGGGTCACCGGGGAGAGGGTGTCCAGCTGCTGCTCCATGCGGAGCATGTTGAGGGTGGTGACGCCCAGGATCTGGGTCTCGCCACGCTCGAACACCGCGGAGCCGTGCACGCGCGGGATGGCCTCGACCTCGGCGGCGAGCGTACGGATGTCCGTGACGCCACGGCCGTCGATGCGCTTCTTCTCCTTGATCACGCGCTCGCGGACCAGCTGCTTGGTGAGCGAGCGGTACGCGGCGGAGATCTCCTTCTCGCGGCCCTCGAACTCCGGGAGCAGCTTCTCGGCGGCCAGACCCTTGACGCGGTCGAGCTCGGCCTCGCGCTCCTGCTTGCCCGCGATGGTCAGCGCGGAGGCGAGCTCCGGCTTGACGGCGGCGGACAGCGCCTCCAGGACGTCGTCCTGGTAGTCGAGGAAGATCGGGAACTCGCCGGTGGGCTTGGCGGCCTTCGAGGCGAGGTCGGCCTGGGCCTTGCAGAGCACCTTGATGAAGGGCTTCGCGGCGTCCAGACCGGCGGCGACGACCTCCTCGGTCGGCGCCTCGGCGCCGCCCGCGACCAGCGTGATGGTCTTCTCGGTGGCCTCGGCCTCGACCATCATGATCGCGACGTCGCCGTCCTCGAGGGTGCGGCCCGCGACGACCATGTCGAAGACGGCGTCCTCGAGCTCGGTGTGCGTCGGGAACGCGACCCACTGGCCGTTGATCAGCGCGACGCGGACGCCGCCGATCGGGCCGGAGAAGGGCAGGCCGGCCAGCTGGGTGGACGCGGAGGCGGCGTTGATCGCCACGACGTCGTACAGGTGGTCGGGGTTGAGCGCCATGATGGTGGCGACGACCTGGATCTCGTTGCGCAGGCCCTTCTTGAAGGAGGGGCGCAGCGGGCGGTCGATCAGCCGGCAGGTGAGGATGGCGTCCTCGGAGGGGCGGCCCTCGCGGCGGAAGAAGCTGCCGGGGATCTTGCCGGCGGCGTACATCCGCTCCTCGACGTCCACCGTCAGGGGGAAGAAGTCGAGCTGGTCCTTGGGGTTCTTGGAGGCGGTGGTGGCCGACAGCACCATGGTGTCGTCGTCCAGGTACGCCACGGCGGAGCCGGCGGCCTGCTTGGCGAGGCGGCCCGTCTCGAAGCGGATGGTGCGGGTGCCGAAGGAGCCGTTGTCGATGACGGCCTCGGCGTAGTGGGTCTCGTTCTCCACTAGGTGCTCTCCGTTACTTTTCGTCTGCGTTCGTCTTTTGTCCCGATCCGCCCGTGTGGCGGGGGGACGTGCGCGGAGAAGCGCTCCATCTGGTGCGGGCCGGTCTTCGATCGAAGCACCCGGGTTCGCAAGGCCCGGGGGCCACTACCGAGGACCGGCGGCGGCGAGGCGCACTTCTCCTTGTTTCACTGCGTTGTGCTACCACACTACAAAGTGGGTGTGACACCGCGCACGTTTCCGCATGCGCGGTGCGCATGTACGGCAAAGGGAGCGGCCCCCGATCGGTCGGGAACCGCTCCCCTCACGGCGTCCTACTTGGCGCCCGCCGCACCGCGGCGGATGCCGAGGCGGTCGACCAGCGTACGGAAGCGCTGGATGTCCTTCTTCGCCAGGTACTGGAGAAGGCGACGGCGCTGACCGACCAGGATCAGCAGACCACGACGGGAGTGGTGGTCGTGCTTGTGGGTCTTGAGGTGCTCGGTCAGGTCCGAGATACGGCGCGAGAGCATCGCGACCTGGACCTCGGGGGAGCCGGTGTCGCCCTCCTTGGTACCGAACTCGGTGATGATCTGCTTCTTCGTAGCGGCGTCGAGCGACACGCGTACTCCTCGTAGTCTCTTGGGTAGCCACCGAGTGCCCCTGGTCCACTTCTCAGGGGAGCTTCCGTTACTCGGGAGGCGGGGATCCGCTGGGCGCGGCCTCCAGAGCGGACAGCTCCGGGGGTGCGTACACAAACGGCCGTCAGCCAGGGTATCAGCACGCCGGCAGTGCCCCGGCCCACGCCGACGCCGTACGCATGACGCAGCGGCTGCCACCCATGTGGGTGACAGCCGCTGTCAACTGCTCGGGTCGGACGTCAGCTGGTCATGCCGCGGGCCGCCGCGTACAGGTCGAGGACCGCGAGGCAGAGCGGGACGAGGGAGAGGAGCACCGCGCCCTCGCTCAGGTCGAGCATCCGGCCCCAGAACGGGGTGACGCCCTTGCGCGGCACGATCAGGGCGATCGCCACGAGGAGCGTGGCGCCCAGGGCCACCGCGGCCGACAGCCAGACGGTGCGGATGTCCAGCGGGGCGCTGTTGTGGTCGTAGACGAGGTCCTTGATGATGTCGGCCGGCGGGTTCAGGGCGAGGCCGAGGACCAGCAGGCTGACGGTGATGATGCCCGAGATCATCAGGGTCACGACCTGGGACGTGTACAGGAAGAGCCGGGCCCGCATCAGCATGGCGAGGCCGGCCGCCAGGGACAGCAGCTGCGCCCAGCCGCTGCTGGAGAAGCCGAGGACCACGCCCGCGGAGGCGACACCGGTGACCGCGCAGCCGCCGACGAGACCCAGCAGCAGTTCGTGGCCGCGGCGGGCCTGGTCGGTGATGAGCCGGTAGTCGACCGGCTCCTGCTCCTGCTGGTCCTCGGCGCGGCCGCGCTTGGCGATCTGGTCGGGCGAGCGGAAGCCGATGGGCAGCCGGGAGAAGCGGGCGGACCAGCCGGGCAGGAAGCCGATGACGGCGATCATGACGACGGCGGTGACGGCGGCCGTCTCACGCGGCTCGGCCTCGGAGACGATCGCCGCGAAGGTGGCGAGGACGCCGACGCCGGCGCCGAACGCGGCGGCGATGAAGGGAGCGTCCTTCTGCGGGAGCATCAGCACGAGCAGCACAGCGGCGACGAGGACGACGGCGAAGCCGACGAGGAGGTTGAGCCGTCCCGGGCCCTCGCCCGCGTCCAGGCCCATGACGCCGGAGCCGCCGACCATCAGGTGCGGCAGCGAGGCGAGTCCGAGGGCCACGGCCGCGTGGTGGTCGTCGTAGACCCGCGCGCGTACGGAGGCGAGCGCGACGAGGACGGCACCGGTGACTCCGGCGATGACGCCGGGCAGACCGTGCATGTCGTGGCGCAGCGGCTCGGAGAACCACAGCGCCAGCGCCATCATGGTCAGCAGCAGTGTGCCGGCGGTGAGGCCGACGACCCGCATCATGCCGTCGTTCCAACTGCGCCGGTCGGCCTCGACGGCGGCGGCCACGGCGTCGACGACGTCGTCGAAGACGGCGGGCGGCAGCGAGTCCGCGAACGGCCGCAGGAGCAGCAATTCGCCATCGCGTATCTGCTGTTCGGAGAGCGAGCGGCCGTCGTCGAGGACGGAGCCGTCCCTGCGCACGAGGTTGTACCCGGTGGGCGCGGCCTCTTCGGGTGTCTGGCCCGACAGTCGCAGGATCTCCGGGTAGACGTCAGAGAGCGGCACATCCTCGGGAAGTGCCACATCGATCCGGCTGTTCGGTGCCGCCACCGTGACCCGGCAGAATCCGGTTGCTGAAACCGTACTCACCTGACGGTTCCCCCTAGTCCAGTACTCGGTGATTCGTCGCGGTTTGCCAGGGCGATTCCCGCTCCGCGCTTCGTTTGGAGCGTCACCCTACCGTCCCCTTGCGGCTTCTCCTCATCCCCTCCCGGCTCAACAGGCCCGCAGAACAGTAGGATCAACGCCCGACTCATGTGTGGGCTGAGCCCCATGGGTCGAGAGACGTACGGGGGCCGTCACGACGGGGGCGGTTCGACATTGCGATTGCGTGAAGGACTGGTGGATCGGTGAGCGTTGTCATCGTCAAGCGCCCGCCGCGGGTTTACCCGCCGGAGGTGCCGAGTGAGGAGGTCAAGCTCGAGTCCCCTCCCGAACTTCCTCGCACCGAGGACGACAGCCTGATGATGAACCTGCTGCCCATGCTGGGCATGGGTTCGTCGGCGGCGTTCTTCTTCATGCCCGGCGCCCAGGGCTTCATGAAGATCATGGGCGGCATGATGATGGTCTCCACGGTCGCGATGCTCGTCGCCCAGATCGTGCGGGCCAGGAAGGGGCCGTCCGGCCAGATGGCCGAGGCCCGGCGCGACTACCTCAAGTACCTGGCGCAGAAGCGTCGTGAGGTGCGTCGCACGGTGCACAAGCAGCGTGACGCGCAGTACTACCTGCACCCGGCGCCGGAGCAGTTGTGGGCGCTGGTCGCCGAGGGCTCGCGGCTGTGGGAACGCCGTTCCACGGACCCGGACTTCACGCAGGTGCGCATCGGCCTCGGCCCGCAGCAGCTGGCGACGCCGCTGGTCGCGCCCGACACCGCGCCGGTGGACGAGCTGGAGCCGCTGACCGCCCACGCGATGCAGCAGTTCATCGCGAGTTACGGCACGCTCGGCGAACTCCCCCTGGCGATCGGGCTGCGCTCCTTCTACCACGTGACGATCTCCGGTGACGCCGAGACGGTCTACGGCCAGACCCGGTCGATCGTCGGTCAACTGGCCTCCCTGCACTCGCCCGAGGACGTGGTGATCGCGGTCGTCGCCTCACCGGGCGCGGCGGTGGACTGGGAGTGGACCAAGTGGTTGCCGCACATGCAGCACAAGGAGTCCGACGGTGCCGGTTCGCGCCGGCTGCTCTGCTTCGACCTCGGCGAGCTGGAGGAGATGATCGCCCACCAGCTGGAGGGCCGCCCCCGCTGGAGCCGGGACGGTTCGCCGGTGCTCGACCAGCCGCACGTGGTCGTCGTCCTCGACGGCGGCGGGGTGCCCGCGGACTCGGTCCTCGCTTCCGCGGAGGGCCTGCAGGGCGTGACCATCCTCGAGGTGGTGCCCGGTGAACTCGACGAGGCGCGTGGCTCGCTGTCGATCCGGGTGTGGCCCGAGGCGATGGAGCTGGAGGCGGGCACGGGTGTCTTCACCGGTGTCCCCGACGTGCTGTCGCAGGCGCAGGCCGAGTCGCTGGGGCGCCAGCTCGCGCCGCTCAGGCTCGGTGCCGCCGACGCGGACGAACCGCTGCTCGCCAACCTGGACTTCACCGACCTCATGCAGATCGGTGACGCGGCGAGCGTGGACGTCTCGCGCACCTGGCGGCCGCGCACCCTGCACGAGCGGCTACGGGTGCCGATCGGTCTCGGCGAGAGCGGCGAGCCGGTCATGCTGGACCTCAAGGAGGCCTCGCAGGAGGGCATGGGCCCGCACGGCCTGTGCGTCGGCGCCACCGGTTCCGGTAAGTCGGAGCTGCTGCGCACGCTCGTTCTCGGCCTCGCGGTGACCCACTCCTCCGAGACGCTCAACTTCGTCCTCGCGGACTTCAAGGGTGGTGCCACCTTCACCGGCATGGGCAACATGCCGCACGTCTCCGCGGTCATCACCAACCTGGCCGACGAACTCACCCTCGTCGACCGCATGCGCGACTCCATCACCGGTGAGCTGAACCGCCGTCAGGAACTACTGCGGCAGACGGGCAACTACCAGAACATCACCGACTACGAGAAGGCCCGCGCCGCCGGTGCCGCGCTCGAACCGCTGCCCTCGCTCGTCCTGATCATCGACGAGTTCAGCGAACTGCTCGCCGCCAAGCCGGACTTCATCGAGATGTTCATCCAGATCGGCCGGATCGGCCGTTCGCTGGGTGTGCACATGCTGCTCGCCTCGCAGCGACTGGAGGAGGGCAAGCTGCGGGGCCTCGACACCTTCCTGTCGTACCGCATCGGTCTGCGCACCTTCTCGGCGGCCGAGTCCCGTACGGCGATCGGTGTGCCCGACGCCTACCACCTGCCGAACGTCCCCGGCGCGGGCATCCTCAAGTACGACACCGAGACGATGGTGCAGTTCAAGGCCGCGTACGTGTCGGGCACCTACCGTCCGAACGGGCCGATGGCGCAGGGCGGCGGCCGGATCGACCGCTCCCCCGTGCTGTTCACCGCGGCGCCGGTGCCGGTGCGGATCCTCGCCGAGCCGGAACCGGAGACCCGCGGCAACCAGATCGACGACGCGCTCGCCGACACCGTCCTCGACGTCATCGTCAGCCGCCTGGACGGTCAGGGTCCACCCGCCCACCAGGTGTGGCTGCCGCCGCTGGACGAGCCGTTCAGCCTGGACCAGGTGCTGCCGGCGCTGGGCATCAGCCCGGAGCGCGGTCTGCACGCCGAGGGCTACCACGCGCAGAGCAAGCTGATCGTGCCGGTCGGCCTGGTCGACAAGCCCTTCGAGCAGCGCCGTGACGTGATGTACGCCGACCTGTCGGGTTCCGCCGGTCACGCGCTGGTCGTGGGTGGCCCGCAGTCCGGCAAGTCGACGCTCGTACGCACGATGATCACGTCGTTCGCGCTCACGCACACGCCGGCCGAAGTGCAGTTCTACGCCCTCGACTTCGGCGGCGGCGGCATGCTCGCGCTGGAGAACCTGGCCCACATGGGTGGCGCGGCCTCCCGTCTGGACCAGGAGAAGGTGCGCCGTACGGTCGCGGAGGTGCACGGCATCCTCAACGCGCGTGAGGAGTTCTTCCGCTCCAAGAGCATCGACTCCATGAACACCTTCCGTTCCCGCCGGGCCCAGGGGCACTACCCCGACCAGCAGTGGGGCGACGTCTTCCTGATCATCGACGGCTGGGCGACGTTCAAGAACGACTACGAGATGCTCGACCCGGTCATCGCGGACATCGCTCAGCGCGGTCTCGGTTTCGGCATCCACCTGGTCATCACCGCGACCCGCTACACCGAGATGCGGCCGGCGCTGCGCGACCAGATCCTCAGCCGTCTCGAACTGCGGCTCGGTGACGCGATGGAGTCGGAGTTCGACCGCAAGCGGGCCGAGAACGTGCCGATGGGCAAGCCCGGCCGCGGTCTGTCCCCGGAGAAGCTGGACTACCTGGCCGCGACGCCCCGGATCGACGGGTCGACGCAGGTGGAGGACCTCGCCGACGGCATGGCGAACCTCGTGCAGAGCGTCAACAACGCCTGGCAGGGCCCGCCGGCCCCGAAGGTGCGGATGCTGCCGACGATGCTGCACGCGTCCGAGCTGCCCGGCGGCGGCGACTTCGGCAGCCGCGGCATCGCGGTCGGCGTCGACGAACTCACCCTCTCGCCGGTCTTCGTGGACTTCGAGACCGACCCGCTGTTCGTCATCTACGGCGAGAGCGAGTCCGGCAAGTCCTCGCTGCTGCGGTTCATGGCCAAGCAGATCTCCGAGCGGTACGCCCCCAACAAGGCGCTGTTCGTGGTCTCGGACTTCCGGCGCGCGCTGCTCGGCCAGGTGCCCGAGAGCCACATGTACAAATACTGCGCCTCCGGTCCGCAGCTCCAGGAGGTCATGGAGTCGCTGGCCGGTTCGATGAGCCGCCGGATGCCGGGCCCGGACGTGACGCCGGACCAGCTGCGCAACCGCTCCTGGTACAACGAGCCCGACGCGTTCATCTTCATCGACGACTACGACCTCGTCGCCACGTCGATGGGCAACCCGATGTCGGTGCTCCTGGAGTACCTGCCGTTCGCGCGTGACCTGGGTCTGCGGATCATCCTGGCCCGCTCCACCTCCGGTGCCTCGCGCTCGTCCTTCGAGCCGGTCCTCACCCGGATCAAGGAGCTCGGCGCGCAGGGCATCGTGCTGTCCGGCGACCCGTCGGAGGGCCCGGTGTTCAACAACATCAAGGCCACTCCGCAGCCGCAGGGCCGTGGCCAGTTCATCTCACGCCGGTCGAGCGGCCAGCTCGTCCAGACGGGATACCTGCCGGAGAGCTGAGTTCCGGCTCGGGCGAGAGGGGCGGGCCGTGTCTGCGGTCCGCCCCTCGAGTTCATGTGCACATCTTTTGAAGAAGCGCACGGCCATGGACGACCGGACGTCGGCCCGGAGACGCGGCGTCAGCTCCGAGGCGCGGGAGCGGGCCAGGGCGGCGGGGGTGCGGGTCGGTTGACGGGCTGAGTGGTTGTGCGTACGGCGGTGGCGGTACCCGGGGAGGGTGCCGCCACCGCCGTATGTGCCGCCGTGGTGTGTTCGGTCAGGTGGACCAGAAGTGCAGCACGGCCTGGGCGTATGCGACGCGGGGGTCCAGCCGGGAGGGGCGGAGCCGGTATTTGTCGGTGATTCCGTTGAACTTCAGCGACGCGGGGCCGAAACCGCCGCTCGGCCGCCATGCCGTACGCGACGGCAGGTGCCAGTCGATGCCGTAGCCACCGATGAGGCTCGCCGCGTTGTAGAGCAGCGTCAGGGGGGAGAGGACCACGTACACGGCCCACGCGCCCACGGTGCCGGCGCGTCCGACCAGGCGTGTGCCGTCCGGGAGTTCCAGCTCGTACCGGCGCCCGGCGGCCGGCGGGCGGAGCTGGGCGAGTACGGAACCGTCGGGCGCCGTCACGGCCAGCGTGCCGTCCGGGCCCCGGCGGGACACGGCGCACAGCGGCTTCTGACCCGCCTGGTCCTCGTAGAGGGTGAAGTCGGTGGCGAGACCCTCCGGTCCGCCGTCGGTCGACAGCCCCCGTGCCACGTAGACGGGGTTTCCGCCCCGCACCTTGATGACACTCTGGAGGTTGAGGGCCGTGTTGCCCTGGGTGGCCTGCGCGTGCACGCCGAATACTGTCGTCATCGCCATCTCTTTCCGGTGGCCGGCTTCAGCCATGCGGGCAGGCCGTGGTGCGGGAGGCCCGCTGCCGACAAGACCTGAAGGTACCCGTTGACCTGATCGCGGGTCCCGCCGCGCAGCCAGACGTGGCGGAACCACAACGCCCGGGCCAGCAGGTACACGCTGAGTACGAGGAGGAACGCCACCGGGGCGAGGAGAACCAGATCCAGCACCGTGCCGGAGGTGGCCCGGCCGGTGTCGATCAGGAACCAGGCCCCGACCGCTCCGGGCGCGAACAGCAGGCCGCCGTACGCCCCGTACCCGTTCATCCGGCCCAGCAGACGCCGGTGGCGGTGGAGCAGCGCCGCGACCTCCGGGTCGGACAGGTAGTCGATGCCCGTGCCGCCACCGATGGTCCGCGCCTGCTCGGTCAGACCGGGTACCGCCGCCAACTGCGCAGCCGTCACCTGCAGCAGACCGAGGGCCTCCGCAGGGGCAGCGGTGCGGTCGGCGCCGCTCATCCGAACACGTCTCGCACGGACTTCGCCTGCAAGGGCACGTGGACGCCGTTCGCCAGGTCCATCGGGCCGGCGGGCTGCGTGTGCTGCGCGACCGGCGCTTGTTCGGCCGTGCTCCGGGCGTCGTCCACCTCAAGGGTGTTCACGATGCTGAAGAAGAGTTCGGAGTACAGGTCCCAGTCCTGCATGCACGCAGTGCTGAGCTCGAAGAGGGCCATCTCCGCGTCCCGGCGAAGCGGCAGGAACACGGCGATCTTCCCGATCTCCACCTGCTCGGGCCGACCGGAATCGGTGACCTCCGCGGGAAGGGTCACGAGGTCCGAGGTGAACCTGGCCGCCGCCTCGCCCGCCGTCAGCCAGACCGTCTCCACCTGGGCCTCGTCCCCGAAGCCCCTGAGTTCGGCGGCGACGCTCGAAGCGGTCATCTTCTCGCCGTCCGGTACGGATTCCAGCAGAGCGGCGGTCACCGTCGCCGTGCTGCGACGACCGTCGAGGTCGAGCAGACAGAAACCGGCGTATCCGACCCCTGCCTGCATCATCTCGGCGACCACGGGCAGTTGGGTCGCCGCGTACTGGAACCAGAGCTCGGGGTTGCCCTGCGGATAGATGTCCTGGGCCAGCTCGATCAGCGCTTGGCCGACCTGTTCCTCGGTCTCGTGGACGGGGAGTTCGAAGAAGGCGGGCGGCACACGGAACGTCAGGCGTGGGGCGGCGGCGTCGGCCGCGGGGCCTGCCGAACCGTCGCCGGGAAGCATGGTGTTCATCGGTTACGCCGCTCCCGCCGCCGACATGAACGCGTTGCTGGACGGCGCGGCGGCCGCCTTGGTGTCGGAACCGCCACCCGAGATGAGGCCGAAGGTCAGGCCCACACCCTTGATGCCCCCCATGGTGCCGCGCATCAGCCCGCTGCCGACGTCCACGGCCTCGTCGGCGAGGCCCATCGCCTTGCCCGCACGCGCCAGGCCCTTGTACATGAGGCCGTCGGCCATGCCCCTGGCCATGTTGACGGAGGTCGCCATCTCGTCGGCGTGGGAGAAGACACCGGCGAGCCTTTCGCCCGTCGCCGCGGCCCTGGCCGCCTTCGCCCCCGCGGTGATTCCCTTGACCGCTCCGATGCCCGGCAGCACACCGAGCCCCGCACCGACCCAGTCCATCACCCCGACCTTTTCGCCGCGGGCCGTCCTGGCTCCGTAACCGGCGAGCGCGAGGGCGCTGGCGCCGATGGCGAGCCCACCGAGGATCGCGCCGACGGGCGGGATGGCCATGGTCGCCAGGGAGGCGATGGACAGTACGGATCCGATCTTGGAGAACAGGTCCGCGTTGTCGGCGAGGAAGTCGGTGAAGCCGTCCCAGGCACCCTTCAGACCACCCGTGATCTTGTCCCAGACGCTGATGTCCGGCGGCCGGTTCTTCGCGGCCTCGCGGATGGCCTTCTCGGCCTTCGCGGCCTGTTCCTCCCAGTACCTGCGCAGCGCCTCGCCGTCCTGGATGAGGATCTTGAGGTCGGTCGCGGCGTCCTGGGCGGCCTTGGAGGCGGAGTCGGCCTCCTCCGACAGGGCCTTCGCCTGCTGCTCGGTGATCTGCTGGAACTGCACGCCCTCGATCTTGACGTTGACCCGGTCGACGTCGGCGTTCTTCTGGTCGAGCCGCTTGCGGGCCTCGACCGCGCGCTCCTCGAGGTTCTTGGCCTGGCGCTGCATGGTCTCGAGTTCGTCGTGCCAGCCGCGCAGCGCCCTGGAGCAGGCGTTCATCGAGTCGTGGCCCTGCTGCAGGTACTTGGGCAGTTCGCCGACCTTCTCCTGGAACTTCTTGGCGGCCTCGCCGTCCCAGATCCCGTCCGTCCTGCCGATGCCCACGAGCATCTCGCGCATCTCGTCGAGTTCGTCGCCGACGGTCTTCACGTCGTACGCGAGTGACTCGATCGTGTGCAGGTCTCCCTTGGCCGGGTTGAACGTCAGTCCGGGCCAGTTGGGATCGTCGAACATTCCCATCGTCTTCTCCCCGTTGTGTGCGTGTGCGCGTTGTCGGAGCGGTGGTGCGGGCTGCTACTTCTGACTGAAGCCCTTCTGCAAATCCTGGTCGGTCGTCTGGTACGACTCGAGCGTCTTCTGCAGGCCCTCGTGCAACTGCTTGGCGCCGTCGGCGATCCGCTTGATGCCGTCGCCCCAGTCGTCCTGGAAGCCGTCGCAGGCGTTGTCGAGACCGTCCGTGCCCAGCCCGGTGGGACCGACCTTGTTCAGCCGCTCCTGCGCCCCGCGCATGCGGTCGCCCACCTGGTCCAACCGGTTGATCAGGGTCTTCATACGATCGACATCGATCTGGAAGTCCGCCATCCCCGTTGCCTCCCCGTTGCGTGATCGGTGATCGCGGTCAGACTATCGGAGCAGCGATTTCCGGCCTACCTGGCGATGTTCGCTGTCGCCAATTTGTGTCATGCGCACGCTCACGCACGGTCCCATACGTGCAGGACCGCCTGGGCGTAGGCCAGCCGGTGGTCCAACCGGGGTGAGGCGAGACGGTACTTGCGGCCGGTCTGGTACTCGATCGCGACATCCGGCTCGCCGTCCGAGCGCCACCGCGTCCACGTCGGCGGCTCCATCTCCCAGGCGGCTTCCTTCTTCGCCTCGCCCTTCTCACCGAGAAGCAGCCAGAGCGCTCCCTGGGCCGCCATGACCGCCCAGCACACGAAGTAGAGGGGAGAGATCAGGACGAACACCACCCACGCCTTGGAGGTCCCCACCTCGCCGACCAGCGGCGCGATCCCCTGAGTGGCCTGCACGCTCCACTGCACGCGCCGCGGCCACGGCAGGATCCGCCCGCCGCGCCGGGTGATCCGGCCGATCGGGGCGCCGTCACCGCCGTAGACCTCGTAGACGCCGTCGCCGACGGACCGCACCGAGCCGAGCGGTTCGCCGTTCGGGCCGCTCACGGTGAACGGCGGCCGCGCGCGGCGCCCGCCCTTCGGGGCGTCCTGGGGGACGTGGACGTACGCGAGCGGCCGGCCGTCGGTGCCGGGGCCGGCCTGCTGGATGGTGACGGTCGGCTCCCCCGGCGCGACCTTGTCGTATCTGCGCAGCCTCTTGTCGGGGACGTGGATCACGGTCTCCGCCGGAGCCTGCGCCTGGCCGTACGGCCCCGGGGCCTGCGCGGAAAACTGCGGCTGCCCCGGGTGCCGAGCCTGTGAGGCCCATTCCTGGCTGCTGTGGTTCACGGCCGCCCAACTGTCGATCCGGTTGACGATGACGGTCGACAGACTCTCAAAGGCGGGCCGGCGATGTCGCGGGGTGGTCGGCGTCCGGCCGGACTGCGGACGACTTGTCCACAGGACGTCCACACCATGTTCCCGAAGGGTCCGGCGCGTACCGGCTCAGCCCTCGGTGATCCGGGCCTGCCACAGGTCCCGCAGCAGCGCGATCTCCGCCATGTGGTGGATGAGTTCGAGGTTGGACCCCCACAGCACGGCGATGTACGGCTCGTCGGGGGCGGAGCCGTACGGGTACTGCGAGAAGCCGACGGTGTCGAGCTGTTCCTCCGTCACCTTGCCGACGTCCTCGCGCCAACGGTCGATCAGCGACCAGAACCGGTCGAGGGCGACGGCGGCGGAGGGCGTGAAGTCGACCAACTGCTTGGGATCGCGGCGGCGTTCGCCGAAGGTCCACTCCCACTCGCCCGCGAAGCAGGAGTGCAGATGGCCCAGCCGCCAGGCGATGGTCGTGACCGGCGTGACGTCGGGTCGCACCGGGCCGGTGTGGGCGAGGACCTCCTCGACCCGCTGGACGCTCACGCTCCAGTCCTCGGCGATCTTGGCGACGCTCATGCCGTCGGCGGCCTGCCGGGCGACCTCGGCGTACTCGCCGGCCGGGATGTCCGGCGCGCCCTGGTCGAGCAGCCACTCACCGGGACCGTACGCCCTGGGAGTCACCGCCTCGCTGCGGCGCCGGATCGACCAGCAGCCGGGCACCGGCTCCCACAGGTACTCCTCGTCGCCGAGGCTCTCGAGCCGTACCTGCGCCCGTTCCCTGACGCAGTCGAACTGGTCCAGCAGCACGCCCAGACGGTCGGTGCGTACGCGGTCGCTCTCCATGCACGGCTCCCCTCGCGGTCACGTCCAGCCGGAGGCTAACCGGCCGCCCGCGGGGAGGGCGACGGATTTCCGTGCCTCCGCGTTCCGTTCGGAAAGGTCTGCGCCAACTGGGCCTCGAATCAAGTCATGTGACGCCGGGTGAACTTGTTCGCAAGATCCGATCGAAGTTACGTTGCCCGGAGAAACTTTCGAACGGGGGTCCCTGTGGGTGTAGTCCTGCCGAGCGAGCTGGATGCGGCCCTGGACCTGATAGGCATCAGCTGGCCCAACGTCGACGAGGACGACTACCGCGACATGGCCCAGGCCATGCGGGAGTTCGCCGACGACATCGACGACGGCGCCGCGGACGCGCATCGGGCGATCACCGACCTCGTCGGCGGCAACGAAGGCCTCGCGATCCAGGCGCTCGAGAAGCACTGGGACCTGGTCAAGGGCAAGCATCTGACCAACCTCGCCGAAGGGGGCCGGGTGGCGGCGACCGCGCTGGACGCGGTCGCCGTGCTGATCGAGGGCGCGAAGATCGCGGCGATCGCCCAACTGGGCATCCTCGCCGCGGAGATCGCGGCCGCCCTCGCCGCCGCGCCGCTCACCTTCGGCCTGTCCACCCTGGGCGGTATCGCGGGCACCCAGGTCACCCGGATCGCCGTGAAACGCATCTTCGAGGAGGTCTGCGAGGAGATCGCCTCGCGGATCATCGAGGTCGCGACGGGTCCGATCTTCCAGGCTCTCGGCGCGATGGCGGGCGACCTGGTCCTGCAACTGGGCGGCAACGCCCTGGGGACGCAGAACGGCGTCGACCTCGGCCAGACCGCGAAGGCGGGCCGGGAGGGGCTGGACGAGGGCGTCGACAACCTCAAGTCGGGCGGGATGCAGCTGGCCAGCGCGGGCGGGGGCGCGGGCGGCTCGATGCAACTGGCCGGAGCGGGCGGGGACGGCGGGTCGAGCAGCGGCGGCGGTGGCGGCCAGTTCAGCATGGACCTGGAGTCGTACGACCGGGCGGGCAACGGGCTCAAGAGCGCGGGCGGCAAGATCCGCGACGGGGCCGGCAGCAAGCTGACCCGCGCGAAGTCCTCACACGGCCGCGCCCGGGGCAAGGATCCACTCACCAATCTCCTCGACCCCATGGTCGACGAGCTTATGGAGGGGATCGGAAAGGGCGTCAAGCGCTCCGCGGCCCACCTCGACGAGAGCATGACCAGCGGCCTGAGCAAGATGGCCAAGCGTCACAAGGACAACGACGACGAGACCGCCCTGTCCTTGAAGCAGCTCCAGAAGGGCAATGACGGCAAGACGCCCATGTACCTCATGGGCGACGACGGCACGCTCCGGCGGCTGAGGCCGGACGGCGGGACCCACAAGCTGGACCAGGAGGACCGGGACCGCATCGGCCTCACGCTCGACGGCGACAACGCCGGCCGGCCGCTGCCGGGCGAACCGAACCTCAAGCTCCACGGCAAGGAGCGGCCGCGCCCCCTCAGCAACTCGCAGCAGGTCGAGCTCGGAAGCACACCCTTGTCCCAGGCGGTACAGCTGGCCCGGCACTCGGACAAGAGCTACGGCAATCACAAACAGGTCAACGGGCAGGACAAGTTCGAGAGCAACAACTACGCCGCCGCCCGGCTCGACAGCGCCAAGCAGGGCGACGGCAACTTCATCATGGTCGCGCGCAGTTCGGGATTCCGTCACTCCGAGCGCATGATCGGGTTCCCGGTCCTGCGGGACGGCGCCGGTGGCCGAATAACCGAGCTGTACACGGAAAGGGCTCCCTGTTCGTCCGCGCCGAACTGCAGCGCATGGATGAAGGAGAGACTTTCGCATGTCGATGTCACCCACAGCATCGATTACGGAAACACCAAGGAATCCAGAGCCCAGGGCAACGCGGAAATGATGAATTACTTGGACCGCCTCAAGGCGAACCGGCACAAATAGCGCACATGCTAGCATCGGGCACTCCGATCATTCGCAAGGCAGGCAGGTCACGAGATGACGTCCCCCATCGACCGGGAGACCCTGGAATCCGAGTTCGGTCCGGAGGAGCTCACCACCTTTTCCGCGGCGGCGGTGGCAGGCATCCGGCACGAGCCGAGTGCGGACTTTCTTCGCAATGTCGGCATCCCGGCCCGCCCGAATCCTTGGTTCGACCTCGTGGACGGCTCTCCGGAGCAGGTCAGGACGCTCGGCGACGCCTACGACGACCTCCGCGAGCGGTGGCCGGACCTGCCCGAGAGCGCCGAGGGCTGGCTTCTGCTGGGCATGGTGCCCTATGACGACATCGCCCTGGACGGGGTCTCCGGAGTCGTGTACTGCCTTCCGGGAGACGAATCCGAGACGTATCCGCTGAACAAGGATCTCCCCTCCTTCGCCCATTGTCTGTATCTGCTGGAGAAGGAGCGCCCGAACTACGACTTCGAGTCGGAGCTCGAGAACATCGACCCGGAGAGTGCGGCGGCCCGTCTCACCGAGCAGATGCGGGAAATCGACCCGGCCGCTCTTGACGTAAGTAATTCCCGCTGGCACGACATCCTGGAGTATGTCGCCGAACCCGAGGCGAGGTAATGGCGATGAACGACAGCGATATTCGGCGTATCGGGGAGATCGCCCTCCCTCTGACCGTCGGCCCGTATTTCGCTACGGCCGCGTCCGACCCCGTTCCGCTGCAGGAGTACGCCCAGTCCGTCGGGCGTACGGTCGTGCTGGAGGAGTGCCGGGAGTGGGCGCGGTTCGGGTCGGACCGCGGGTTCGAGATCTGTGCCGATCAGGAGGGCGTCGTACGCGCCGTGCTTCTCGACTGGACCGAGGAGTCGCGGTTCGTGAACGGGACTCCGGAGGCCTTCGCCCAGTCGCTCGCGGCGCTCGACCAGGCCCTCGCCGCGATCCTGGGTACCGACGAGCCGCAGGAGGCCGCCGCCGCGTTCGCGGAGTTGGAGCAGCGGCTGCGGACCCTCGACCCACGGGCGTTCGAGGGGCGGGAGCACTGGTGGCCCCTCGTCCTGGACGACATCCGGGACACCGCGAGCGCGGAGTGGTTCACCGCCTTCGAGATCGTGAACGACCGGGGCGAGAAGCAGATCGTCACGCAGGCCGGCGACATCGCCGTCCACCCGGAGGAGCGGCTGTGGGCCAGGCTGCGGGCCGCGGGCGTGGAGCCGGAGCAAGTACTGCGGATCCACACCGAGTTGGAGGCCTGCTTCATGCCGGGCCACTACTGCGCGATGTGGCTCGGGCAGGTCTTCCCCGAGGCGCAGCTGACGCACAACTTCCCCTACGGGGAGACGGCCGAGTCCCGCGCGGAGGGCATCCGGCAACTGCGGGAGGCGGCCGCCGCCCAGCAGCCGTAGTAGCGCGGGGGCGGGAGGCGGCACGGGGGGATGCGGCACGGGGAGATGCTGCACAAGGGGATTCAGGACGAGGGGATGCAGCACGCCATGACCGTCGGTGCCGTAACTGTGGACATCACTTCCTGGCCACCGCTCGACGAGGGCACGCGAGCCTTCGGGCAGCGGTTGCTCGACTGGGCGGCCGACGACAGCGGGGCCCGCTCCCGGCTGTGCCTGGTGCGCGGTGCCGAGGGCAGCGGCAAGAGCCGTCTGCTCGCCTGGTTCCTCGCCGGGACGGTCGACCGGCCGGGGATCACGGTCCACGCCACGGTCCCCTCCGAGGGCCTGACCGCGGAGAGCTTCGCCTGGGAACTGGGGCGCCAACTCGGCTACGGGACGCTGTCCCCGGCGCGGTTGCTGGACCAGGTCGCCCTGGACCAGCGGCCGTTGCTGCTTCTCGTACCCGATCTGCACCGGGCCGGGGCCGGCCCGGCGGATCTGCCGACGGCCGCGCCGGCGAGCCTGGTCGCCGAGGTGCTGGAGCCGTTGCTGTCTCTGCCCCACGTGCGTGCGGCCGTCGAGGTCGGCGCATCCGCGCTGCTGACGGCGGACGGCGCCGAGACCGTCGACCTGCCCCCTCGCACCGGGGCGCCCCGTACCGGCGAGACCCCGTACCCGGAACTCCTCGCGGCGGTCCCGCACACCTCCGACGGCCGCCCGGACTGGTCCCAGGCCCCTGACGCGGCCCGCCGCCACATCCTCGACGCGGCACTGCGCGCCGAGGACCAAGGGGCCGCCGTACGCGACCTGTTGACCGACCCCGGGTTCCTGGTCCACGGCCCGGCCGCCGCGCTGACCGCCGCCCTCGCCGACGAGCGCATCCCCGTACCCGGGCGGCTGCGCGAGGTGTGGCGGCGGGCCGCACGCGAACTGACGGCGTATCACACCGACAGCGCCGAGCGAGCCGCCCTGCTGCACACCGCCGCCGTGGGCACGGACCCGGTCCTGACCGAGTACCTCCAGCCCCTCGCCGAGCGCCACTGGTGGACCGCGCTGTGGGCCCGGCCCGACCTCGCGGTGACCGCGCTCGCCCTGGTGCCGGGTGAGGAACGACGGGTCCTGACGACCGATGCCACGGGGCGGTGGCGGACGTACGACCTGGACGGCGGTGCGTCGGCCGGGGTCGTGGGTGGGGAGGCCGGTGGGGCCTTCGGCTGGGCTACGGGTGGGGCTTTCGGTTGGGGTGTCGGTGAGGGTGGCGACAAGGGTGCCGGCGGAAGTGCCGGTTTTCCGGCGTCCTTCGTACGACCCCGCGCCGTCGCCCCGCGTAACGCCCGCTCGGCGCTGCTGTTCGTCCGGTCCGACGCACTGCTGCCGCTCGTGGCCGAGGACGACCCGACCGCGGCGATCGTGCTCGGACACATCGCCGAACACCACGGTTCGGCCACCCTCGCCGGGGCGGAGTCCGAGGTGAGCGCGCTCGGCAACGGTGGCCCACACGGACCGTACGCCGTCGTCGGCGACCGGAGCGGCACGGTTCACGTGTGGTCCCTGAGCGAGTATCAGGACACTCCACGTTCCTGCCGCGTGCACGAACAGCCGGTCACCGCCGCGACCTGCGTCGGCACCGCCGACGGGCTGATCCTCACCTTCAGTGCCGCGTCGGACGGCTCGGTGCGGCTGTGGGAGACGGCTTCCGCCGAGCCGATGCCCGTCCCGGTGCAGCGTCGCCGGTATCGGGTCACCGCCCTTGCCGCGGCCGACACCGACGCCGGTCCGGTGCTCGCCGTGGCCTGGAGCGACGGCGAGTTGCACCTGTGGCACGTGTTCTCCGGCAAGGTGCGCGTCCTGCCCCTGCCACGCCCCTGCGACGCGCTCTCGCTCACACCCGAGGGGCTGCTCCTGGTCGGGGATCCCGAGGGCCTGTACGCGCTGCGGCTACGGCTGGACGCGCTCCGGGAGCTGTGAGACGCCCTGCTTGGCAGTGCGCGCGTCGAGAGCGACCGTGAAAGTTCTACGCGTCAATCGGAAACCTGGCGCAGAAATAGCCACATCCCCTTGGTGCCCTGGGTCTGCCGCGAGAGCCCCTCTTGACCGGCGATGGCCTCGGCCTCGACGACGGAGATCCCGGGATACCGGGCGGGATCGACCCGGATGTGCCCGCGGACGTTCGGGGCCCCGCTGCGGAGCTCACCGCGCAGCTCTTCGCGCAGTCGCCCGAGCGGGACCTTCCCGCGCCGACGACGCGACCCCCATGCGATCAGGAGATTCACGAACACCAGAGCGGCCACGCCGGCGCCGGTCCACCCGAGGGCGCCCGGCCCGACGACGCCGGGCGGGGCAGCGAGCGAAACACCGGCCATGCGCATCGGGGGAACCTCCGGGTGACAACAACACAGGGGCCGCACCCTGACGAGCCTCGGTAAGGATTCGTTCGACTGGATCCATACGGAAAAGACCGATGGGGTCAGCACGAGCCGGAGACTGGGTGGGGCCCGGTTTCGGGGCCCGGCCCATGTTGGTCGGCTTGAGGTGGTGGAGTTCGGCGCGAAGTACGGTTCGATCAGAACCGTCGCCCTCCGCGTGTCCGAGCCGAACTCCTCGGTCAGCTACGGGCAGACGTCGTACACCCTGGTGGCCCTCCCAACCACCGGCTGACGCTCCCGCCGCCGGTGGCGGTCCCGCGACGGGAGCGGCGAGTCATGACCGCCGACGATCCGGTTCGTACTCCCGGTACAGGGTGGCGAGTCGGGCGGGGTCGTCGGCGTCTTCTCAGCTCACTCCGTGGCCATCGCTGTGGTCCATCCTCGCCACGCCTTGCATGGTGAAGCCGACGAGCGGAGCCAATACTCCCGCCACAGCCGTCCACACCCGCCAAGCGCCACTGTCTGGAAGGAGCAGCAGGGCGGTCAGACACCCCAGGGCCACCGCGAACCCCACGACCACCGGCGCGGACGCGGTCACGAGATAACCGGCGCCGAGGTCGAGGGGCTGGATACGCCGCTCGGGGTCCGGTTGCGCGGGTTCCATGACACCCGCCTCCTCGACCTGCTCGGCCACCTGGACCGGGACGGCACCCGGCAGTTGCCACCCGTCGTCGCCCACGAGCTCGGCGAGGACGTCACGGCCGCGGCGCTGTCGAGGGTGCCAGAGCAGCCAGCCCTGTGCACCGGTCAGGGCGGCCCCTGCGGCGTTGCCGGCCATCTGGGAGTGGAAGGGAACCTGCCGTCCGCGGCCTTCCAGCACCAGGCATTTCAGTGTGCGGGTGTTCTCCCGACGCTTCTTCGCGTCGGCCGCCTCCGGACTGCCGGGCGGGGGCGCGTCCATGTGCTCGCCCGATCCGGTGACAGAGACGCGCAACGCCTTCCAGTCGGCGCCGACGGTGCGCCTGGGGCGACGCAGACTCTCGTTCCTCCACCAGTAGCCGAGCGGGCCGAGAGTCGCCAGCGCCCAGAAGCCACCGATCATCCATGAGTCGCCGAACTGTACGGCTCGCCCAGCGAGTTGACGTTCCACGTCCGCCCGCTGGTCGTCACCGATGGCACCCAGTTCGGGGCGGTCGGGGACGTAGGCGACGTAGAGCTCGCTGCCGACTTCCCGACGGAAGTTCGTGGTTGCTTCGAAGGTCACCGGCACACCCTCGCCTGTAGGCGCAGGAAGCAGAACGCTGAAGTCCGCTGTGGCGTTGGCAGTGCTGTGACGACTGTCGGCAACCTCATTCTCGATCTTCAGGATGGGACGCTGCTCGATCACCGCACCGGCCTCGGCCAACATGGCGCTCGTGTCCGCTCCGCGCGTGTCGACGACGGCGAGCGTCACCCACAGAGCGAACATCGCGGGGACGGCGACCATCACACCGACGAGGCGGGCCGACAACCAGCGCATGCCACCCAGCCGAAGCGGCGCCGCGCCCACGCCGCCGCCCGGGGTGGTCGAAGCGAGCCGCACAGCCCACCGGTAGGTCTCGCGGCTGGTCTGTCCGCCCCCTCGCACCGCTGCCAAACTCAACAGCATTACGCAAGTGGCCAGCAACGCCAGCGAGCACCAGACGACAGCCGCGCGCACCGGCGTGGCTCCCAGAAAGAGCCAGGCTGCAGTCGACGCCGCGAGGGCGAGCGGAGCAGTGACGGCGACGAACCTCCCGCAGCGGCGGAAAAGACGCAGACCGATGACGTCGGCTGCACCGTTCGCGTCCTTGTCCATGGTCCATTCAGTGCTCACCCGAACGCTCCGTACTTCTGCGGGTCGGGCCGCCCCCGCAGGGCGCCTGCGTCCTCTCTCGCGTCCCTTGATGCGTCGGCGACCGCACCGGCCCTGTCCTTTCCCTCTTGGGCATTGGGGTTGCCGTTGACCAGCCCGTCGATGTCCTTGGAAATGTTGCCTCCTGCTCCCAGTCCGAAGCTGATCGGAGCGTTGGTGGCCACATCCCCTACAAGCTGGTGCGCCGCGGAGAGCGTCCGTCCCTCCGTGGCTCGGTGGACGGCAGCGCTCCCGGATCCCCCGGTCAGCCCTCCCGCCACTGCTCCGAGGGCCATCTGGGAAGCGTCGAACCGATCTCCGCTGTACAGGTTGTTCAGGGTGTCACCGAGCACCGACGAGGCGGCCCCCACCGTCGCACCGTCGGCAGCCCTCGCCCACACACCTCCACCCAGCCTCGGAGCCAACATTCCAGCCCCGTACTTCCCGCCCAGAGCTCCCACGACTCCGTTGACCGCGTTGTTGGCGAACTCGGCGTCCTTGCCCATGGCCAGGTTGGTGACGATTCCCGTGCCGGTCCCCGCCCCCCACTGCACACCCAGCTCGACAGCCAGCCGCAACGGCCCGCTGCCCCTCACCAACCCTCGAACGTACCGGAACAGACGAGCGGCACTGCTGAGCAGCCGCCCCAACTGCGTGGCCGCGTCCACGGCCTGCGCCCCCAGCCGCGCAGCGTTCGCCGCCCCGGCCGCCGCCGAGAACCCGACCGTGACGAAGGAAAGTGCGACGGACGCCGCGATCGAGATCCCGATCTCAAGGTAGATCTGATGAATCTCGTCATTGATCTCCTCGATGTTGTCGGCCGCCTCCTCAAGCCCCTTCGCCGCCTGCTCGAAAAGCGGCACGGTCTCCTCGACCGCTCGCCCGACCTTCTCCCAGTACTTCCGGAACGCCTCGGCGGATTCCCCCCGCCAGTGCTCACCGAGAACGCCCCGCACCCCCTTGTCGAGCCCGCCGTACGCCTCCTCCAGCTGCTCCCCCATCGTGCGCCACCCCTTGGCCGCCGCACGCAGCACATCGGGGCGGCCACCCGGATTCACCACCTCGATCCCGGCTTCGTAGATCTTCTCGGCGACGCTCTCCTCGCTCATGTCTTAGCGCCCTTGAACAGACCGGTCAGAGCCTCGTCCGCCGCTTCGGAATTCTTCGCGTTGTCCTTGAGAGCCTGGCTCACCTCATCGAAGTGCCGAGCCAGATTCCCCAGCGATTCGCCCATCCCTGCGGCCAACACCACATAGGCCGACGTCACCTCTTCGGACTCCGTCAGCAACCCGAAGCCGTCATGGATCTGCTCCGCTCCTGTCGTCCGCTCAAACGCCCTGACAGCACTTGCCAGGTCATACGCCCGGGTATCGAAAGCCCCGGCCAGCCTCGCCATTTCCCGCGGGTCCAAATAGAAGTCACCAGACATGCGCCGCTCCGTACACCCATCCCTCGACGATCTTGGACGTGCACTTCAGCAACCGCACGCCGACCGAGGAGTCACGGATCAGCACCCGATGGAGGGATGAAGTCAACTACCCGCCGCAAACGCCGTTCTGGCCTGGTAGCAGCATTCTGGCTCGAGATCTCTGGACGCCGCCCTGCAGCACGCCATCACCGGTTACGTCGCTGAGGCGGATCTTCTCGGCGCCTTCCGTGGCACCACGCTCATGCTCTTCGCCCCGGAGGGACGGCAGGGCCGGCATCACACTTCAAGGCCACCAACCCAACTCGCAGCCTCAGGTGTCCGCTGCGGCTCAACCCCGGCCACCTCATCATCCTGAGGATCCCTGCGGGGGCCCTGGGCCATTCCGGCCGCACGCCGCAAACGGACCGTGAGTTCAAGCCGCTCCAGCCGCCTGGCTCACGACGACAACTTCGCCGGTGCGGCGCAGCCGTGTCGGGTGGCGGACTGCCCGGCGAAGTGCATCAGATCCGCTCGCTCTTTTACGGTGAGCGGGTCCGTGGTGAACCTGCGGTCGCTGCCTTCCAAAGGCGATGCGTGGTAGTAGCCGACGCCCAGCGCACCCTGGCAGATGGCGGACGTCCATGCCGTGTATTCGTCGATTCCCGAGGGAGTGGCGTGGCCACCGTACTTGCCGTTGACCACAGCCTGGGAAGCATCGCTGAAGGGGCCGTATGCGGCGGCCAGTTGCAGGCCGCCGACAAGCAGACACTCTTCGGCCGGTGAGGTCCCAGCGGCGGTCTCCCTCACCTTCGTCACGGAGGTCATGCCCTTACAGGTCCCTGTGGCATCGCTCGCCGACACGGTCGTTACCTCGGCATCAGGAGCAGTGATCTTGCTCGAATCTCCCGGATCCGTCTCACAGCCGGTCTTTTCTGCGGCGCGCTGGGCTGCCCCGGTCACCGTACGGGCGAGTTCGAGCCGGACGGCCTGCGTGACGTCGCTGCCGTAGGGCGACTCGGCTGCCACGAGGATTCCGCTGCCCTCCTTCGGCGTCCAGTTCTTACAACTGAGAAGCACAGACGCGGTGGCCTCGTCCTCGTCGGTGACCATGAACCCTTGCCAACTCGCGTCCAGAGGAACGGGAAAGGACTCCTGATCACGCTGGAAGCTGTAGAACCCGTATGCGTTGTGGGCACCGGACGCGGTCTCGATCGCAATGACGACGCCGTCGACATTGCACGTCGTCGCCAGGCCGGACGGCTCTGTCACATCGCTCGAGACGTCGAACTGCTTGCTGGAGACGTGGAAGCCCAAACCGAGCAGGGAAAGCTTCGACTTCCCCGCAAGGTCCAGTACCGGGTCGACCGGGAGCATCCCACTGCACGCTCGTCCGGTCTTGGCTGCCGGGTACTGGAGCTGGAATCCGTAGTACCCGGCCCCAAGGACGGCCAGCGTCACCACGGAACCGATCAGCCGACGTCTGCCATTCCTTCGGAGCCATGTGCGGTGATCCCACATCATGAGGCGCTCATTTCGGGTTCAGGTCGGTCCACCCTCAAGAGCCGAAGGAGGGCGACTGGTCGGCCGCGGAAAGAGGCTTCAGGCACCCGGCATCGAGGACGGAGTGGTTGGCGAGGCGGGACGCTATGGCCGCGATGGTGAGGCGTTGGCTGTCCGTGTTGCCGTCGGAAGCGCCAGGAGACTCGACGGAGACGCTGAGGTGGGCAGTCGCATCGCCGTCCAACTTGCAGGGGATGTAGACGGCCGCGCTTGAATCACCGGACAGCGCCACGGACTTCTGCCCCGTAGCGGCAGTGATGCTCAGGGGCTTCGTCTCGCCCGACAGACGGCCCCGTTCCTTGAGGTCGTCCTCCCATGCCTCGGCACCGGCGGTGGTCAGGCGGACGCGCGCGTCGAGCTGAGTCTTCCCGTCGCCGTCGATCGTGCAGTCCAACCGGTACCCGTCGCCTGCACCGGACTCGGTGAACTCCGTAGAGGTGACCCGACGGCCGGTGAAGGTGGTCTGCTCGATGAACCCCATGTCCACGGCTGAGAGAATGCCAGCGCAGTCAGCGGAGACACCGGTGCCACGGAACGGGATGAAACGGTCGCCGATGACTGTTCCCGCGACCAGGCAGAGCACTGCCAGCAAGCCGACGGTCAGACGTTTCCGGAAGGCAGAGCTCGTGCTCACAGGGACCTCGGGGGTGGGGTGAGTAGGGTCGGTCACTGGCTGGCCTCTCAATTTCCCAGGCCGGATGTATCGGCATCGAGGTCACTGGCGAAGTCGTCCAGGTTGTCCTTGGCGTTTCCGTGGCCGCTGTTGAGCCCCTTGCTCACCGCGGTGTCCACCTGTTCCTGGCTCAGCCCGGTCTCAGCCCGCTCGTTCGCGAGCATCGCGGCGTCGCTAGTGACGGCCATGAATGACCTCTTGCGATCCTCGACCTCTCCACCCGTGCTGTAGACGACTTCGCCGAGCGAGTCCCTGGAAGCACCGGAAACCATCGAGTCGATCACCTGACCGCTGACCCATTCGGCTGCGGCACCGGCCACGGCCCCGCCTGCCGGAGACGCGATAGTGGCAGTTCCCGCACCGATACCAATGCCGACACCAGTCTTCGCCCAATCCCCCGCTGCCTCGATACGACTGTTGAACACCGCGTCGTCCGCAACCTTGTCGTGGATGACGGCGTCCTTGCGGGCCGTGCCGATGATGCCCTCGATCTCCGCCGAGTTCGTACTGATCTTCTCGATCTTCTCGGTCGCGGAGACGTCGTAGGCCTCCGGGTGCTCGAGGTGATACTCCATCAGCGAGCTGGTGTACTGCGTCTGACCGTAGTTGATGGCCGCGTATCCGTCCGGATCCTGGCCGACCGTGTACAGGAATCGCGTGACGTCACGTTCACTGTTGTCGCTGATGGTCGCCCGTGCGCTGTCACCTTCGGGGTAGAGCTTGTCGAGACCCTTCTCGTCGTTGGCCAGGGCGCGATTGATGTCGGGCATGTACTCGGCGGCAATGCGACCCAGGCTGTCGTTCATTCCCTTGTGGGCGAGATCGGGATGCTCGGACACATCTGAGATGATCTTCGAGGTGAGATCGGCCTGCTCCGTGGTGTGCTTGGGGAGCGGGTTCGGGATCGGGGCGTCGTACGCGTGGCCGGTCGTGGCGGATTCCAGGGCGTGACCGAGGTTGTTGTAGCCGTTGGGGTTTTTGTCGTCACCGGTGTAGCCCGCGCCCTCGGGCCAGTGCCGGTCCTTCATCAAGTAGTCGTAGTGATCGACCTTTTCACCGTTGACCGAGGTCTCCGAGCCGAAGAACTCCGTGGAGGCCTCCGGGTTGTGTCCCAGGGCGTCCATGTACCCCGCCATCGGGTCGAGCGCCCCGATGTTGGTCGTGCCCAGCGTGCGCGGGTAGCCCCAGTACGCGTCCGGGTTCTGCCCCCCGTTGGCGCCGTTCTTCTCCGCGGTGATCAGCGCGTCGCCGTAGTCCTGGAGGAAGTCCTTGTCCCACTTGCCCTCGCTCATCAGGCTGCTGGTGAGCTGGTAGCCGCTGAGGCCGTACGGCGACTCGGTCGGGTTGGCGTTGAAGTCGCGCTGGCCCGCCTTGAGGAGGTCATTCTGGAACTTGGTGATCTCGGGGTCGGGTCCGCCCTTGCGGTGGTCGTCGGAGGTGGTCGCCGTGCCGATGGTGGTGCCCAAGTTCGCCTTGAGCTGCTTGAGTTGGGCCAGCTGCTCCTTGGAGAGCGTGGTGCCGGCCGGAGGGCTCATGAGCTGGTTGTACTTGCTCAGCATGTTCTCGCCGCCGGTCTTGACGGCGAACTCCCGTGAAAACTCCGGGTCGTTCTTGTTGGCGGAGAGAAGCAGGTTGAGCTTGGTGATCTCGGCGTCGGAGAGCCGGCCCTTCTTGTTCATCAACGCGGCAGCCTGGTCGGCTTCGACGGAGTCGAGGGTGGTGTAGACGCTGGTGTTGAAGGACTGGCTGTCGCCGTTGGCGTCGCGTTCCAGGGCCGAACTCGCTGCCTCATCGGCGGCGGTGGCCACCTCCAGGACCCGCGTCAGCCGGGAAACGAGCGAGTCGAGCTTCTTCTTGCGCTCCTCGGCGAGACCCGGCGAGGCGGAGGCGGTCGGGCTGTCCTGTCGTGGGTCGACATCCTCGACGCGGCCGTCGTCGTAGACCTTGTAGTGGTCGTTGCGGGCCTCGTCGAGCAGGGCGTGCAACTGCTTCTGGGATGCGGTGAATTCGCCGTGCGCGTCCAGCAACAGCTTGGCGATGCGCTCCGCTTCGGTGGCGGCGTTCTCGTACTCCGTGCGGGCCTTGCCCATGGTGACGAACGCGGCGTCGGCCGCGTCTCCGTCCCAGTGGCCCTTGAGATGGTTGATGACCCGCTGCTCGAACTCCCGCTGCAACGCGTCGTACTTGGCCGGCAACGCCTTCCAGGATGCGGCGGCGTCGGCCAGCGGTGCGAGGTCGGCCTTGTCGAGGTAGGGGATGGACACCATGTGCGACTGCTCCTTGTGAGGGGGTTCAGGTCCGACTCGATGGGCTCACCCGGACGCGCGCCACGGCGACGGCCTCGGGTGACCCGACATCACCCGAAGGGCGTGATCGAGTGCTGTCGGGCCTGTTCCTCCTGCTCGGTGCTGGTGTAGTGGCCGGAGGTGGTGTGGAGCTTGTCACTGATGTCCTGGAGCAGGCTCTTGAGGTTGAGGACCTGGGAACCCCAGCGGACGTCCATGGTCACCAGGGAGCCGGCGGTGGCCCAGGAGCCTGCTTCGGCCATGCCGCCGGCGCTGTGCTTGTTGAGCCCCCTGGAAGCGCTCAGGCAGTCGTCGTCGGCACCGTTGTCGGCGTTCTCGGTGGCACCGCGCAGCTCGACGAGCGCGTTGGCGGCCTCGTCGAGGCGCTGGGTGTCGACGTTGGTACCGCCACCGGCACCGCCCCCGCCACCGCCGTCCGCAGGCACGGAGTTCAGCCGCGTCCGAGTGGATCCGCTGTGCTGTGGCGCATCGAAGGGAGTACTCATCCCTTGTCCCATCCCCGTTGTGAAAGTGGTGGACATGCCCGGTTCGCTCACTCGACCACGGACGCCGTTGCATCCGTACGACGTGAAGTGCCCACCCCGGCCGGGACTGGCGCCCGGCGACCTAGGCAAGGACATGCCAATCAGCAGGCCGAAAGATACCGGATCTTCCATCGGGTGGCCCACTGTCGGCCGCACTGTGGGACGCGAAAGTGAACGCGAACGGCTCGGCGGACAGGTACCCGCCGAGCCGTTCGCGGCGCCTTCGCACCCACCGACCCGCCGAAGTCGGAGTCCGTGAGGTCCTGCATGTCCTGACGGCTTCGGCCGAGCTGAAGGTCACAGAGACGATGGTGTCCTCCGGCCCGACCGGCAACTACTGGTAAGGCGGCCACTGACCAGAAGGTGGGGCGGACTGCTGGTACGGGTTCTGCTGTGGCAGGACAGGCTGCTGACCGTACTGCGTATACGCGACAGGAGCACCGAGCCCAGCGCCCTCAGGCCCCTGACGTTGCAACCGACGACCGCTCTTGAAGAGCCAGAAGCCGCCGAACGTGAAGAGCAGCGTGATCAAAGCCCCGACGGCCGCAACCGCAACCTTGAAGAAGTCCACGCCCTGGGAGTAAGTCTTGGGCGTACCGTCGTCTCCAGGGCCGAAGTGCAAACCGGTCCCTGTCTCGCCAATGGCTACGTTCTGCTCCGGAGTGAGCTTCGCTGCGGCCTGTAGTGCCGCCTTCGCGTTGATCACCCCATAGCCGGTCTCTGCGCTGTAGCCGCGGGAGGCATGTGAAGCGGTCTCTTCGAGGGCTCTCTCCACCTGACGCGGCGCAAGATTGGGGTATTTCGAGACAATCAACGCGCTTACGCCCGCAGCCAATGCGCAAGCCGCTGATGTTCCCTCGCCAGACGTACGACCGCTGGACCGGTAGTCCGCTTCATAGATGCCAACGCCTGGAGCGGCGATGTCGATGTAAGAGTGCACGGACGAGAACGATGCGCGCGACCCGTCCGGAGTTGAGGCCGCGACAGTGATGACGCCCGGATAAGCCGACGGGTAGGAGATGGCGTTGTCGCCCCCTGCCGACTTGTCGCCCAGATTCCCGACCGCACCGAGAAGTACGACGCCCTTGGACAGGGCGTAGTCGATGGCCTTCAGGGCCTTCTCGTCGTAACTGTTCAAGAGCGTCCTGGAACCGATGGACATCGAGATGACATCGGCTCCGTGGTCCGTCGCGTACTTGATCGCCTGCGAGACCGCGTCGGGGTTGCTCATGCTGCGCCCCTGGTAATTGGGGTCGGCCTCGTCTCGGATCACCCGCAGGCCCAGGATCTTCGCTTTGGGGGCAACGTCGAGAATGCTGGACGCCATCGCAGTACCGTGTTCGCTGTACCGCGACGCAGACTTGTCATTGGCCTGGAGGAAGTCCGGCCCCTCCGTGGCACGGCCCTTCAGCACCGGGTGGTCGGTACGGATGCCGGTGTCGACGACCGCAACCGTGACGCCTTCGCCCTCAGTGACGGCGTGGGCGGCCGGGACGGACATGGCCGGCAGTTCCCAGCCCTGCGCAGAGTCGGCGGAGGCGGTGGACGCACTCGCCGCTGCCAGGACGGATGCCAGCAGCGCGCTGGCCACAATTCGCTTGATCACTTGCCCAACACCGTCCGCCGCAGATCATCGGCATAGATCGCCGCGAGAGCCTGCGCCGTGTTTCTGTAGGGCAATCTCTCTTCAAAGCCGATGAAGGTCCATGGTTCGGGTAGTTGACCTACTGTACGGGCGGGGTCCGTGGGCCCGGTCGTGACAGTTACGGTATATGGCGAATCGGGCATGTAGATCTGCCTCGCAGCACCGCCGATGCCCATCTTCCCGGCCCAAGCAGCAGCTTGAGTACCACGAACGGCAAACGGCTGGACCGTCGGCGCACGACCAGAAGCCACCGCGTCGCTCTGAATCCGCTCGATCTTGGATTCAATCATCTCCGCATCGGCTGGCGTGTTGGCCACGACAAGACCAATGGTCGCGGCCATCTCACCGCTTACGTCAGTGTAAGTCGCTCGCAAAGCGAACTTGCACCTGCCCGCCATCACATCCGCCGAAAAATCTGCGGAGAATGCTTCCTTGCACGAAGCACCCTCGGCGATCCCTTGACGTGCCCAAACTCTGGCATCATCACCGACGGTCTTGCTGGTAAAACGATCAGGGAAAATCTCATCGCTTCGGAGATTGTGCCATGCCACTGGAATAAACGCGTCGTTCGAGTTCTGGTCCGTGGAACCCTGTACGGTCTTGAAAATAACCAAGGCCGTCCCGAGAAGCGGAATAATACCGAACACGATCAGCAGGACACCGGCGACCCTACGAGCACGCCCTCTGGGTTTCACATATGGCGTCGGCCGGTAGACGGAAGGAAGCGACGCCGCACCTTGAGGGATGGCGTTATAGGAAGATGAGCCGGGAGGCGTATATCCCGGAGGCGGGCTAGAATGCACTGCGATTTCCCTTTTTGATGGCTCAATTACATGGCCCGGACATGCCCTAATGTCATGCGGCAACGATCAGCCACCGGATCCATAGGCATAGCATTGAGGAGGCGATGGAGGTCTACGCCTTGCACGTCAAAAAGGCATGGCTCGCGGCTGCGTTGTCCCGCTTAGTGCCCTAGCTAATATCGGCAGCTACTGCTGCGGCGGCCACTGGCCGTGGGGCGGAGTGGACTGCTGCTGATACGGGTTCTGCTGCGGGGGTGCGGGCTGCTGGTACGGGTTCTGCTGCGGCGGGGCAGGCTGCTGGCCGTACTGAGGGTAAGCCGTGGGGTCACCAGGACCGCCACTGTTGTTCTTTTTCCGCCTGGATGCCTTGACGATCAGGAACACGATCAGTAGGAGGCCGGCCAGACCCAGGACTCCGATGACGGCCCAGATGAGCATTGCCTTCTGGTCAGCCTTTTCTTGTTCTGCGTCGGACATGCCGAGCGAAGGAGATGCCGACTTGTCTTTGAGGGACTTCGGGACGGTGAGCGGGCCATACTTCGAGCCGACCGGGATATCCTTTTTTAGGGCCGCGAGAGGCTGAATAATCCCGTATCCATAGCTCTTGTCCGGCAGGGTTAGACCTTTCTCGGAGTCAGGCAGTACAGCTGTCTTCACGAGACGATTCACGATCTGCCCTACCGTCAGGTCAGGGAATTTGGAACGGAGCAGCGCAACTGCTGCTGATGTGTACGCGGCCGCGTCTGAGGTGCCGTTTGCAGCGTGGTAGCCGTTACCAACAGCGTTCGCGGAGACAATATTAGCGCCAGGAGCCGTCAGTGTGACAAAATCCCCAGGGTTCGATCCATTCCAGATGAGCCCATCATTCTTTACGGCACCGACTCCCAACGCTCCAGGCGAAGCGGCCGGATAGCATTTTCCGCCTTTATCTTCTTCATTTCCTGCAGCACCAACGACCAACACATCGTGACTCAACGCATAGGTCACGGCATTCGACACATCGTTTAGAGCTTCAGGATCACTGGAATTGAAGCATTGCGAGACATTGATCACGGACGCACCGTTATCAACTGCGTACCTGATCGTCTCGGATAGATTCACATCGCTCGAGTCCCGGATCGGCAAGATCTTTGCCTTTGGCGCGAGTCCAATGACCCCATCATTTACCCCGTGCCCATGAGCAGCAATGATCGAAGCCATAGCAGTTCCATGATTTTGGCCAGGATCAGGCTCCGCGCTTCCTCCATCAACAAAATCCTTTCCCCTTAGAACGTTTCCTTTCAAGTCGACATGATTTGCGTTTACTCCGGTGTCGATAACCGCAACGATGACGCCACTGCCTTGGGAGATCTTCCACACGGATTCCGCGTTAAGAGCCTCCAGCGCCCACTGGTCATCTCTCACCTGGTCTGCAGCCGCGAATGGCGCAGAGGCAAACAGCACCGCGCTGACCGCTGCGCCGAAGCCCGCTACTCGAAGCGTCCGCCTAAAGCTCATCCGTGTTTCCTCCCTTAGGCCGACGCGGGGATGATGCCTCCCACGAGCAGCGCATCCCCGCGCCTTCCTTACAACTGCAGCATGCCGCGTGGGTTACTCCTCGATGACCCGAGGTGCCACGTCACGCTGCGGGGTCCAGGTCTCCTCGTCCTCAACCAAGTAGTCGGGACGCTCGCCCTCGCGCTGCTCGTCTTCCTTGCGCCGGCCGCTACGCGAACCAGGAGCACCTGCGATGCCCCCCTTGCGGACCGCGCTGGCTCCCTTTCCTGTGGCACCTCGGCTGCTATGCAGGCCCGAGCCACCTGCGGTGCCCCTGCCCGCACCCGCACCAGACTTTGGTGTGCCACCCACTACACCGCCACGAGCCGTGCCTCCGACCCGTCCAGCCGCGCCCTTGGCCGCACCAGCGCCTCCAGCACCTACTCCGCCAACGCCTCCAGCACCAGCGCGACCCGCCATGCCAGCGGTCCCAGCTCCTGCACGACCCACCATTCCGCCCCGAGCGACACCTCCTCCAACGGCCCCACCTACGGCGCCACCGATGAAGCCGGTTCCGCTACTGATGCCACCACCGCCAGCGGTTCCACCGCCGGCCATGCCTGGGCCGCCAACCGTTGTCGCTCCGGTACGGCCGCCCGAAATGCCGTCAATCGCTGTACCTACACCGGTATTCCCCGTCGGTGTAGTCGGCTTGTGCGCTCCACCGGTGACACCCGAAGGCGGAGCCACAGACTTGGACGAGCTGATACCACTCGTCTGCGCCGTCCGAGCCGTACCTGAGGACACGCTCTGTGGGCTTCGGGGCGAGCGTGCCGTCGGCATAACTACCGGTGTGGGCGTCATACCACCCGGGTCCCCCGGGTAGTCAGTTTCGGTTTCGCGATACGGCTTCTTCTGCCACGACCCCATAGCCTTGGCCTGGGAGTTATAAGAAGCGCCCAGCGTCTCCATCTTCGCAGCCATCTTGAGCTGCGCTTCCCGGCCCGCCGAAAGGTCGTCGTCGTTCGCGTCGAGGGCGTCCTGTGCACCCTTTCCAGCCGCCAGGTCCTTGTTCAGTCCGGCGTCGCTGCGCGTGAAACCGTCTCCCAGGCTGTTGAGAGCACTGGAAATCTTGCCCGGCTTCTTCATCGCCATGACTTCGGGCTGGATGTGGCTCAACGTGGAGCCGGCGTTCGCCATCGCGGTCGAGGTGTGGCTGGCGTACTTCGCAGTGTCACCGATGCTCTTGCTGACCTGCTTGGCCTTGGCGGCGAACCGTTCGGCAGCCGCCCCCTTCCAGTGCTCCTGGATGCGGGCCACTTCTTTCTCGAACTCCGACTGGATGCTGGTCAGCTGAGCCGACAGCCCCCTCCAGCCTTCCGCGACGGCTGACACGAGTTGAGGCTTGGCATGCTGAACCATGGCCTTCATCTCGTCCATGTCCTTGCCGCTGGCGAAGGCTGTCGTGTGCTTCTCGTTGAAGCACATATTCATCTCGGTGTAGTCGTAGTCGATCTGACCGTCGCTGTCAGCCATGCCCCTGTGCCCCCTCGTTGATTAGTACCTCAGCCCTCACCATGTTCATGGATCACTGCTTTCCCGCGTTAGGGAAACTCGCCTGGGCGTCGTAGTCAGAGTCCTGGTACGCCCCGTGCGCGTACTTCGTCTTCTGACCGAACTCGTCCATGACGGTGTTGAGATACTTCACAGCGTCTTGGATGTACGTCTTGATCTCGTTGTGAGCATTGGCGAGCTTTTCTGCCTCGTCAAAGCCGGTTCCGAGAGCACCTGCCGGAAGGTAGGTGTTGGTCTTCGAGTCCGTGTCCGCCTTGCCGAGATCACCGAGAACTCGGTTCAGTGCGGAGACAGTCTTCTCGAGTTCGTCGAGATCGACGCTTACTTCTTCAGCCATGCTCAGCTCCCCGTTGACACGTTGTTACCCACACCCTGCTTGCGACGCCAGTCGCTCAAGACACGCCCGCCCCCGAACAGAAGCAGCACCAGCGCGAACCCGGTCGCCAGGACGTACAGCGCGTAGCGTTCCGTCCGTTGTTGTTCGGTCTCGCCGAGGACCAGGGTCGCGGCCTGGACGTTGGCGGAGTGGCCCATGGGGCCGAGCGCGTCCGGCTTCGGGCCGTCGGCCGAGGGGACCGTCGTGTCGTCGTTGACCGCGGCTGCCGGGTCGATGACGCCCCAACCCACGAAGTTGTCGCGGCCCGGCTTGCTCCGGTCGGCCGTCTGCTCGATCTGGGTGATGACCTGCTTGTAGCTCCACTCGGGATGCTTGGCGCGGATCAGGGCGGCGACGCCCGAGACGTACGGGGCGGCGAAACTCGTGCCCTGGTCGACGCAGTTGCCGCCCGTCGGGACGGTCGAGACCATGTCGATGCCCGGTGCCGCGACGCCCACGAACGGGCCCGACTGGGAGAAGGGGGCACGGGCGTTGTTGCGGTCGGAGGCCGCGACCGCCAGCACGCCCGGATACGACGCCGGGTACGTCTCCTGGACCTTGCCGTCCGCACCGTCGTTGCCGGCCGCCGCGACGATAAGGATGTTCTTCTCCTGGGCGTACTTGATGGCGCTCCGGAAGGCGGTGTCGACCGTCGGGTCCATCTTCGACGCGGTGTCCTGCGAGATGTTGATGATGCGCGCACCGTGGTCGGCCGCCCACATGATCGCCTGGATCATCGTGCGGACATTGCCACTGCCCTTGTCGTCGTTCTGACGAATGGGGATGATCGTCGCTTCCGGAGCGAGGCCGATGAAGCCCGTGCCTTCGAGCTTGCGGGCGGCGATGATCCCGGCCACCTTGGTGCCGTGGCCCACCTCTGAGTCGTTCTTGCCGTTGCCGCCCTTGTGCAGGAAGTCCGTGCCGTTGGCGACGGCGCCGCCCTTGAGCTGCGCGTTGACGGTGTCGACACCGGTGTCGATGACGGCGACCTTGACGCCCTTGCCCTTGGTGTCCTGCCACAGCTGGTCGAGGACGACGCGCTGCAGCGACCAGGGTGTTCCCTTGATGATGTCGGACGGGAACGAGCAACTGGTGTCGTCGACCTGGAAGCGCACGTCGTCGTCGGCCAAGGTGGTCCGTACGCGCTCGGCGGCGCTGATCGGTGTGGCCCCCGCCAAGGGCAGCCCACAGGCCAGAACCGCAAAGGCTGCGGTGCCTGCGGCGCTCCGACGCGCGGCGCGCGATGCCCCGGATCCCACTTCTTACGTCCTCCCGTTTTGTTTCCGTACGGGACGCGTGAACCAGCTGTCAGCCGGTGAGCCGACTATGCGCCGATGAACCGGCTATGAGCACAAACGTCCACACGCCCCCGTGAACCGCCGATGGGGGCGAGCGCGCTGTCGCGCACCCGCCCCCATCAAGCGATCACGTCAGCCGCCCCAGATCTGGGCGTTCTTCGACTCGGTCGCCTGGTAGTTCTGGGCGGCGCTGTCGAGGGCCTTGGCGATGGCTTCCAGCGTCTGCTGCATGGAGGCGGCGCGCTGGTCCCACTCGGTCTGCTTGGCGCGGTAGGACTCCTGCGCCGAGCCTTCCCAGCTGGCGGAGATCCGCTTCACGCCGCTCTCGAGCTCGTCAAGCTGCGTGCGGATCTTGCCCGCGGTGCTGCGGACGTCCTGCGCGGCCTGGGAGATCGTGGCGAAATTTACAAGAATCTGCCCGGACATCTCTTCTGTGTCTCCTCAGATGTGTGGATGGTCTGTCACGGACGTGCGCCGCGGCGCACAGGTCCGATCATCCGAAGGGGGACGAGGCCGCGATGTTCTGGATGGACGCACGCTGCTCCTCTTCCGAAGCCGCGTAGGCCTTGGTGCTCTGGTCGATCGCTTCCTTGATGTCGTTCAAGATCTGGTTGATCTTGTTGGCATCCTGGTTCACCTGCGACTGCAGGTTGTTGTACGCGGTGGCCGCCGAGCCCTTCCAGCCGCCCGTGATCGTGTCGATCACGGTCTGCAGGCGGGAGATTTCGCCCTGGATCGAGGAGTTGACCGAGGAGATCTTGCCGCTGAACGCGACCATCTCCTCCTCGGTCATGGTGAACTGCTGTCCAGCCATGTTGTGTCCCCCATGAGACGTAGGAGTTCTGAGTAGACCCTCACTCGGAACGCCAACACCGAATGGTGGCAGGCGTATCCAGTCCGGTCTGGTTCCACTCTAGTCGCATCCACTGACAGAGCGAACATCAGTTGGGGCTTGTAGTAAGATCGCGATCAACTCAACTCACCTTTTTCACAAGTGTGTTGGTTGAGCACGAAAGGGATAGGCGTAACCACCCGGACCGCTCCATGAACACGGTCCGGGTTCGGGATCCAGCGGGCCTACGACCCCTGCGCCTGCTCCGCGTTCCCACTGCTGAGTTCCGGCCCCGCGGCCAGCAGATCCGCCCAGGCCGCCGGTACCGGGACCGGCTTGATCTTGCCGTAACCGAGCCTGACCTGGGCGGTGTTGGTCTGCTGCTGGGTGTTGTTGTCGACCTTCTCACCGCCGGTGACCTGGCTGTCGTTCGTCGCGGGGACCGAGTAGCGCAACCCTGTGTCGGTGACGAGGAAGGTGCTGCCGCCACCGGCGTCGGCGCCGGTGAGGCGCTTGAACAGCAGGCCGCTGCCGGGCGAGACGTAGGTGCTCGAACCGCTCTGGGAGACGTCCTTCGGGTAGTCCTGGCCGGTCCAGACGGTCATCTGGTCCTGGCCGGTCCGCGGGTCGTCCTTGCCGCCGTGCCAGATGCTGCACGAGACCTTGTTCCCGCCCTTCTCCTGCGTGTTGGCCACGATCACCGGCTCCGCGGGCCAGTTCTTCGACGACATCCACTCGCCAGGCGACGGCTGGACGTCGTTGAACCTGACCTGCACCGCCGCCGGCTTCTGGGAGCCGTACGCGCCGTCCACCCAGGTGCTGCGCAGCCACATCTGCGCCGTGAAGTCCGACACCGCCTGGACCTTGTCCTTCAGAACGATGTACTGCTGCTTCTTGCCGCCGATGGAGCCGTCGGCCTCGAGGATCAGTCCCACCTTGGAGTAGTTGGGATCGAGGCCCTCGACGTGCGCCACCGAACCCACGTCCCCGCCCAGATCGGGGAAGTCGAGGTCCCCCGCGACGTGCAGCGTCTTGATGAAGTCCGCGCTGACCTTCTGCGGCGTCGCGGAACCGAACACCGCGCGTTCCAGCGTCTGCATCGACTCCTCGCCCTCGAGCCTCCAGCCCACACCGCCCAGCAGGTAGGCCTGCCCGTCCCCGGTGACCATGTACCGCGGGCCGGTGGTGTCGCCGGGTGCGGCGGGGCCCTCGACGTACAGGGCCTCCCGCTGGTTCAGCTCCTTCTTCCCCTTCTTCAGGAGGTTGTCGTAGTCGCCCTGGTCCAGCACGTACGTCGCCCGCACCGGCTGCCCGTCCGAGCCCGGCGCCTCGCACAGCGCCCAGACCTTGGCCTTCTCCGCGTCCTCGGCGGAGGGCAGCCGGTCCGGGGCGAAGGGGATGCCGACGGTGGCGCCCATCGGGTACTTGCTGTTGTCGAGCACCGACTCCTTGATCTTCATGACCTGGGGGTTCTCGCCGTTCAGCAGCAGCTTGGCGGAGGCCAGGTTGAGGACCGGGTGCAGGCTGAGCTTGTTCTCGCCCTTGGTCTTCACCAGCACATAGCGCGTCGTCGACTCGCTGCCGACTAGGATGTTCTTGCCCTGCGTGTTCCAGCCCTTGGGCGCGGTCGGGCTGAGCATGCCCCAGGCGCCGAATCCGATGAGGACCAGCGCCGCCACACCGAGACTCGGCAGGACCGTCTTGAGGGGGCGCGGCGCCGCCTCTTCCGAACCGTGCGGAGACGGCTGAAGAAACGCCGCCACCGTGCGCCTGCGCGCGAAGGAGTAAGCGTTCAGCTCATCCCTACGTGTCGCCATCGATGGGTCAACTCCCCGTTATTTCGCTTTGTTGCCGAATGCGGAACTCCCCAGGGCCGCCCGGTAGTCCGTGGCGTTTGCTCCTGCAGGGGCCTCTACTATGCCGTGTGACGATCGCACCGTACGGTACGGGGTACGGTGATCCGCCGCCAGCTCGAGCCGCGGCCAGACAATGCAAAGGGGTTGTACCGGGGGATGAGCACTGCGACCAGGTCCCGGCGCCGTAACGGCAGCCGTCGTACCCAGGAGAATCAGGGGCCGGGGCAGGTGCCGGAACCGGCACAGCCGTCGTCACCCCCGAGTCCGGCCTCGCCGTCGCTCGCCCGGCGCCCCGGCAGCATCGGCCCCATCCGGGTCCAGCAGCTGGTCGGTTTCGAACTGGCCGCCGCGGTCCTGCTGATCGGCTGGCTGCTGCGCCCCATCGGTCTCACCGTCGGCATCGTGCTGGCCGTGCCGCTGGTCCTCGCCGGCCTGCTGCGCCGGCGCGGCCGCCCGCTGCCGGAGTGGTTCAGCACCGCCCGCGCGCTCCGGGACCGCCGCAAGCGCAACGCCGAACCCGTGCCGCCCGGCACCGACCCCGGCTTCGCCCCGGCCGTCGAGTGCGACCCGGCGCTGCGCACGTACAGCTTCCAGGACCGCGAGCAGCGCGAGATCGGAATGCTCGGCGACGGCACCTTCCTCACCGCCCTGGTGCAGGTGCAGGCCGCGGACACCCCCCTGCGTCCCTCCTACGGCACCGGCGACATCCCCCTCGACCTGCTCCAGGGCCTGCTGGAGGTGGACGACATCCGGCTGGCGTCGGTCCAGATCGTCCAGCACACCCAGCCCGCCCCCGCTCCGCACCTGCCCCCGCAGGCCATGGCGGTCCGCTCCTACGGGCCGCTGCAGGCCCAGAGCATGACGCCGGGGCTGCGCATCACCTGGGTCGCGCTCAAGCTCGACCCGGAGCTGTGCCCGGAGGCCGTGGAGGCCCGCGGCGGCGGTATGCAGGGAGCCCGGCGGGCGCTGCTACGGGTCGCCGACCAGCTGGCCAGTCGGCTCATGGGGGCCGGCATGCAGGCCAAGGTGCTGAGCGAGTCGGACATCTGCGGGGCCATCGCGACCTCCAGCTGCGTCAACCCGATGGCCACCACCGGCGGTGCCGCGATGGACGGCAGCCGCTCGGGCCGCCGTACGGCCGAGACCACCCGTACCTGGCGCTGCGACGACCGGCTGCACACCACGTACTGGATCTCCAAGTGGCCGCAGTTCGGCGGCGCCGGACCGGCGTTCCCGCGGCTGGTCGGCGCGCTGACCTCCGCGCCCACCCTCGCGAGCACCTTCTCGCTCACCCTCAGCAGGCAGCGGGGCAAGGTGCTGGCCCTGTCCGGGCACGTGCGCCTGACCGGCCGCGGTGAGAACGAACTGGGCGAGGCCGCACAGCACTTGGAGCGGGCGGCGTCTGCGTTCAAGGTAGGTCTCGTACGGCTCGACCGCGAGCAGCTGCCCGGAGTTCTGGCCACCCTGCCGCTGGGAGGTACCCGCTGATGTCCGCCCCCACCATGCGCCCCTCCGGCCGCTCCGGTTTCGGATCGTCGTCCACTCCGGGCTTCCCCGGGCAGCGTCCCGGGCATCTGCCCCGCTCCCCCGAGCCCGCCCGGATCGGTCCCGAGCGGCGGCTGCGGGAGGCCTTCGGTCTGCTCGGCCCCCGGCGTGAGCGTCACCTCGTCGACGCCGAGGTGCTCTCGCAGCTGACCCTGCCGGTCGGCGACGACGGTCTGATCCTCGGAATCGACCAGGACAACCTGCCCGCGGTGCTGGGCCTGTGCCGCCCCACACGCCTCGACATGGTGCTGGTGGGCGGTACCTGGATGGCTCAGGTCATCGCCCTGCGGGCGGCGGCGATCGGTGCGCGGGTGGCCGTCGAGACGGCCCGCCCGCAACTGTGGGCGCCGATGGCGCAGGCGGCCGGCGGCGGCCAGCAGGCGGTGACGGTGCACCAGGTGGGGCGGATCGCCCCGCAGGGCCCGTCCCCCGCCAGCCCCGTGCTCATCATCCGCGACCTCGGTATCCGCCCGCCGCGCAGCCGCCTCACCACGGCTCCCTGGCAGTCGGTGCTGACCCTGCTCCCCTACCTCGGCCCCACCGCGCCCCGCCTGCTGGCCAACGCGGACGTGGTCGGCGTACAGCGGATCTCCCCTCAGGAGTCCCAAGTGGTCGGCAAGTCCATGCGGTTGCCCCACGGAGACGCCGCGTCCCTGTCGTCCCTCGCGGACAACGTGGCCCTGTGGTGCACGCAGAAGAGCCGGCAGTACGTGATGACCCAGCCCACCGATGCGGAGACCGGTCTCCTCGGGGCGCCCCGCCGTATGGACTGACGGGCGGGCTCGTGGCGCGGGCCAAGGCGTCGGCCCCTCACACGAGTTCGTGACCGAACCGTTGCGCCGTGTGAGGGGGCCCAGGCCAAGTAGGGTGCTCGTGCACGAGGTTCGCTCATGAGAAAGGGCCCGCCGACCATGACCGACGCGGACGACATCGCCGCAAAGACACCGGACGAGGACGTCAAGGCGCGAAAGGCGAGGGAACGGGACGAGCTGTACGGCCTGGACATCTCCGGCGTCGAGTGGCACAGCGCGCCCGGCACCGAGGAGCACGAGGAGCGCGTCGAGATCGCCTACCTCCCCGAGGGCGCGGTGGCCATGCGTTCCTCCCTGGACCCGGACACCGTGCTGCGATACACGGAGGCGGAGTGGCGGGCGTTCGTACTGGGCGCGCGTGACGGCGAGTTCGACCTCGAGCCCGCACCGCACGACGGCGAGCTCACCGCCGAGCAGGCGGAGTAGGCGGAGCAGACGGAGCAGACGGAGCAGACGGGGAGCAGGGGGAGCGGGCGCGACGGCCCGGCCCCCGGCCCGGCCGAGTCGACCGGCCCGCGCTTCAGAAGACAGACAACCGTCACAAGGGCGACATCGCGGCAGGCACCGCTCCGTTGGGTGCGAGAGCACAGCGGACGGGCCTGCCCCGCCGACGCCTGTGGCGTTTACGCTTGATGCGGGCGCGACGTGAGAACCCACGGGTGGGTCGTGCGCGTCCAGGGGACTTCAGTCGGATCGGACAACAGGAACGGTCGCCCCCAGCCCGGCACATGAGTGCCCACACGGCACGAGGGTGCTCGACCAACCAGGAGGAATTGTGCAGAGCGATCGGGACGGGCTGCGCGCGGGCTGGACCACGCCCAGCGACGACCAGTCCGACGCGGAGTCCGCCACCGAGATGACGGGCGAGTTCACCATCGACTACGCCGCCCCTGCCTGGTACACGCAGAGCGCGGCGCCCGAGGCCGAGCCTCCCGCGCCCGCCCCTGCCCCCACCGCGCCTGCACCGCACCCCGGTTACCCCGATACGTCCGGTTCCGCACCGTCGGCTCCCGTTCCCGGCCCGCAGTTCGACCCGTCCACGGGTCCGGCCGGCACGACCCCGCCGCCTCCGCCGCCGTGGGCGGTCAACCCCGCGGCCCCCCAGCCGCCGGCTCCCCCGAACCCCCAGAGCGGCTACGGCTACCCGCAGCCACCGGCTCCCCCGAGCGGTTACGGCTACCCCCAGCCGCCCGCGCCTCCGAACCCCCAGAGCGGTTACGGCTACCCCCAGCCGCCGGCTCCCCCGAACCCGCAGGGCGGTTACGGCTACCCGCAGCCGCCCGCGCCCCCGGCACCGGTGGCCCCCGCGCCGCCTGTGGCCCCGGCGGCTCCCGTTCCCCCCGTGGCCCCGGCGCCTCCCGTGGCGTCGACGGCCCCCGCTCCCCCGGTCGCCCCCGCGCCGCCCGCCGCCCCGGTGGCCCCCGTGCCTCCGGGCCCGCCCAGTGCCCAGGGCAGCACCGACGCCGCCGCGCCCTCGACGGGCGGGGACGCGGAAGGCCGTGGCGACACCCCGTCCGCCGCCGCTACGACGACCAGCGCCCCGCAGCCCCCCGCGGCCCCGTCGGCGGAAGCGCCCAGCGCTGCCGAGCCGCCGGCCTCGGGCGAGGCTCCTCAGGCTTCCGCGGACGCGGAGGCGACCCACGCCACCACACCGACCGCGCCGGCCGCCCCAGCCCCCACCCCCGCCTCGGACGAAGCGGCATCCGCGGCCGGCTCCGACGACGAGCCCGGCACCGTCGGCCAGGGCGTGGACGCCCCCCAGACCCCGCCCGGCGCCGAGGCCCCAGAGCCGCAGGCCGGCAGCTCCGCCGGTGACGTCGAGACCGGTACGGAGCCGCAGGCCCCCGCACCGGACGCCCCGGCCGCACAGACGGCCGTGCCGGAGCAGCAGCCCCCGGGCCCCGCTCCGGAGCAGCCCGAGCCCGCGCAGCCCCCCGTACCGGAGCAGCCCGACGCCCACCAGCAGGAAGGCTGGCGGCCCCCGCCGGCGCCGCAGGGCGCTGTCCCGCCGCTTCCGCCGCAGTTCGCGTCGGCGGACTCCGGCGCGGCCCCGCAGTCGGCCCCGGAGTGGTCGACGGGCGGACAGCCGCAGCCGCCCGCCGCGCCGCCCGGCACCCCGTCCGCGCCCGCACAGCCGGTGGCCGCCGCGGCGCCGCCCCAGGCACCGCAGCCCGCGCCCTCCGGCTGGCCGGCCAACCCGCCGCAGCCCGGCGGCCCGGCGGCGCAGGGCGGCTACGGCTACCCCCAGCCCCCCGCGCCCCCGCACCCGCAGAGCGGCTACGGCTACCCCCAGCCACCCGCGCCCCCGAACCCCCAGGCCGGTCACGGGTTCCCCCAGCCCCCCGCGCCGCAGAACCCCCAGAGCGGCTACGGCTTCCCGCAGGCCCCCCAGCCCGCCCCGGGCGGTTACGGCTATCCGCAGCCGCCTGCCCCGGCCCAGCCCCAGCAGCAGGCTCCCGGCCAGCCCATGCCCCCGGTCCAGCCGGGACAGCAGGCGCAGCAGGCGCCCAACCCCCACCCCTACGCGGGCGCTCCGGGCCAGCCCGGCGTGGACCCCCGTACCGGTGCCGCCTGGCCTGCCGCCGTCCAGCACGACCAGCGGCAGCAGGTCGCGGGCGCCGGTGCGCCGCTCGGCTACAACGCCGCGGTCGAGCTGACCTCGGACCGACTGGTCAACAGCAAGAAGCAGAAGGCCAAGAGCAGCCGTCCCACGCCCGGCGGCTCGAAGTTCAAGCTCGGCGGCAAGAAGGAGGAGCAGGAGAGGCAGCGCAAGCTCGACCTCATCCGCACCCCGGTGCTGTCCTGCTACCGGATCGCGGTGATCAGCCTCAAGGGCGGCGTGGGCAAGACGACCACGACGACCGCCCTCGGCTCCACCCTCGCCACCGAGCGGCAGGACAAGATCCTCGCCATCGACGCCAACCCGGACGCCGGCACGCTCGGACGCAGGGTGCGGCGCGAGACCGGGGCGACCATCCGCGACCTGGTCCAGGCGATCCCGTACCTCAACTCGTACATGGACATCCGCCGGTTCACCTCCCAGGCGGCGTCGGGTCTGGAGATCATCGCCAACGACGTCGACCCGGCCGTGTCCACGACGTTCAACGACGAGGACTACCGGCGCGCGATCGACGTGCTGGGCCGCCAGTACCCGATCATCCTCACGGACTCGGGCACGGGTCTGCTCTACAGCGCCATGCGCGGGGTCCTGGACCTCGCCGACCAGCTGATCATCATCTCGACGCCGTCGGTCGACGGCGCGAGCAGCGCCAGCACGACGCTCGACTGGCTGTCGGCGCACGGGTACGCGTCCCTGGTCTCGCGGTCCATCACCGTGATCTCGGGAGTGCGCGAGACCGGCAAGATGATCAAGGTCGAGGACATCGTCACGCACTTCGAGCAGCGGTGCCGTGGCGTCATCGTCGTACCGTTCGACGAGCACCTGGCGGCCGGTGCCGAGGTCGACCTCGACATGATGCGGCCGAAGGTCAGGGAGGCGTACTTCGACCTCGCCGCGATGGTCGCCGAGGACTTCGTGCGGGCCCAGCAGGAGCAGGGCCTGTGGACGGGCAACGGCGGTGTCCAGCCGCCGACCATGGCTCCCCCGATGCCGGGCCAGCAGCAGGCTCAGCCCCCGGCCGCGCAGCCGCCGTTCCAGGGTTTCCCCGGCGCCCAGCCCGGCCAGCCGTGGCAGACCGGCCAGCCCGGTCAGCCCGGTCAGCCGCAGCCCGGGTTCCCGCAGCCGCCGTACGACCCGAACGCGGGTCAGCCGCCGCAGCAGTAGCCGAAGGAGAGAGGGCCGGCACCTTGCGGGTGCCGGCCCTCTCCTTTGTCCCTACGACCTTCAGCCGCCGGCGGCCTCGATCAGCTCACGGCACCGCTGCACATCGACGGCCATCGCCTTGAGCAGCGCGTCCAGCGAGTCGAACTTCTGCTGCCCGCGCACATAGGCGAGGAAGTCCACCGCCACGTGCAGTCCGTACAGGTCGAGCCCGACGCGGTCGATGGCGTACGCCTCCACCGTGCGCTCGGTGCCGTCGAACTGCGGGTTGGTGCCGACGGAGATCGCGGCCGGCATCGCCTCGCCCTGGGTGTGCAGCCAGCCGGCGTAGACGCCGTCGGCGGGGATGGCGGTGTGCGGGAGGGTCTCGACGTTGGCGGTCGGGAAGCCGAGTTCACGGCCGCGCTGGGCGCCTCGGACCACCACGCCCTCCACCCGGTGCGGACGGCCCAGGATCTCCCCGGCGCCCTCCACGTCACCCTCGGCGACCAGGCGCCGGGTCAGGGTGGAGGAGAAGGGCTCGCCGCCGCCCGCCGCGCCGGTCACGTACAGGTCGACGACCTCGACCTCGAAGTCGTACGTCTTGCCCTGCTCGACGAGGAAGTCGACGTTGCCCGCGGCCTTGTGGCCGAAGCGGAAGTTGGGGCCCTCCACGACCGCCTTGGCGCGCAGCTTGTCGACGAGGACCTTGACGACGAACTCGGCGGGCGAGAGCTTCGAGAACTCCGTGGTGAAGGGGAGGATCAGCAGCGCGTCCACGCCCAGCTCGGCCATGAGTTCGGCGCGGCGGTGGTGCGGGGCGAGCAGCGGCGGGTGGCTGCCGGGGCGGACGACCTCGCTGGGGTGCGGGTCGAAGGTGACGACGACCGAGGGAACACCCAGCTCACGTGCCCGGTCCACGGCATGCCGGATGATCAGCTGGTGCCCGCGGTGGACCCCGTCGTAGGAACCGATGGTGACGACGCTGCGCCCCCAGTCCTCGGGGATGTCCTCCAAGCCACGCCAGCGCTGCACTGTGACCGCTCCTCGTCGAACCCGTGTCCGTATTGACTCTTGCGACTTACGCAGGTCTAAGGGTGCCATGCCGCGCGCCCGTCGCTCGCATCGGCATGGGGGCTGTGACCCGACGCACGCGGACCCGGAGCCTCCGCGGCACCGGCTCAGGCCGGAACCCGTACGCCCGCCAGGTTCTCGATCATCCGCCGGGTGCCGGGGCCGACCACCGCCGCCCACTCCTGCGGGCACTCGGCGAGCCAGCCGGTCACCAGCGCGGCGAACCCGGGGACATGCCGGCCCAGGTCGACGAGACCGCGGTCGAAGCGGGTCGCGCCGTCCGAGGTGCGGACGAGGAGGAGGCCGATGCGGTGGACGAGGTCGCGGATGTCGGTGTCCGCGCGGGCGGCGGCCGCGGGCAGCAGGGCGACCAGGACCGCGGGCTCCTCCTCCTGGTCCAGGAGGAGGTCGAGGAGTTCCTGGCGCAGCGGGCGCGAGGCGGGGGCTCCAGGCCCGGCGAGTACGGGCGCCAGCGCGGCCCGCACCTCTTGCGGACCGCCGTCCAGCAGATGCGTGACCAGCGGGAGGAGCACGGCCCGGGCGGCGGGCCCCTGATCGAGGCGCCGGTCGACGTACGCGGCCACGTCCCCGGCCGTCTCCGGGCGCCGCTCCACCACCTCCCGCACCAGCCCGGCCACCCGGCGGGCGAGCGCGGGCGTGGTGACGTCGGCGAGCGTGCGCAGCACCTCCCCGGCACCCGGCCTGCGCAGCCGCTCCCGGAAGGCGTCCAGGACCGGATCGGGGTCGGTGGCAAGGGCGGGGACCAGTGCGCTCGGCGGGAACTGCGGGTCGCCGGCCGCGAAGTGCCCGAGCGCCTGCGGGAGATGACGGGCACGCGTGTGTGGATCGCGGACCAGCAGGGCGAGCGCGCCGCCGTGCAGGGTGCAGTCCTCGGGGCGGGCCAGCAGGGCGAGGGCCGCGTAGCGCAGGAGCTCGCGGTCGGCCCCGGTGCGCAGATACGGGGCGGCGCGCAGTCCGTACGCCACCGCCGCCACCCGCCTCGCCGGCCGCTCGTCGTGCGCCCACCGGTCCACGGCCCGGCACACCGCCGACGGCTCCTCCTCGGCCAGCACGGCGAGCAGCTCGTCGGCCCGCCGGTGCGCACAGCCGACGAGCACCTCCGCGAGGTCGTCCAGGGCCCGGGTCCGGTGCGTGTGCAGCAGCGCCTGCGCGGCCTTCGCCACGGTCGCGTGCGGGGTCGCGGGCAACGGCCGCTCGTCGTCGAACCAGCGGGTGAGCTGCGCCTGTACGGCGGTGGGGTCGGCGGCGAGCAGCTCCGCGACGGCGTCCAGGAACCGGGGGCCGGGTTCGTGCGGCGGCCCGTCGGCGAGGACGAGACGGCGGAGCAGGTCGAAGCGGGTACCGGGCGAGAGCGGCAGGGCGGTCCAGAAAGCGGGGCCGAACTCGGACGGCACCGTCTCCTTCCGCCGTCGCCGGGCCACGAGGCGGTCGGCGAGCTGCCGCAGGATGTCGGTGTACGGCGTGGCGTCGGGCACCCGCAACAGGGTCTCGGTGAGCAGCCGGGCCGCCCACCACGCGTGCGGGTCGGCGTCGAGGGCGTGCAGCAACTCCTCCAGCCGGTACGCCAGTTGCGGTGCGCCGTGCTGGCGGGCGACGAGGAGCAGGGCCTGGACCACGGGGCCGATGCGGTGGTGCGGGACCGGGAGGGGATCTCGTCGGCCGGTGTGGCGGCGGTGGACCAGGGCGCGCAGGGCCTCGTCCAGGTCCAGGTGCATGCCCTGGATCCAGTCGGCGAGCTCCTCGTGGGCGAAGCGGTAGCCGCTGCCGGCGGGGACCAGGAGGCCCTCGGTGAGGACGGCGGAGGCCCAGCCGGTGCCGCCGAGCCGCTTCGGGGCCTGGCCCCAGGGGAACACCGCCTCGAACGACTCCCGGTCCAGTTCACCCTGGCCGGGGCCGAGGCTGCGGCGGGCGGCCTCGTGGACCTGGCCGGAGACCTTCGCGGCGAGCCGGCGGACGGCGGCGCCGCGCAGGCCGCTCGGGGTGGCCAGCCGCACCGCGATGCGCAGGCACATGAGGTCGAGATAGGCCTCGAAGACCTGGTCGCGGTCCGCGGGCGCGTGGGACGCGGACGGGAGCGCTGCGCGGACCTCGGAGAGGAGGCGGAGGGTAAGCGGGTGGCGGGCGTCGGAAGCGGCGAGGCTGCCGTCGGGGAGGGCGTAGCGGGCGCGGGCGCGGCGGGCCTCGTCCTCGGTGAGGTCGCCGAGACGGACACAGGGCGGGAAGTGCCCCTCAGGGTCGCCGTACAGCAGCTCCTCCGGGAAGGCCGCCCCCTCCCAGTACTCCGCCCGGCACGCCACCAGCAGCCGCGCCCCCGTCTCCTCCAGCCACTTCGCCGTGCCCTGCGTCCACTCGGCGAGGCGGTGGGCCAGGACCGGAGGCATCTCCTCGGGGCCGTCGAGGAGGAGGAACAGGGGGCGGCCGGCGGTGCGGGACAGCCGGGCCAGCCGCTCGGGGGTGATGTCGCCCAGGTCGGCGGGGACGGCGTCCGTAGCCGTCGCCACGATCCGGGCCGCCCTGGTGAGCGCGCGGCGCGCGGCGTCGGCCACGGAGGCGTCGGTGTCCTCCAGGTCGGCGCCGCGCAGCCAGAGCGTGGGGGCCGGGGCGGGGCCGCGGTGGCGCTGGGCGGCGAGGGCCGCGAGTTGTGTCGTACGGCCGCTGCCGGGTGGTCCGACGAGGCCGAGCACCGGGGCCGGGCCCTCGGTGAACGCGGCGAACTCCCTGGTGACAGCGGCCCGTTCGACCGGCTCCGGCGCGTTCTCCCGGCCCACGTGACCGGCCAGTGCGCCCGGCGGGCCGTCCTGGCCCACCGAGGTGGCCGTCAGCTCCAGCACACCGGCGAGGTTCAGGTCGGCGCCGTACGCCGGGACCGTCGCGGCGTTCTCCGCGAGCAGGTCGGCGAGGGGGCCGGTGCGGACGGAGCGGAGCGGGACGGCGTATCCGCTGTCACGGTGGCCGCTGTGCAGGGCGGTACCGAGGACGGCCACCACCGCCCCGGTCCCGGCGTCGAGCACGGGTCCTCCGGCGGCCCCGCCGCCCAGCCGCAGCGCGTCCCGTCCCGCGGTGCCGATCGCCAACTCCAGGGCGCCTTCGAGGCTTTGGAAGCGGTCGGTGGCGGTGTAGGTCACGGAGGCCGCACCGAGCACACGGGCCTCGCGCCAGCAGCCCGCGAAGAGCCGGACGTGCGTACCCGTCCCGACGGTGTCCCGCACGGAGACGGGCAGCGGGTCCACGCCGAGTCCCTCGGTACGGACGAGCGCCAGGTCCAGCTCGGGCAGCGGGGTCACCGCGCCGGCGGCCACCACGCAACTGCGCTCACCGGCGTGCAGCACGAGCCGGGCCAACCCGTCGACCGCCTCATGACTGGTGACGACGGTGCCACGGTGATCGGCCACGAACCCGATCCCCCGGGGCCGCCCGGCCAGATCACGAACCCACACGAGCTCCTCGGCACGCCCGGCCCCCCGCTCCTGACCCGCAAGCCTCCCCCAAGCATGCCGGGAACGCCCGCCCCACCGCCCCGACCAGGACCCCGCACACCCACCGGTATCCCTGGTCCCTTCAACCGGACCGGCATCACCGCGCCCGACAACTGCGCCCGCGCCTTCTCTCCACCCGGCCTGGCCAACATCCCCACTCCGACCGACCCGACCGGCATCACCGCGCCCATCAACCGGCCCCGCGTCCCCACCCCACCCGGCCTGGCCGACCTCCGGCCTCCGACCGATCCGACCGGCGTCACCACGCCCACCGCCCTGACCCGCGCCCCCACCCGGAGCTGCCTGGCCGACATCAGCTGTCCAACCGGCCTGGCCGACATCACCGTGCCTGTCGACCCACCCCCCACTGTCACACGGCTCCCGGTCCCCCTGCCCCAGGTTCTCCCCGCCGACGGCGCCCGAGGCGCAAGGCACCGTTTCGCCGACGGAGTCACCCCCTGCCGCCATGGCCGAACCTCCCCGCCGTACGCACGTTCCTGTTTTCGACGGTAGGCGTGCGGTGATCAGCGGGACAGATCGCGTGGTGAACGCGCCCCCTTCCACACCCCCGGTTCACTCCGAGCGCCTGCCCGCGCGGGTGAATGGAAGGGGAGCGGCGGATACACCCTAGGGGTGGGGGAACCGAGGGGGGACCGTGGAGCGGCGGCACAACCCCGTGATCGCCGCTCCACGGGCAGACAGCCCCGGTGCCCCCACGGTCCGCGTCGGCGTCAGCCGAAGACGGCCAGGCTCTTCGCCTTGCCCTTGTGCTCCTCGACCAGCGCCAGGAACTGGCCCTCGGGGTCGAAGACGGCCACCGTGCCGACACCCGCGTACTCGTCGGGCATGTCGAGCCGTACGCCGTTGGTGAGCAGCTTGGCCCGGCGGCCGTCGACGTCCCAGCGGCGGAAGGCGGCTGCCGCGGCCTCGGCGATCGGCATCACCGTCAGCTCCTGCTGGAGCTGGTCGAGGGTCTTGGCCGAGTCCAGCTTGTACGGGCCCACGCGGGTGCGCCGCAGAGCCGTCAGATGGCCGCCCACGCCCAGGTCGGCGCCCAGGTCCCGGGCCAGCGCCCGGATGTAGGTGCCGGACGAGCAGACCACCGACACCACCAGGTCCAGCACGGGCGTACCGTCTTCGGCGACCGCGTCCCGGACGTCGTGCACCGCGAAGGACGAGACGGTGACGGGGCGGGCGGGGATCTCGAAGTCCTCGCCCTCCCGTGCCCGCTTGTACGAGCGCACCCCGTCGATCTTGATGGCGCTGACCTTGGACGGCACCTGCATGATGGCGCCGGTCAGCTTGGCGATCCCGGCGTCGACGGCGTCGCGGGTGACCTTCGAGGCGTCGACCGACCCCGTGATCTCGCCCTCGGCGTCGTCGGTCAGGGTCGTCTGGCCGAGCCGGATCGTGCCCAGGTACTCCTTCTCGGTCAGCGCGAGGTGCCCGAGGAGCTTGGTCGCCTTCTCGACACCGAGGACCAGCACACCCGTCGCCATGGGGTCGAGGGTGCCGGCGTGTCCGACGCGGCGGGTCTTCGCGATCCCGCGCATCTTGGCGACCACGTCGTGCGAAGTGAAGCCCGACGGCTTGTCGACGATGACAAGGCCGTCGGGCGTCCGGTTCTTCTGTGTCATTCGGCGGCGTCGTCCGTCTCGTCCTCGTCGCCCGGCTTCCGGTACGGGTCGGCGTCACCGGCGTACGCGGCGCCCGCGGACACCTCGCGCACCTTCTCGTCGGACTGACGGGCCTTGTCGAGGAGGTCGTCGATGGTCTTGGCGGTGTCGGGCAGCGCGTCCGCGACGAAGGTCAGCGTCGGCGTGAACTTCACGCCCGCCGCCGCCCCCACGGCGGACCGGAGCACGCCCTTGGCGCTTTCCAGTCCGGCGGCCGCGGCCGCCCGCTCCTCGTCGCCCCCGTACACCGTGTAGAAGACGGTCGCCTCCCGCAGGTCACCCGTGACCCGGGTGTCCGTGATGGTGACGTGTGAGCCGAGCCGCGGGTCCTTGATCCCGCGCAGCAGCTTCTGGGCCACCACCTCTCGGATGAGGTCCGCCAGCCTCTTGGCGCGCGCGTTGTCGGCCACTGGTCCGTCTCCTTAAGTACTTACTTGTTGCGTCAGTCTTCGTCGCTGTGGAGCCTGCGTCGAACCGAGAGCAGTTCCACCTCGGGCCGCGCTGCGACCAGCCGCTCGCAGCGGTCCAGTACGTCGGTGAGGTGTCCCGTGTCCCCGGACACCACCGCCAGCCCGATCTCGGCCCTGCGGTGGAGGTTGTGGTTGCCCGTCTCCGCCGCGCTCACCGCGTACTTGCGCTGGAGCTCGGCCACGATCGGACGGACGAGAGAGCGTTTCTCCTTCAGCGAGTGCACGTCACCGAGGAGCAGGTCGAAGGACAGAGTCCCCACATACATGTGTGTCCGGATGTCCCGCCGGTTCGGGGTACGGGCGCCGCGCTCGGACGCCGATACGGGAACCGTACACGCAACGGCCGGGGCCGATCGACGGATATTACGTCCGCCGACCGGCCCCGATCGCGTGCTACGACGATCAGCCGCGCGGCTTCTCGCGCATCTCGTACGTCGCGATGACGTCGTCGACCTTGATGTCGTTGAAGTTGCCGAGGTTGATACCGCCCTCGAACCCTTCGCGGATCTCGGTGACATCGTCCTTGAAGCGGCGCAGACCGGAAATGGTGAGGCTCTCCGCGACCACCTTGCCGTCGCGGATGAGGCGCGCCTTGGTGTTGCGCTTGACCTCGCCCGACCGGACCAGGACACCGGCGATGTTGCCCAGCTTGGACGACTTGAAGACCTCGCGGATCTCCGCCGTGCCGAGCTCGACCTCTTCGTACTCCGGCTTGAGCATGCCCTTGAGGGCCGCCTCGATCTCCTCGATCGCCTGGTAGATGACCGAGTAGTACCGGACATCCACACCTTCGCGCTCGGCCATCTGCGCGGCACGCCCTGCGGCGCGCACGTTGAAGCCGATCACGATGGCGTCCGAGCCCATCGCCAGGTCGACGTCCGACTCCGTGACCGCACCGACACCACGGTGCAGGATCCGGATGTCGACCTCTTCGCCGACGTCGAGCTGGAGCAGCGAGGACTCGAGAGCCTCCACCGAACCGGACGCGTCGCCCTTGATGATGAGGTTGAGTTCCTGCACCAGACCGGCCTTGAGGGCCTCGTCCAGGTTCTCCAGGGAGAACCGGACACCCCGGCGGGCGAAGTTGGCGTTCCGCTCACGAGCGGCACGCTTCTCGGCGATCTGGCGGGCCGTACGGTCCTCGTCGACGACGAGGAAGTTGTCGCCGGCGCCCGGGACGTTGGTGAGACCGAGGACGAGGACCGGAGTCGACGGACCCGCCTCTTCCAGGTTGTCGCCCTTGTCGTCGAGCATCGCGCGGACACGGCCGTACGCGTCGCCGACCACCATGGTGTCGCCGACCCGCAGGGTGCCTCGCTGGACCAGGACGGTCGCGACGGCACCGCGGCCACGGTCGAGACGGGACTCGATCGCAATACCCTGCGCGTCCTGCTCCGGGTTGGCCCGCAGGTCGAGCGAGGCGTCCGCGGTGAGGACCACGGCCTCCAGGAGAGCCTCGATGTTGAGGCCCTGCTTGGCGGAGATGTCGACGAACATGGTGTCGCCGCCGTACTCCTCGGCCACCAGACCGAACTCGGTGAGCTGACCGCGCACCTTGGTCGGGTCGGCGCCCTCGACGTCGATCTTGTTGACCGCGACCACGATCGGCACGTCGGCCGCCTTGGCGTGGTTCAGCGCCTCGATCGTCTGGGGCATCACACCGTCGTTGGCCGCCACCACGAGGATCGCGATGTCGGTCGACTTGGCACCACGGGCACGCATGGCGGTGAACGCCTCGTGACCCGGGGTGTCAATGAAGGTGATCTTGCGCTCTTCGTCGTTGACGTGAGTCGTGACCTGGTACGCACCGATGTGCTGCGTGATACCGCCGGCCTCGCCCGCGACGACGTTCGTCTTGCGGATGGTGTCGAGGAGGCGGGTCTTGCCGTGGTCGACGTGACCCATGACGGTCACGACCGGCGGACGCGCGACGAGGAACTCCTCGCCGCCCTCGTCCTCGCCGAACTCGATGTCGAAGGACTCGAGCAGCTCGCGGTCCTCCTCCTCGGGGCTGACGATCTCGAGGACGAAGTTCATCTCGTCCGCGAGGAGCCGCAGCGTCTCGTCGGAGACGGACTGCGTGGCGGTGACCATCTCGCCGAGGTTCATCATCACGCCGACGAGCGACGCCGGGTTGGCGCCGATCTTCTCCGCGAAGTCGGTGAGGGAGGCACCGCGCGACAGGCGGACGGACTGTCCGTTGCCGCGAGGCAGCATCACGCCGCCGACCGACGGGGCCTGCATGGCCTCGTACTCCTGGCGCCTCTGACGCTTCGACTTGCGACCACGACGCGCGGGACCACCGGGACGACCGAAGGCGCCCTGCGTGCCACCACGACCGCCCGGACCACCGGGACGACCGCCGAAGCCGGGACGACCGCCGCCACCACCGGGACCACCCGGACGGCCGGCGAAGCCGCCGCCGCCACCACCGGGACCACCGGGACGACCGGCGAAGCCGCCGCCGCCACCACCGGGACCGGCCGGACGACCGGCGAAGCCACCGCCACCCGGACGACCGCCGCCGCCACCGGGACGACCGCCGCCACCGGGACCGCGGCCACCGGGGCCACCGCCGCCGGGACGCGGGCCGGCAGCAGGACGCTGCGGCATCATGCCGGGGTTGGGACGCGCACCGCCGGGACCGCCGCCGGGACGCGGACCGCCGCCCTGCGGACGGGGCATGCCGCCGGGGCTGGGACGGGCGCCGCCCGGAGCCTGCGGACGGGGACCGCCCGCCGCGCCCTGGGGACGGGGACCGCCCTGGCCCTGACCCTGCGGACGCGGGGCGCCGCCGGGACGCTCACCGGGGCCACCCGGGCCGCCGGGGCGAGGGGCGCCGCCCGGACGGGGCGCCTGCGGGCGCGCCATGCCGGTGGAGCCACCAGAGGTGAAGGGGTTGTTGCCCGGACGGGGACCGGCCGGACGGGCGCCGGGACGGGCACCCTGGCCGCCCGGACGCGGAGCGCCGGGACGGTCGCCGCGGTCACCGCGACCCTGGCCGGGAGCACCGCCCTGGCCGGGACCGCCGGCCGGACGCGGGGCGCCCGGACGAGGAGCCTGCTGGCCGGCCGGACGAGGAGCACCCGGACGCTGGGCGGAACCCTGGCCCTGGCTCTGGCCCTGGGAGGCCGGTGCGGCGGGAGCCGACGGCGGTGCCGTGAACTCGGGCGTGGTCGGAGCCGGGGACGCCGGGGCGGGCCGCGGCGCGGGCTTCGGGCCCGGGGTGGGACGGGGGCCGGGAGTCACCGGCGCGGCGGGAGCCGCGGGCGTCTCGGCGGCGGCCGGCTTGGGGGCCGGCGGGCGCGGGGCGGCCGGACGGGCGGCCTGCGCGGGAGAGGGGGCTGCCGGACGTGCCGGGGCAGCCTTGCGGGCGGGGGCGGACTTGCCGCCTCCGTTGCCCTGCTGGAGGGCGTCCGTCAACTTACGGACGACGGGCGCTTCGATCGTCGAAGACGCCGAACGGACGAATTCACCGAGTTCCTGGAGCTTGGCCATGACGACCTTGCTCTCAACCCCGAACTCCTTGGCGAGTTCGTATACCCGGACCTTAGCCACTTCGCTCCTTTTAGGTCCGGGTTGCGTCCGGACCGTCGCTACTTCATGGGCGTACTCATCGCGTGCTCATCGAGTGCTCATCGCAATCTCGACCTACTTCCAACTCGCGGGGTACCTGGGCCGCACGGGGGTTCCGCGCGACGCTTCTTACGGTGTTGCCTGCTCAGCAACTGTCTGTCTGCTCGACGTATCGGCGCAACGCCTTTATGTCGAGCGCTCCCGGGGCGCGCAACGCCCGCGTGAACGCCCGGCGGCGTACCGCCTGGTCGAGACAGACCAGGGCGGGGTGGATGTACGCACCCCGGCCGGGCAGCGTACCGCGAAGATCAGGGACGCATGCGTCCTCGATCGCCACGATGCGCAGCAGATCGGTCTTGGCCGCTCGCTGCCTGCATCCCACACAGGTGCGTTCAGGGCATGCGCGGGCGTGCGTCCGGCCAGACACTCTTAAGTCTACCTCCCCGTACCGACCTCACCCCTTGGGGGCAGGGATCGAACGGTTGTTGTCGTGATCTGAGCCACCAACGGCTTGGATCTATTCCCCAGCGCTGTCACGCAGCGCTACTCGCCGGTCTGCTCGGTGTCCGGACGGATGTCGATCCGCCAGCCGGTGAGCCGGGCCGCGAGCCGGGCGTTCTGCCCCTCCTTGCCGATGGCGAGGGAGAGTTGGTAGTCCGGGACGGTCACACGCGCGGAGCGGGCAGCCATGTCCACGACCTCGACCTTGGAGACACGGGCCGGTGAGAGGGCGTTCGCCACCATCTCGGCCGGGTCGTCCGACCAGTCGACGATGTCGATCTTCTCACCGTTCAGTTCACCCATGACATTGCGCACACGGCCGCCCATGGGGCCGATGCAGGCACCCTTGGCGTTCAGGCCCGAACGGGTGGACCGTACGGCGATCTTGGTGCGGTGACCGGCCTCGCGGGCGATCGCGGCGATCTCGACGGACCCGTCGGCGATCTCGGGCACCTCCAGGGCGAAGAGCTTCTTCACCAGATTGGGGTGCGTGCGGGACAGGGTGACGGACGGACCGCGGACACCCCTGGCCACCCGTACGACGTACGACCGAAGCCGCATCCCGTGCGGGTACGTCTCGCCGGGGACCTGCTCCTGCACCGGCAGGATGGCCTCCAGCTTGCCGATGTCCACGAGCACGTTTTTCGGGTCGCGGCCCTGCTGGACCATGCCCATGACGATGTCGCCCTCGCGCCCCGCGTACTCACCGAGCGTCGCGTCGTCCTCGGCGTCGCGCAGCCGCTGCAGGATGACCTGCTTGGCGGTGGTGGCGGCGATACGGCCGAAGTCGGACGGGGTGTCGTCGAACTCCCGGGGTTCCTGGCCCTCTTCGAGCTCCTCGGGGTCCTCCTTCGCCCACACGACCACGTGTCCGGAGTCCCGGTCGAGCTTCACGCGCGCGTGGCGGTGGCTTCCCTCGGTGCGGTGGTAGGCGATGAGGAGGGCCGACTCGATCGCCTCGACCAACAGGTCGAAGGAGATCTCCTTCTCCCGTACCAAACCCCGCAGGGCACTCATGTCGATGTCCACGGCTACGCCTCCTCTTCGTTCTTGTCCTTGCGGCTGAACTCGACCTGCACGCGCGCCCTGTCGATGTCGGAGAAGGCGAGCCTGCGGGCGGTGGCCTTGCGGCCCTTCACACCGGGCACCTCGAGGTCGAGGCCCTCGTCGTCGACCTTCAGGATCCTGGCGACCAGTTCGCCGCCGTCCTCGGTCAGCTGGAATTTCACCAGCCGGTCCACGGCCCGCACGTAGTGCCGGTGCTCCTTGAGGAGGCGCTCGGCGCCCGGGGTGCCGACCTCGAGGGTGTACTCCCCCGTGCCCATCGCGTCGGTCTCGTCGAGCTTCGCCGAGAGCGCGCGGCTCACATCGGCGATCTGGTCCAGGTCGGCTCCGGTGTCCGAGTCGACGACGACGCGCAGCACCCGCTTTCGTCCTACGGAGTCCACTGCGATCTCTTCGAGATCCAGGCCCTGGGAGGTGACGAGCGGTTCCAGGAGCTCTCGCAGCCTCTCGCTCTGGGTGGTGCTCATCCGGGTGACTCCTCGGCCGCGTGTGCTGTTGTGGGTAGGTCGCGTGTCAGGTCAAAGGGTATCCGGTCGCGGAGGGTGTTGCCGTCCAGGTGACATCGGATGCGCGGGTACGGTGATCGCCAGCGGGCTGACCCCCCGCCCGTGTGTTCGTACGAGCTTCCTGAGGACGTCTGCCGTGCCGTACCCGCCTTTGCCGCGCGTCTCTTCGGGGCCGCGGAGAAGATCCCTGCTCGCCTCGGTCGCCGGGGGCGCCCTTCTCGCGGGGTGCTCCGACGGGACCGGAAGCAGCGAGGAGGGCACCGCCGGCAGTCCGTCCGTGGTCGAGCGGGCACGCGTGCGGGCGGCTCGGGACAGCCGGGGGATCGTCGAGCGGTACGACGCCGTCCTGGCCGTCCATCCGACGCTCGCGGAGCGGGTGGGGCCGCTGCGGGCGGAGGCCGTGCGGCATGTGGAGGCGTTCGAGGGCACGGTCACGGCGGCCTCCCCCGGTCCGTCGGGCAGCGCCTCACCGTCGCCGTCGCCGTCGCCGTCGCCGTCGCCGTCGGCCACCGTGCCCGTGCCCGTGACCGGGAAGGACGCCCTCGCCCAGCTGGCCGCCGCCGAGCGGGCGCTGGCAGACCGGCGGGCCAAGGAGCTCCTTGACGTGCCGGGCGAGCTGGCCCGGCTGCTGGCCTCGGTGGCGGCGGCCGGCGCGGCCCACGCCTATCTGCTGACGGAGACCCCCCGATGAGCCAGAAGCAGGAGCTGGAGGCCCTCCAGAAGGCGCTGGCCGCCGAGCACGCCGCCGTCTACGGCTACGGCGTCGTCGGCGGCCGGATCGGCGAGGGCCGGCGCGCGGAGGCCAAGGCCGCCTATGACGCCCACCGGGCCCGCCGGGACGCCCTGGTGCGTGCGGTGCGGGGCCTGGGCGGGACGCCGGTGGCCGCGGCGGCGGCGTACGCGCTGCCCTTCCCGGTGCCGGACCCGGCCGCGGCGGTACGGCTCGCCGCCGACCTGGAGGACCGGGTGGCCGGGGTGTACTCCGACGTGGTGCGGGCGAGCCGGGGCGAACGGCGGAGCACGGCAGCCGAGGCGCTGCGGGAGGCCGCGGTGCGCGCGGTGCGCTGGCGCGGGGAGAGCGTAGCCTTCCCTGGGCTCGCCGAGCGGGCGACCACGGTGTCGCCCGCGTCCCCGGCCTCGGATTCTTCGGCGGCCCCCAGGGCGTAACGCGGTACTGGAAGGGAACGACTCGCGCATGGCTTTCGAACCACCGCAGCGGCTGGTGCGGGCGCTCGGCGAGAGCGTGCCGGACGCCGACGACTGGGTGGACAAGCTGCCCGGGACCGCCGGACAGGCCGTCGCGCTGCGCGAGTTGATGGTGGAGCGGGTCCAGGTGCCCGGAGGGCGCAGCAGCCTCGTCGTGCTCGTACGGCAGCCCGACGGGACACCGGCCGTGCTCAAGCTGGCTCCGCCCCGGGCCCGGCCGGAGAGCGAGCGGGCGGCTCTCGCGCACTGGGACGGGCGAGGAGCCGTACGGCTGCTGGAGCCCTTCGTCACCGAGGGTGTGCTGCTTCTCGAACGGCTGCATCCCGACGTCTCCGTGCGGTCGCTGCCGGAGGCGAAGGCGTTGCTGGAGGCGGCCGGCACCTTGCGGCGGCTGTGGGTGGAGCCTCCCGACGACGACCACGCCCATGTCTTCGAGACGGTGGCCGAGCGGACCGGGCGGCAGGCCGCGGTCATGCAAGCTGCTCCCGCGGAGGTCGCGGGGCTGGTGGGCGCGGCACTCGACGCACGGGAGTCGCTGCTGGCCGCGCCGCCGGAGGAGCGGTTGCTGCACGGCACGTTCCGGCAGAGCAAGGTCCTGTCCGGTGCGCGGTCTCCGTGGCTCGCCGTCGGACCCGACCCCGTCGTCGGGGAGTGCGCGTTCGATCTTGCCCGGCTGGTGCGGGACCGGGTGGAGGACCTGATCGCCACGCCCTCGGGGGCGGCGACGACCCGGCGCCGGATCAAGCGGCTCGCGGAGTCGCTGGAGGTGGATCAGGAGCGGCTGCGGGCGTGGACGCTGTTCCGGGCCGTGGAGTCGGGGGTGCGGGCGCTGCGGGTGGGGCGGCCGAAGGACGCCGAGTTGCTGCTGGAGTTCGCCGGGTGGCTGTGACGGCTCGTCACGGCTGCCGGGCGGAGTGCCGGAGGCGCCCGCGGCGCCTCCGGCAGAACCCTCCGGGAGCGTTGCTCAGGCGCTCAGGCGGGCGATCGCCTCGTCCACCGTCAGCTCCTCGCGCTCACCGGTGCGGCGGTCCTTGAGCTCCAGGACACCCTCCGCCGAACGGCGGCCCGCGACCAGGATCTGAGGTACGCCGATGAGCTCGGAGTCCGTGAACTTCACGCCCGGGGAGACACCGGCGCGGTCGTCGACGAGGACCCTGAGGCCCGCCTCGCGCAGCTTCTCGGAGACGTCGAGGGCGAGTTCGATCTGAAGGGCCTTGCCGGCGGCGACCACGTGCACGTCGGCCGGGGCGACCTCGGCCGGCCAGCACAGGCCCTTGTCGTCGGCGGACTGCTCGGCGAGGGCGGCCACCGCGCGGGAGACGCCGATGCCGTAGGAGCCCATGGTCACGCGGACCGGCTTGCCGTTCTGGCCGAGGACGTCGAGCTTGAGGGCGTCGGCGTACTTGCGGCCCAGCTGGAAGATGTGGCCGATCTCGATGGCGCGGTCCAGCTTGAGGCCGGTGCCGCACTTCGGGCACGGGTCGCCCTCCTGGACGACCACGACGTCGACGTACTCGTCGACCTCGAAGTCACGGCCCGCGACGACGTTCTTCGCGTGCGTGTGCTCCTTGTTCGCGCCGGTGATCCAGGAGGTGCCGGGGGCCACCCGCGGGTCGGCGAGGTACTTCACCTTCTCGCCCAGGCCCTGCGGACCGACGTAGCCGCGGACGAGGTCGGGACGCCCGACGAAGTCCTCCGCCGTCACCAACTCCACGGCGGCGGGCGCGAAGTGCGCCTCCACCTTGCCCAGGTCGACCTCGCGGTCACCGGGGACACCGACGGCCACGATCTCGCCGTCGACCTTCACGAGGAGGTTCTTGAGGGTGTCGGAGGCCGCGACGCCGAGATGGGCGGCGAGGGTCTCGATGGTGGGGGTGTCCGGGGTGGGGATCTCTTCGAGGGCGGGCAGGGAGGAGCCGTCCACCGGCTTCAACTCGTACGTGATCGCCTCGGTGTTGGCCGCGAAGTCGCAGTTCGGGCAGTCCGCGAAGGTGTCCTCGCCGGCCTCGGCGGGCGCGAGGAACTCCTCCGACTTGGAGCCGCCCATCGCACCGGCGGTGGCGGCGCAGATGCGGTAGTCGAGGCCCAGGCGCTCGAAGACCTTCTGGTACGCCTGGCGGTGCAGGGCGTAGGACCGGGCCAGGCCCTCGTCCTCGGTGTCGAAGGAGTAGGAGTCCTTCATCAGGAACTCGCGGCCGCGCAGGATGCCGGCCCGGGGACGGGCCTCGTCACGGTACTTGTGCTGGATCTGGTAGAGGATGACCGGCAGGTCCTTGTAGGAGGACGCCTGGTCCTTCACCAGCAGGGTGAAGATCTCCTCGTGGGTCGGACCGAGGAGGTAGTCGCCGCCCTTGCGGTCCTGGAGCCGGAACAGCTCGGCGCCGTACTCGTCCCAGCGGCCGGTGGCCTCGTACGGCTCGCGCGGCAGCAGGGCGGGGAGCAGCACCTCCTGGGCGCCGATCGCGTCCATCTCCTCGCGGACGATCCGCTCGACGTTGGCCAGCACCTTCTTGCCGAGCGGCAGCCAGGACCAGATGCCGGCGGCGGTGCGGCGGACGTACCCGGCGCGCACGAGCAGCTTGTGACTGAGGACCTCGGCGTCCGCCGGGTCGTCGCGCAGCGTCTTCGCCATCAACTGGGACATGCGCTGGACCGGTGCGTTGGCCATGATTCTCGTACTCCTGCCGGAAAGGGTGATGGCTGGGGGTGCCTGCCACATTCCCGTCGTCCGCCCGGAGGGCGGGCCCGGCGGCGTCTGGTGCGTGGCGGAGCCACGCGGGCGGTTCGGCAACGCGGCTGGGGGTCCCCCCACGCCTTTTGGGCAGTGGGGGAGTGCGTGCCAGACGTCGCCGGGCAGGCGGGAATGTGTCAGGCGCCCCCCTGGAGGTTAGCCGGGGGCCGGGTGCCGGTGGAAATCGGTCAGCGGCGGCGCAGCGGCAGGGGGGCGCCCATCACGGCGTACGGCTTCGGGGCGCTCGGGAACAGGACCTGGCGGGCGAGGTCCCGGTAGCCGAGCGAGTGGTACAGGCCGCGGGCCGGGCTGTCGATGTCGATCGCGGAGAGGATCGAACGGGGCTCGGTCGCACTGTCGGTGATGCTGGTGATCAGGGTGCGTCCGATGCCTCGGTTCTGGTGGTGCGGGTGGACGTGGAGCTCGGTGATCACGAAGGAGTCGTCGAGCCAGATCTCATTGTGCTGGGCGCGGAGGTAGGGCTCCACGACGGTGGACCACCAGTGGGTGCGGTCGTTGGGCATGCCGTACACGAAACCCACGAGGTGCCCACCGGCGGTCGCGCCGAGTGCTCTCGCGCCCGGGTAGGTCATGTGGCGCAGGACGATCTGGCGGCGGACCGCTACCTCGTCCGCGCCGAGACCGAACGCGACGGCTTGAACCGCCAGGGCCTCGTCCACGTGGGCCGACAGGTCGAGGGGGCCGATGACGAGGTCCATGCCGGGAGCGTACAGGGGAGTTCGGCTGTGTGCCGGGGCGGGACGGTGGGGGCGGGTGGGGCCGGCGGAGGCCGGTCGTGCGGTTCCCCGCGCCCGCGAACAGCCGGGTTCAGAACAGGACGCTCATGAAGGCGCCGACTTCCTGGAAGCCCACCCTCGTGTACGTCCGCCTCGCCGCCGTGTTGAAGTCGTTGACGTACAGGCTGACCACCGGGGCCACATCCGCGAGGGCGTACCGCAGCACCGCCGCCATCCCGGGCGCCGCCACTCCCCTGCCCCGGTACTCGGGGGCCACCCAGACGCCCTGGATCTGGCAGGCCCGGTCCGTCGCGGCGCCGATCTCCGCCTTGAAGACGACCTTGCCGTGTTCGTCGAGGCGGGCGAACGAGCGGCCGGAACCGACCAGTTCGGCGACACGTGCCTGGTAGAGGAGGCCGCCGTCGCCTGCCAGCGGGGAGACGCCGACCTCCTCCGTGAACATCGCCACGCACGCCGGCATGATCGTCTCCATCTCGTCCTTGCGGATGCGACGGACGTACGGATCCGGAGCGATGTCGGTGGGCATGCGGTCGGTGACCATGAGGGGCTGGTGGGCGCGGACGTCCCGGGCCGGGCCCCAGCTGGGCTCCAGCAGGCGCCACAGCTGGGAGGTGGGTTCGGCGGGGCCGACGATGGAGGAGCAGCGGCGGCCCCCGCGCCGGGCACGGTCGGCGAAGGCACGGACGGCTCGGGGAGTCGCGCAGATCGGGACCAGGTTGGCGCCGGCGTAGCAGAGGGACGTGAGCATGCCGTCCTCGTACCAGCCCCACATCTCGCCGCCGAGCCGCCACGGGTCGAGGCCGGCGACCTGCACCCTCGACGTCACGAAGGCGTTCGCGACCGGCTCACGGTCGAGGACGGCGAGCGCGGCGTCCAGGTCGCTCGGTTCGAGGACCCGGGAGGTCGTCTGGGTCAACACGGGCGGGGCCTCACACTGGGGTCTGCTGATCTCCGCACTGTACCTGCGGAAGCTGAGCCGTGCCGACCTGTGTTCAAGTGCCGGTTGCCTCTGAGGCGCCCGGTGTCCCGGTGGCCGTCTCTGGGGGCTGCGCCCCCAGACCTCGCTTCGGCCCTGTCCCGACTCCGCAGGCGTCAGCCCGCGACCGACACCGACGGCTCGCCGGAGGAGACGCCGTCCGCCTCCATCTGCTCGGCCAGCTTCATGGCCTCCTCGATGAGGGTCTCCACGATCTTGGACTCGGGGACGGTCTTGATGACCTCGCCCTTGACGAAGATCTGGCCCTTGCCGTTGCCGGAGGCGACGCCGAGGTCGGCCTCGCGGGCCTCGCCCGGGCCGTTGACGACACAGCCCATGACGGCCACGCGGAGGGGGACGTCCATGCCGGTCAAGCCCGCGGTGACCTCCTCGGCCAGCTTGTAGACGTCCACCTGGGCGCGGCCGCAGGACGGGCAGGAGACGATCTCCAGGCCGCGCTGCTTGAGGTTCAGCGACTCCAGGATCTGGTTGCCGACCTTGACCTCCTCCACGGGGGGCGCGGAGAGGGAGACGCGGATGGTGTCGCCGATGCCCTGGGAGAGGAGGGCACCGAAGGCGACGGCCGACTTGATGGTGCCCTGGAACGCCGGGCCCGCCTCCGTGACGCCGAGGTGGAGGGGGTAGTCGCACTGCGCGGCCAGCTGCTTGTACGCCTCGATCATGATGACCGGGTCGTTGTGCTTGACCGAGATCTTGATGTCCCGGAAGTCGTGCTCCTCGAAGAGGGACGCCTCCCACAGGGCCGACTCGACGAGCGCCTCGGGCGTCGCCTTGCCGTACTTCTGGAGCAGCCGGCGGTCCAGGGAGCCCGCGTTCACGCCAATGCGGATCGGGGTGCCGTGGTCCTTCGCGGCCCGCGCGATCTCCTTGACCTTGTCGTCGAACTGCTTGATGTTGCCGGGGTTCACACGGACCGCCGCGCAGCCCGCCTCGATGGCCGCGAAGACGTACTTGGGCTGGAAGTGGATGTCCGCGATCACCGGGAGCTGCGACTTGCGGGCGATCGTCGCGAGGGCGTCGGCATCGTCCTGGGTCGGGCAGGCCACGCGCACGATCTGGCAGCCGGAGGCCGTGAGCTCGGCGATCTGCTGGAGGGTCGCGCCGATGTCGGACGTACGGGTCGTCGTCATCGACTGGACCGAGACCGGGGCGTCGCCGCCCACGGCCACCGTGCCGACCTGGATCTGCCGGCTCTTCCGGCGCTCGGCGAGCTTGGTCGGAACGGACGGCATGCCGAGAGAAATCGCAGTCATCTGCTGTGCAACCCCAAGTCGTGGATCAAGGTCCGGTCCCGTCAGCAGCGGGCTCCGGACTTCGAGATTACGGCACCGGCGCAGGCACGAGCACATCAGCGCCGCCAAACCCACTCAATGGGAGACGGCCCGGCATGGAGCACACCGGGCCGCCTCGAACGCCGTATGGCTAGGAGATGCGGATTGGGTTAACGACGTCCGCGATCAGGACGAGGACCGTAAAGCAGATGAAGATCCCCGCCACCACATAAGCCACCGGCATCAGCTTCGCCACGTCGAACGGGCCCGGGTCCGGGCGCTTCAGGACCTTTGCCAGGTTGCGGCGCAGGGACTCCCACAGGGCGCCCGCGATGTGGCCGCCGTCCAGGGGGAGCAGTGGGAGCATGTTGAAGAGGAACAGGGAGAGGTTGAAGCCCGCTACCAGCATCAGGGCCATGGCGAGTTGCTGGGTGGGCGGGATGTCGAGGGTGAAGATCTCGCCGCCGACCCTCGCCGCGCCGACCACGCCCATCGGGGAGTCCGGCTCGCGCGGGGCGTCGCCGAAGGCCGCGTTCCACAGGGCCGGGATCTTGCCGGGGAGAGCGGCGAGGGAGTCGACGGCCTCGCCGACGCGGTCGCCCATCCAGACCAGGGAGTCGCCGAAGTCCTGCTTGACGATGCCGGTGGCGGCGCTGAAGCCGAGGAAGCCGGCGGTGACGTACTCGCCCTGGACGTACTGGCCGCTGGAGTCCTTCTTGGCGACCTGGTTGGAGGCGATCTTCGCGGTGAGGGTGACGTCCTTGCCGTCGCGCTCGACGACTATCGGGACCGTCTTGTCGGGGTTGGCGCGGATGAGGTCGGAGAGCTTGTTCCAGTCGTCCGTCTTCACGCCGTTGAACGAGAGGATCTTGTCGCCCGCCTTGAGGCCGGCGGCCGCGGCCGGGGAGGCCGGGTCGGAAGCCTTGCAGTTCTCGCGGTTCTGACTCTGGGCGATGACGCACTTGGAGACCGAGCTGACCGTGTTGGTCTGCTGGGAGATGCCGAAGCCCATGAGGACCGTGAGGAACAGGGCCACGGCGAGGATCAGGTTCGCGAAGGGGCCCGCGAACATCACGATGACCCGTTTCCAGGGCTTACGGGTGTAGAAGAGGCGTTTCTCGTCGCCGGTCTGGAGCTCCTCGAAGGCCGCCGAGCGGGCGTCCTCGATCATGCCGCGCCAGGGGGACGTGGAGCGGGCGCTGATACGGCCGTCGTCGCCGGGCGGGAACATGCCGATCATGCGGATGTAGCCGCCGAAGGGGACGGCCTTGATGCCGTACTCCGTCTCGCCCTTCTTGCGTGAGAACACGGTCGGGCCGAAGCCGACCATGTACTGCGGCACGCGGATGCCGAAGAGCTTGGCGAAGGACAGGTGCCCCAGCTCGTGCCACGCGATCGACACCAGCAGGCCGAAGGCGAAGAGCACTATGCCGAGGATGAACATCAGGGTCGTCATGCACGGGCCTCCGCCGTCTGTGCCGTCAGTTCCCGGGCCCGGGTCCGCGCCCAGGTCTCCGCTTCGAGGACGTCCGCGACGGTGAGCGAGGTTCCCCCGCGCGGGGTGCCGTGCTCGTCCACCACCCGGGTCACGGTCTCCATGATCCCGTTGAACGGCAGTGCGCCGGCCCGGAAGGCCTCGACGCACTCCTCGTTGGCGGCATTGAACACCGCCGGGGCCGTGCCCGCGAGCTGTCCCACGTGTCTCGCAAGGTTGACCGAGGGAAACGCGTCGTTGTCGAGCGGGAAGAACTCCCAGGTCGACGCCTTGCTCCAGTCGAAGGCGGGCGCCGCGTCGGGGACGCGTTCGGGCCAGCCCAGGCCGATGGCGATCGGCCCGCGCATGTCGGGGGGCGTCGCCTGGGCGATCGTGGATCCGTCCGTGAACTCAACCATCGAGTGGACATACGACTGGGGATGCACGACCACCTCAATGCGGTCGAAGGGAATGTCGTAGAGGAGGTGCGCCTCGATGACTTCCAGTCCCTTGTTGACGAGGGTCGCGGAGTTGATGGTGATGACCGGGCCCATGGCCCAGGTGGGGTGGGCGAGGGCGTCCTCGACGGTCACCTGCGCGAGGTCGGCCTTCGTACGGCCGCGGAAGGGGCCGCCGGAGGCTGTCACGACCAGCTTGCGTACGTCGGCCCTCGTCCCGGAGGCCAGGGCCTGGAAGAGGGCCGCGTGCTCGGAGTCGACGGGGATGATCTGGCCGGGCTTGGCGAGGGCCTTCACCAGCGGGCCGCCCACGATGAGCGACTCCTTGTTGGCGAGCGCGAGGGTGCGGCCCGCCTCCAGGGCGGCGAGAGTCGGGGCGAGTCCGATGGAGCCGGTGATGCCGTTGAGGACGGTGTGCGCGTCGGAGGCGGCGAGCTGGGTGGCCGCGTCCGGTCCCGCGAGGATCTCGGGGAGCGGCTCGCTGGCGCCGTAGAGGCCGCTGAGCGCCTCGCGGAGCTGCGGTACGACGTCCTCGCGGGCGACCGCGACGGTCCGCGCCCTGAGCCGGTACGCCTGCTCGGCGAGGAGCGCGATCCGGCCGCCGTTGGCGGAGAGCCCGGTCACCCGGAAGCGGTCGGGGTTGCGCAGCACGAGGTCGATGGCCTGGGTCCCGATGGAGCCCGTGGAACCGAGGATCACCACGTCCTTGGGGCCGTCGCCCGCGAGGGGGTCGTAGACCAGGTGTGGGTCGGCGAGGGGGGCTGGACTGTCGCTCATCCCTCCATTGTGGCCGTAAGGACGCCGTAGGAGGACAGCGCGTCCCCCTCCCGGGGGGCGCGCTGTGGTGAGTGGTCAGCGGATGGGGCGGTGGACGTTCTCCTTCTCGGAGGGGCCGGGGGTGGCGTCCGCGATCCAGACGCCTTCGCCGGAGGGGTCGACGATGCCGTCCTCGAGCCAGGAGTAGGTGCCGGACATGACGCCCTTGACGACCTTGCGGTCCTGGTCGTCGGTGTTGTTCCAGAGGCGGCCGAAGAGTTCCTCGACGCGCAGGCGGGACTGCCGGCAGAAGGCGTCGGCGAGCTGGTAGGCCTCGCGGCCGTGGGACTCGGTGCTGTACAGGAGTTCGGCGCGTACGCAGGCCGCGCTCATCGCGAAGAGTTCGGCGCCGATGTCGACGATCCGGCCGAGGAAGCCCTGTTTGGTCTCCATGCGGCCCTGCCAGCGGGACATGGCGTAGAAGGTGGAGCGGGCGAGTTTGCGGGCCGTGCGTTCGACGTAGCGCAGATGTGTCGAGAGGTCGACCTCGCGCTTGAACTCGCTGTAGGAGTTGGGCAGTTGGCCGGGTCCCGCGACCAGTTTCGGGAGCCACTTGGCGTAGAAGACGCCTGCGTTCGCGCCGGCCTTGGCCTTGTCGCCGAGGGACTTCTCCGGGTCGATGAGGTCACCGGCGACGGACAGGTGGGCGTCGACGGCCTCGCGGGCGATCAGCAGGTGCATGATCTCCGTGGAGCCCTCGAAGATGCGGTTGATGCGCAGGTCGCGCAGGACCTGTTCGGCGGGGACCGCCTTCTCGCCGCGGGCCCGGAGGGAGTCGGCGGTCTCGAAGCCGCGGCCGCCGCGGATCTGGACGAGTTCGTCGGCGATGAGCCAGCCCATCTCGGAGGCGTAGAGCTTGGCGAGGGCGCCTTCGATGCGGATGTCGTTGCGGTTCTCGTCCGCCATCTGGGAGGACAGGTCGAGTACGGCCTCCAGGGCGAACGTCGTCGCCGCGATGAAGGAGATCTTGGCGCCGACGGCCTCGTGGTGGGCGATCGGCTTGCCCCACTGTTCGCGGGCGGCGGACCACTCGCGGGCGATCTTCAGGCACCATTTGCCGGCGGCCACGCAGGAGGCGGGCAGCGAGAGGCGGCCGGTGTTGAGGGTGGTCAGGGCGATCTTCAGGCCGGCGCCCTCGGGGCCGATGCGGTTGGCCGCCGGGACCCGGACCTGGTGGAAGCGGGTGACGCCGTTCTCGATGCCGCGCAGGCCCATGAAGGCGTTGCGGTTCTCGACGGTGATGCCGGGTGAGTCGGTCTCGACGACGAAGGCGGTGATGCCGCCCTTGTGACCGTCGGACTTCGGGACGCGGGCCATGACGACGAGGAGGTCGGCGACCACGCCGTTGGTGGTCCACAGTTTCACTCCGTCGAGGAGGTAGTCCTCTCCGTCGGGTACGGCGGTGGTGGCGAGGCGGGCCGGGTCGGAGCCGACGTCCGGTTCGGTGAGGAGGAAGGCGCTGATGTCGGTGCGGGCGCACCGGGGCAGGAAGGTCTCCTTCTGCTCCTGGGTGCCGAACAGCTTCAGCGGCTGGGGTACGCCGATCGACTGATGGGCCGAGAGCAGCACGCCGATCGCCGGGCTCGCGGAACCCGCGAGGGCCAGCGCCTTGTTGTAGTACACCTGGGTGAGGCCGAGGCCGCCGTACTTGGTGTCGATCTTCATGCCGAAGGCGCCGAGTTGCTTGAGCCCGCTCACGACGTCGTCGGGGATGCGGGCCTCTCGTTCGATGAGGGCGCCGTCGACCTTGGTCTCGCAGAAGTCGCGGAGTTTGGTGAGGAACTCCTCGCCGCGCTGTGCGTCCTCCTGCGGGGGCATCGGGTGGGGGTGGATGAGGTCGAGCCGGAACCGCCCGAGGAACAGTTCCTTGGCGAAGCTGGGCTTGCGCCAGTCCTGCTCCCGGGCGGCCTCCGCCACCTCGCGGGCCTCGCGCTCGGTGACGACGGGCTTGGTGGACGGTGCGGACATCAGGCTCACCTCGTCGTGAAGGGGGATCTTGGGGATCTTGGGGTCGTATGGTTACCGACGGGTGCTACCCGATCGTATGTACCTGATCCGGGGCGAGCTCACCACCCTTCGCGCGGCCGTTCGGCCGATGTCGACGGAATACGACTCGGTGTCCAGTGGGCCGTGACCGACGTTCCCGTGCCCGGTGGATGTCCCGCGTCACTCCGGTGGGCCGCTCCTACCGTCGGCGGTCTTCCCGGGGTACAGCTGCGGGGCGGGGCGACGTTTCATGGCGGGAGGAGTCGGAGCCGAACGAGTGACTCCGGCCGGCCCTCGGGAACCTGCGGCCCCCGGACCCGGGCGGACGGGTCCGGGGGCCGGGCTCGCCGACCGCTGGGCAGCCCGGGACCGGGCTCACCGACCGGCACGGACGGGCCTATGAGCGGGCTCGCCGACCGGTACGGACCGGCCTGTGAGCGGGCTCGCCGACCGGTACGGACCGGCCTGTGAGCGGGCTCGCCGACCGGTACGGACCGGCCGGGGGCCGGGCTCACCGACCGGCGCGAACAGGCCGGGGGCCGGGCTCTCGGAACCAGCCCCGACCGGCAGGCCCGGAGACCAGGCCCGTCGACCCGGGCGGGCACGCCGAGGACCATGCTCTCGGAACCGCCTCCGATCGGGAGGCCCGGAGGCCGGGCTCGACAACCCGCACGGACAAGCAGGTGGCCGGGCCAACCCGACCGTGATCGGCAGGCCGGCGGCCGGGCTCACCGACCCGGGCCATCCGGGGCAGGCCGGGGGCCGGGCTCGCCGACCGGCACGAACAGACCGGGGGCCGGGGTCACCGACCGGCACGGACAGGCCGAGGACCGGGCTCACCGACCGGCACGAACACGCCGGAGACCGGACTCTTGGAACCGACGCCGACCGGCAGGCCCCGAGACCAGGCCCGTCGCCTCAGCCGGACATGCCGAGGACCATGCTCTCGGAACCGCCTCCGATCGGGAGGCCCGGAGGCCGGGCTCGACAACCCGCACGGACAAGCAGGTGGCCGGGCTCGGAACCCGACCGTGATCGGCAGGCCGGCGGCCGGGCTCACCGACCCGGGCCATCCGGGGCAGGCCGGGGGCCGGGCTCGTGGTGCCGGCGAGCGGGACTGCGAGGTCGAGGCCACGCACCAGGCGGGCCCTCAGGGCCCCTCAGCGTCTCGTCGGCGGCGAGCAGGCCGCCCGCGACGGCCTGTGCGGCGGTCGCGGGCGTCGCGGCCGGCTCCAGCAGGAGAGCCAGGGTGCCGTCGGCCCGCTCCGGCCCGGCCCGAGGTCGGTGCGAAGCACGGCGGGCTCGGCTGCTTCGGCGCCCCGTACCCGTGGGTATGGGGCACGGCGGGCTCGGCTGCCGCCCCGTAAGCCGCGGCGGGCTCGGCTGCCACGGCGCCCCGTACGGCCCCGTGGGTATGGGGCACCAGGCTCGGCTGCCACGGCACCCCGTAAGCCGCGGCGGGCTCGACTGCCACGGCACCCCGTAAGCCGCGCCGACGGCCCGCGTGCACCCCGCCCCGGGTGTACGGTGCCATCCCGCCGGTGCCCGTCGCCGGGGCGCTCCGGTGCGGGGCTCGCTTGCCCCCGGTCCATGGCCCTCCGCGGACGGTCGTGGTAGGCAGGAAGCCGTACCCCGTCGAGGCCGGAAGGGCCAGGCCGGAGGGGGTCCGCCGGTGTCGGCTCCGCTCTCGCGCGCCGCCCGCCGAAGAGTCCTTGTCGAAGCGCTTCGACAACCTATGGACACCCACTCCCGGGGGAGCTACTGTCGAACCACCCCCACCCGCCACTGTTCGTACTGCGCACTGTCGAAGCGCTTCACAAAGCTTGGAGAGCTGGATGGTCACCCTCGCCGAGGTCGCCCAGCACGCCGGAGTCTCGGCGAGCACGGTGAGCTATGTCCTCAGTGGCAAGCGGTCCATCTCGACGAGCACCCGGCAGCGGGTCGAGGAGAGCATCCGCGAACTCGGCTACCACCCGAACGCGGGCGCCCGCGCACTCGCCAGCAGCAGGTCGAACATCATCGCGCTGATGATCCCGCTCCGCACCGACATGTACGTGCCGGTGATGATGGAGATCGCCATCGCGGTGGCCACCACGGCACGGACGCACGGGTACGACGTCCTGCTGCTCACCGGCGAGGAGGGTCCGGACGCGGTACGCCGTGTCACCGGCAGCGGGCTCGCCGACGCGATGATCCTGATGGACGTCGAACTCGACGACGAGCGGCTGCCGTTGCTGCGCGGCACCGACCAGCCGTCCGTGCTCATCGGCCTGCCCGCAGACACCTCCGGACTCACCTGCGTCGACCTCGACTTCCGGGCCACCGGCGCGCTGTGCGTCGAGCACCTCGCGAAGCTCGGTCACCGCGACATCGCTGTCATCGGCGAGGCCCCGGCGGTCTACGAACGGCACACCGGTTTCGCCGAGCGCACCCTGGACGGACTCCGGTCGCGGGCCCAGGAGTTGGGCGTACGGCTGCTGCACCGGCCGTGCGACGGCGGGTACGACGCGATGGCCGTGACCCTCGCCCGCATCCTGGACGAGCGTCCGTCCACCACGGGCTTCGTCGTGCAGAACGAGCAGGCCGTCGAGCCGCTGCTCGCGCTGCTGCGCCAGCAGGGCCGGGCCATCCCCGAGGACGTCTCGGTGGTCGCGATCTGCCCCGAACAGGTCGCCGTCCAGGCCTCGGTGCGGCTCACCTCGGTTGCCATCCCCGCCCAGGAGATGGGCCGGCACGCCCTGGAGCGGCTGGTCGCCAAGCTGGAGGGCCGCGGTGAGGACGAAGTCGTCCTGATCGAGCCCGAGTTGACGGTCCGGTCCAGCACCGGCCCGGCCGCCTCCTGACCGAAACCCTCTCCTGACCGAAACTCCTGCATGGCCCCTGCCGGGGCACCCCCTTGTCTGTCCTCCCCTTCAGGAGCACCCTCCGTGACTCAGCCTGCCGAAATCCAGCCCAAGGTCAGTCTCGCGCAGTCGTCCCCCACTGTCGGCACGTTCCGGGAGCGGGACGGCGCGCTGGAGTGGAGCGGCCGCCAGGAGACCGTACGCGTCGAGCCCTGGGGCCCGGACGCGGTGCGGGTGCGTGCCCGGCTCGGCGGGCCGATCCTGGAGGGGCTGCCGGGCGCCCTGCTCGACGAGCCGCCGGCCACCGAGAGCACGGTCAAGATCGGTGACGGGGAAGGCCAGTTGACGGTGGGCGCGCTGACCGTCCACGTCGACGCCGAGGGACAGATCCGCTTCCTGCGCACCGAGGACTCCGCCGAGCTGCTCGCGGAGGCCCGCGCCCACTTCTGGTGGCCCGGCTCGCGTCTGTACACGGCGGTCGGCAACGGCCACCACCGTCTGGAGCAGCGCTTCGCCGCCTACGACGACGAGAAGCTGTACGGCCTGGGCCAGCACCAGCACGGCAAGCTGGACCAGAAGGGCCTGGTCCTCGACCTGATCCAGCGCAACGCCGAGGTCGCCATCCCGGTCCTCGCCTCCAGCCGCGGCTACACCCTGCTGTGGAACAACCCGGCGATCGGCCGCGTGGAGCTCGCCCACAACGGCACCCGCTGGGTGGCCGACTCGGCCCGCCAGATCGACTACTGGATCACCGCGGGCACCCCGGCCGACGGCCAGCGCCGCTACAGCGCGGTGACCGGCCGCACCCCGATGCTGCCGGAGTGGGCCGCGGGCTTCTGGCAGTGCAAGCTGCGCTACCGCACCCAGGACGAACTCCTCTCCGTGGCAAGGGAGTACAAGCGACGCGGGCTGCCCCTCTCCGCGATCGTCTGCGACTTCTTCCACTGGACGCACCTCGGTGAGTGGAAGTTCGACCCTGCCGAGTGGCCCGACCCGGCGGCGATGGTCCGCGAACTGGACGAGCTGGGCATCAAGTTGGTGGTGAGCGTCTGGCCGTCGGTGTCGCCGCTCAGTGAGAACCACGCCCTGATGGAGCAGCGCGGCTGGTTCATCGGCACCCAGTACGGCCCGATGGCGCACGCCGACTGGCCCGACAAGGGGGTCGCCTCCACCGTCCAGGTGGCCTTCTACGACGCGACGAACCCCGAGGCCCGCGAGTTCATGTGGTCGAAGGTGCGCGACAACTACCTCGCCCCGTACGGCATCACGGCGTTCTGGCTGGACGCCTGCGAGCCGGAGCTCAAGCCCGGCTTCCAGGAGAACCTGCGCTACTGGGCGGGCCCCGGTCTGGAGGTCGGCAACATGTACCCGGCCGAGAACTCCCGCACCTTCCACGAGGGCCTGACGGCCGCCGGTGAGGAGGTCATCACCCTCAACCGCTCTGCTTGGGCGGGCAGTCAGCGCTACGGCGCCGCCCTGTGGTCCGGTGACATCGGCACCGACTTCCCGACCCTGCGCGAGCAGATCGCGGCCGGTCTCAACACCGCGATGTCCGGCATCCCCTGGTGGAACACCGACATCGGCGGCTTCCACGGCGGCGACCCGGACGACCCGGCGTACCGCGAGGTCATGGTCCGCTGGTTCCAGTTCGGCGCGCTGTCCCCGCTGATGCGCCTGCACGGCTTCCGCGACCCGGGCATGCCGCTGGGTCCGGACATGACGGGCGGCCCGAACGAGGTGTGGTCGTACGGCGAGGAGGCCGGCGCGATCCTGGAGAAGTACCTGCGGCTGCGTGAGCGGCTGAAGCCGTATGTCCTGCGGGTGATGCGGGAGGCGCATGAGGAGGGGCTGACTCCCATGCGGCCGCTGTTCGTGGAGTTCCCGGAGGACCAGGCGACGTGGACGGTCGACGACGCGTATCTCTTCGGGGCGGATCTTCTGGTGGCGCCGGTCCTCACGGCGGGGGCGACGGCCCGTACGGCCTATCTCCCGGCGGGCGCGAGCTGGACGGACGCGTGGACGGGTGAGACGTACGAGGGCGGCACGACGGTGACCGTCGACGCCCCGCTGGACCGGATTCCGTTGTTCCTGCGGGACGGGGCGCGGCTTCCGGTGGCGGAGTAGCCGTAGCGGAGCGGCCGGTCCCACGGGGGTGGGCCGGCCGCTTCGTCGTGTGGGGGTCAGCTTCCGCAGATCGAGCGAAGAGCGCGAGCCAGGGCCCTGGTGTGCAGGGCGTCGAGGTGGTTCGCGTGATGGACCCGGAGGGCAGCGAGAAGGAGTTCGGGACGGCAGGTGACCGCGCCCCGGTCGTCGGCGGTGGTGGCGAGGGTCTCGACCAGGGCGCTGGTCACCCGGTTGATCTCCTGCCGTACGACGTTCAGGTCCGGCTTGGTCGTCGGTGCCTCGTCGGGGTGGTCGGTCCAGCGCTGGAAGAGCCCGCGCTGGACGATCTTGTTGGCCTCGATCTGGTCGCGGAAGATCACCCGGATCTCGTCCGGGTCGGCGCCGAGTTGCTGGGCCTGGGCGGCCACGTTGTCGAGGACCTGCTGTTCGCGAGCGGGGTCGTCGATGGGGCTGTCGGTGCCCCACTTGGCGGCGGCGACCAGGTCGGCGGTGGCCAGGCGTGCGGCGGTGAGTTCGACGACGGGATGCAGGGCGGAGAGAGACCGGGCGGCCAGGTGGGGGGCCACCACGGGCGTGGCGGGGACCGGAATCGCGACCGCGGTACCCGTCGCGGTGAGAACGACGGCCGCGGTCGCGATCACGGTGATCAGGGCACGTCGGAGGGGGGTGGTGGTACGCATGCCCCCATCCAACCCGACGCTGCCCCACGGTCAGGTCAACTGCTGCTTACGGTCAGGTTGTTGGTGGTGAAGTTCAGTCCGCCGGACGAGCTGGTGATCTCGAAGCCGAACTGCACGTCACCGATGGTCTCGTTGCCGAACCAGCCCTTGGTGTCCTTGATCCACTTCAGGATCGGGAGGATGTTGACCGAGCCGGAGGTGGAGTTGGAGGTGCGGACAAACGAGAACACCGCGTTGGACCCGTTGCTGCCCTTGTAGACGGTCCAGGTGTGGCCGCCGAGCGTCACGTTGCCCTGCGAGGTGCCGAGCGGGCCGACGGCTCCGGTCTTGTTGACCCAGAGCATGATCTCGTAGGCGTGGTTCGTGTCCCAGATGTCGTACGAGGTGTTGTACGCGCCGGACGACGGGACCGTGACGTTGTAGTTGCTGGAGAGCGAACCGAGCGAGGTGATCGACTTGTTGATCACCTTCTTGGAGTTCGGGTAGGACTTGATGCCGCCGGTGTTGGGGTGGTTGGCGTTGACGCCCCAGTTGGTGCCGGAGTTGGCCCAGATGCACTGGCTGCCGGCGCCGGAGCCCCAGATGTTGTTGTAGAGGGTGTAGCCGTTCAGGCTGGTGTTGGCCCACTGATCGCAGGAGCTCCAGACGGCGGCGGACGCGGGGGCTGAGGCGAGTCCGACGACGGCGCCGACGGCCATCGCAGGGGCCAGCACCGCCGTGGTGATCTTGCGCAGAGTGCTCTTTGCCATGGTGTCCCTTTCCATGGGTGGGGGGAAATGCGGGGGTGGTTACCACGCCTCCAGACGGAGGACGTGGTCTTCTCCGGCGACGAGTTCGAGGGGCTCGGCGCCGGAGGAAGTCCTCAGTTCGACGCGGTGGGTGCGGGTGGGGCGCAGCACCGCGGTCGCTTCGGTGGGGCTCCAGGTGAGGTCGAGTTCGGCCCCGAACCTGGTGCGGATGCCCCGTAGTTCACCTCGGGGGCAGGTGGCGGGGACCGCCGGGAGCAGCACCAGCCGGTCCGGTGTCGACTGGACGAGCATCTCGACGAGGACGGCGGGCAGGGTGTGGGCGGCGTCCGCGTTGTAGACGTTCCGGTTCGGGTAGTGCGCGCTCATCAGCGAGGTGTGGAAGAAGTCGCCCCCCAGGACCTGGCCGAGGGCGTGCGCGACCCGTTCGCCGTCCCGCAACCGGGCCGCGACGAGGGCGTGGTGCAGATGGCCGTGGGCCGAGTCGTTCTCGGAGCCGCGCAGTTCGAGGGCGCGGTGGGCCGCCTCGGCGAGGTCGGGCGTGTCGTAGGGGGTGATCTCGTCGAGCGGCCAGACGCCGTAGAGGTGGCTGAGGTGGCGGTGGTCGTAGGTGTCGTCGAGGCCGGGCCAGGCCCATTCGGCGAGGGCTCCGTCGGCGTTGGTCCGGTGCGGCGGGAGCCGGTCGGCGAGGGCCCGCCAGGCTTCCGCCTTCTCGGGGTGGTAGGCGGCGGCGGTGAGCAGGGCGTGCCGGGCGGCCGAGAGGTCCATGGCCGCGTTGATCGCGCCCCAACCGGCGTTCGCGGGGCGATTCTCGGGCGAGTAGGAGGGGACGACGACGAGCTGCCCTTCGGCGTCCGTGCGGGTGAGGAAGTCCTCGTAGAACAGGGCGACTTCGGCGAGGGCGCGGGCGGTGCGCGGGTCCTGTTCGCCGCGTGTCTCGTCGTGGTCGACCAGGGGTTTGAGCAGCCAGTCGGCGCCCGCGGTCCACAGGTGCAGCGGGTACTCGCGGCTGAAGTGGTAGGTCAGCCCGGACTCGCCGTCGGAGTGCGGCGGCGCCACGACACCCCGGGCGCCGAAGATCTCGCGGGCGTTGTCCCGCCAGTCGGGCAGCTGACGGTGGATCAGGGCGGCCAGGGCTTCCGTGACCTCGGGAAGTGCCGCGTACGCGGCGGACGCGGTCTGGAGGTTGACGTTGGCGTCGTTGGTGAACGCTCCCGACCATGCCGTGTCCCAGTCGCCGGTCCACAGGCCGGTGAGGCGGGGCGGGAAGAGGCCGCTGGAGGAGAGCAGGTGGTAGCGGCCGGCGGCGAAGAGGCGTTCCAGGAGGGCCGGGCTGTCGGGCTTCGCCAGCAACTCGGAGCCGGGCAGCGCACGTTCGGCGGGCTCGGCCGCGAGGTCGAGGGTCACACGCTCGTACGCGGTGCGGTGGCGGGGGGTGTGCCGGTCGAGGAGTCGGCCGTATGCGACGGACGCCGGCTCGGACCCGGATTCGGGCTCGGGGACCAGGTCGCGCAGGGCCTCGATGTGGGAGGTCGTGTCCAGTTCGCCGCTGTGGCGGACGACGCGGGTCAGCAGCAGGACGGACTCGGCGCCGGTGACCTGCGCGCCGGGCGGGATGAGCGCGGTGCCGCCGCCCGTGGGGACGACCAGGGTGATGCCGGTGTAGCGGCGGTCGCTGTCGGGGTAGCGGACGCGGAGGGTGAGGAGGGCCCCGTCGGCGACGCGGACGATGCTCTGGCCGACCATCATGGTGCCGGGGGCGCCCGGAAGCCGGTGGTCCAGCGAGACGACCAGGTCCGCCGCCTCGACGTGCTGGACGATGACGTCGTCCGCGCGGGAGACGAACACCTGGCTGTGCCGCCCCTGGCACCGCGTGTGCAGGACGCCGGTGGTGAAGTCGACGGACCGGCGGTAGTCGGCGGCTGCGGCGCGGGGACGGCGCAGCCGGATCTGGAAGGCGGGATGGAAGGGCTGCACCCACTGCAGCGGGCGGCCGTCCGTGAAGCGCTCGGCGGCATCGAGCTCACCCGCGAGCAACCGGTCCTGGAGCGCCGGGAGTTCTGCGGCGAGGCGGGGCGGGCGGGCGTGTTCGGCGCCGTTGGGGCGGACCAGGGTGTGGTGGGTGACGACGACCCGCTCGTCGTCCGGGCCGCCGAAGAGGAGGGCGCCGTGGTGGCCGTTGCCGCTGAGGAAGCCGGCCTCCCAGCGCGCGGCCGGTTCGGGTTCCCAGGTGCCGTGGACGGGACCGTCGGTCATGGCTTGAGCACCGCCACTCCGTAACGTCCCAGCACGACCTCGTCCGTGACGGTCCTCCCCGTCAGCAGGTCGTGGTGGGTGCCCGGCACGGTGACGGTCACCGACTCGCGCCCGTGGTGGAGCAGGAAGAGCAGGTCGCCGCGGCGGACGGCCTCGACCTGGTCGGGCAGGTCGTCGAGGACCGGTCGCACGCCCGCACCCGCAGCGATCCCGGTGAGAAGCTCGCGCAGGGCGTCGGGCTCGGGAAGCGTCGAGAAGTACCAGGCTCGGCCCCTGCGCAGCACGGCGGGCAGTCCGTCGAGCTCACCGCCCTTGTAGGCGGCCTCCGCCGTGCCGTCCTCGGTCTTCTCGATCTCCTCGGACCACAGGGTGCCGCGGAATCCGCCCGGCGACCCGTCGCATTCCGCCTGCTCCCCCGCGTCCAGCGGCCACCATTCGTGCAGGGTGCGGATGCCGAACAGCTCGCGCAGCCGGGGGTCCATGCCGCCGGGGCGAACCCGGTCGTCCTGGTCGGCGACGCCGGTGAGGAAGCCGGAGACGAGGGTGCCGCCCTGGTGGACGTAGGCGAGGAGGTTGTCGATCGCCGTGTCGGTGAGGGCGTAGAGCTGGGGGGCGACGACCACCTTGTAGGCGGTGAGGTCGTGTTCGGGGTGGGCGAAGTCGGTGGTGAGGTGGGCCTCCCACAGCGCGCGGTGCCAGGCCCGGAGCACGTCCGGGTGGTCGACCTCGCTGGAGAGCCGGCCGTCCTGGGCGCCGGCCCACCAGGCATGCCAGTCGTGCAGGACGGCGATGTCGTTGCGGGTGTGACTGCCCGTCACCTGATCGGCCATCGCGGCCAGTTCGGCGCCGAGCTGCTTGACCTCCTGGTAGGTGCGCCCCTCCTCCCCCGCGTGGCTGACCATCCCGGAGTGGAACTTCTCCGCGCCCTGCCGGGACTGGCGCCATTGGAAGTAGCAGACGGCGTCAGCGCCCCGGGCGACGGCCTGGAGGGACCAGAGGCGGTTCAGGCCACGGGGTTTGGGGTGGTTCACGCCCCGCCAGTTGACCGGCCCCGCGGCCTGCTCCATGAGCATCCAGGGGCCGCGTGCCTGCGAGCGGGTCATGTCCTGGACGAGGGCGCCTTGTTGGGCTCCCAGCGGATCACGCGGGTCGGGATAGAGGTCGACGGAGACGACGTCCTCCTCCTCGGCCCAGCGCCAGGCGTCCTGCCCGACCCACAGCGGCATGAAGTTGCTGGTCACCGGTATGTGCGGGGTGGCCGCGCGCACGATGTCCCGCTCGGCGGTATAGCACTCCAGGAGCATGTCGGAGGTGAACCGCTTGAAGTCCAGCACCTGGGTGGGGTTCTTCATGTAGTGGGCGTGGCGGGGTGTGTGGATCTCGGCCCAGTCGCCGTAGCCCTGGCTCCAGAAGGCGGTGCCCCAGGCGGAGTTGAGGGCGTCGAGGGTGCCGTATCTCTGCTGGAGCCAGCCCCTGAACCGGGCGGCGGCCTCGTCGCTCCAGTCGTAGGTGCAGTACTCGTTGTTGATGTGCCACAGGGTGAGGGCCGGGTGGCCGCCGTAGCGGGCGGCGAGGTCCTCGGTGATGGCGGCTGCGTAACGCCGGTAGGTGGCGCTGGAGTGGGAGAAGTGCTGGCGTCCGCCCCAGTACTCGGTGCGGCCGTCCTCGGTGACGGGCAGGGTGTCGGGGTGCAGGTGGCCCATCCACGGCGGCGGCGAGGAGGTGGGGGTGGCGAGGACGACTCCGATGCCGTTGTCGTGCATGAGGTCCATCAACCGGTCCAGCCAGCCGAAGTCCCGTTCTCCCGGCCTCGGCTCGAGCTTCGCCCAGGAGAAGACGCCGAGGGTGACGGAGTTGACGCCGGCGGCCCTCATCAGCCGGACGTCTTCGAGCCAGGTCTCCTCGGGCCACTGCTCCGGGTTGTAGTCACCGCCGAAGAGGATGCGGCCGCGCGTGGCGTCGCCCAGCGAAGGTCCCTTCCCGACGGCCATCAGACGGGCTCCCCGTACTGGATGCCCCGGCCGTTGGTGGCGATGTAGACCCGGCCGTACACCCGCGGGTCGGCGGCGATGGTCGCGCCGATCCAGCCCCACTGGTGCTGGTCGTCGTTGACCCGCACCCAGGTCTTGGCACCGTCGTCGGAGCGGTACACGGCGGTGATCGACTCCGTGGAGCCGACCATGTAGATCGCCGGGTACTCCGCGCCGCGGGCGGCCTTGCCGAAGGCGAGCGTGTGCGAGGCCCAACAGCTGGTGAGCTTGGTGAAGCTCGCTCCGCCGTCGGTGGACCGGTACAGGCCGTTCGTCTTGGTGCTCAGCCACAGGTCGCCGGAGAGCCCCGGAGCCGCCGTCAGCTGGAACTGGCTGTCGCCGGCGGGCAGTCCGCTCGCGCGCGCGGTGAAGGTGAGGCCGCTGTCGGTGCTGGCGAACAGGGTTCCGGTGTCGGTGTCGTACGCGTAGAAGCGCGTCGGGTCGGCCGGGTCGGCGAGCGGGGTGGCGCCCTTGGGGCAGGTGGAGACCTCGGCCCAGGTCGCTCCGTTGTCGGTGGAGCGCTGGGCGGGGTACTTGGTGCCGTCCCAGTGCACGAAGGTCCACAGCAGCACGCTGCCGTCGGTGTTGGTGGCGATCGGGCCCGGCGCGTCCTTGGCGGGGGCGGGCTGGGCCGCGAAGGGCGTCCAGGTCTTGCCGCCGTCGTTCGAGAAGGCACCGTTGCCGTGGTCGCCGAAGCCCGTGCGGACGACGTACGACGGTCTGGCCGCGGCCTGGGCGAGTCCCGTCGCCGACCCGAACACGGGGTTGCTCGCCATGCCCCGTGACGGCGACGCCGTGAGCCGCTCGTGGTACATCACCCCGACGTCCCCGAGACCGCTGAGCAGGTGCGCCTCCCCGGTCGGGGGCGAGATCAGCTGGCGTACGGAGGTCTCCTCCAGGCCGCGGATCTGCGGGGCCCAGTGCTTGAGGTCGCGGGTGCCGTAGAGGGTGGCGCCGGTGCCGTAGACGATGTGCTTCGAGTCGTACGGGTCGACGGCGAGGGCCTGGATCCACCAGCCGAACTTGGGCTCGTCGGCGCCGAAGGTGAGGAACGGGGTCTCGGAGACGTCGAGGACCGCGGCGTCCTTCAGGGACGTCCAGGTGCGGCCGCCGTTCGTGGTCCGGTACAGGGTGTCCACGGCCGCCCAGCGGTTGTTGGTCGAGACGACGACGGTGCCGGGCCGGCGTGCGTCCACGGAAACCCCGCCGTATCCGAAGGTGTCGGCGGAACCTCCCCCACTCTCGGCTTCGCTCGAGCGGGCGGTGCCCCCAGCCGTGGTCCCGCCGGGCTTCACGGGCGTGACGTCGGTCCACTTGCCGCTCGTCGTGGCCAGCTTGTGCACGCTGCCGTCGGACTGGCCGTTGGGGCCGGGCGCGTCGGCGTAGGTGAGGTACAGCTCGCGGGGGTGGCAGTCGTAGGCGGCCCGGATCGGCACCTTGGCGTTCTTGCCGGAAGGCTGCCCGGGGACGGTTTCCCAGGTGGTGCCGTCGGAGGTGCGGTACAGGTTGGGGGTGGTGCCGTCGGAGTCGCCCCAGCCGGCGTAGAGGACCCGCCCGGCGGCGACGAGCAGGGTGACGCCCTGGCCGCCCGCGCTGGGCGTGCCGGGGAATCCGTCGGCGACGGCCCAAGTGGCGCCCCGGTCGGTGGACTTGAGCAGCCCGTCATGTCTGGTGCCCAGCCACAGCGTGTCGCTGTCCCGAGGATCGACCAGCAGACGCTCCCCCGCTCCCCGCCCGTCCTCGTTCCCGCCGAGCTTCACGGAGAGGTCGGTCCGGGCCCAGGTGGCACCGCGGTTCTCCGACCGCAGCACGGCTCCGTTGCCGGCCCAGGACTGGGCGTAGGTGCCGAGCGCGAGGTAGACCCGGTCGGGGTGGACGGGGTCGACGGCCATGGCCTCGACACCAAGGAGGTTCCAGTCGTCCCAGCCGAGGTCGTCGTTGAGCGGGATCCAGCACGCGCCCCGGTCGTCCCAGCGGTAGGCCCCGCCGATGTCGGTACGGGCGTAGGCGAGGCCGCGGACGGACGGGTGGAAGAGGACGCCGGTGACGAAACCGGTTCCGCCGATGGCGACTTGGCGCCAGCGGTAGGAGGGGGTGGCGGAGGCCGCGGCGACTGCCGGCAAGGCCGGAACCACAGTGATCGCGGCGGCGGCCGCGGTCCCGGCAAGAACAGCACGCCGACTAAGCCTGGACGCAAGCATGACAAACCTCGCTCTGAACTAAGGGAGAGTGAGCCCACCAGGGGCGCGGGGCTTAATCGATTTGCGGCTCCGCCGCGTGGGCGCGACAAGCCAGAACGAACCAGCAGGCGCCGACCGATCGAAGCCCCCGGTCGATCAGGCGCAGGTCACCCCTTCACCGCGCCCGTGAGCATGCCCTTCTTGAAATGCCGCTGCACGAACGGAGAAGCCACCGCCACCGGAATCAACGCCAGCACCATCACAGCCATCTGCAAACCCAGCGCCGACAACTGCCCCGTACGCACCGCCTGCTGCAACCCCGTAGGGTTCGCCGTGTTCTTCTGCACCAGCTGAATGAGCACGTTCTGCAGCGGCATCATCGACTGATCGCTGAGATAGATCGACGCGTTGAACCAGGCACTCCAGTACCCGACCGCGTAGAAGAGCGAGATCACGGCCAGCACCGCCCGGGACAGCGGCATGATGATGGTCAGCAGGATCCTCATGTCCCCGGCGCCATCGATCCGCGCGGACTCGGTGAGCTCGGGCGAGATCCCCATGAAGAAGGCCCGCAGCACCAGGATGTTGAAGACGCTGACCGCGCTCGGCAGGATCAGGGACAGATAGGTGTCCGTGAGCCCCAGCGACTGCACCAGCAGATACGTCGGGATGAGGCCGGCGCCGAAGAACATCGTCGCCATCATGGTCACCAGGAAGAACCGGTGCCCGAGGCTCCCCGGCCGCGACAGCCCGTACGCCGCCAGCACCGACACCGCCATCGAGAACAGCGTGCCGACGAGGGTGACCCCGACCGACACCATGATGGCCCGGCTGACCTGGCCCCCGCTGAGCAGTTCCGTGTAGTTGACGAAGGTGATGCCCTGGGGGATCACGACGAGCCCGCCGACCCGGTCGATCACCGGTTTCGGGGAGAGGCTGGTGACGATGACGATCCACAGCGGACCGAGCACGCCCAGGCAGCACAGGAGAAGGAAACCGCTCTTCGCGGTGAGTCCGGCCTTGCTGGGCGGCTCCTCCCAGACGGGCCTGGCCGGGGCCTTGAGACTGCGGATGAGCTGCGTGTTGAGGCTCACTTCTGATACACCCCCTGCTCGCCCAGCAGGTGCGCGAACTTGTTCGCGGCCAGGACGAGACAAAGTCCGATGGCTCCCTTGACGAGGCCGACCGCGGCCGCGTAGCTGAAGTCGCCGTTCTGGATACCCATGTTCCACACGTAGGTGTCCAGGACCTCGCTGGCCCCGACCCCGACCGCGTACCGCTGGAGCAGGAACTGCTCGAAGCCGACGCTGAGCGCGTCGCCGACCCTGAGGACCAGCAGGAGCGCGATCACCGGACGCAGTGCGGGCAGCGTCACGTGCCACATACGGCGCCAGCGTCCGGCGCCGTCCATGGCGGCGGCCTCGTACAGGTCGGTACTGACGGCGGCCAGCGCGGCGAGGAAGACGATGATCCCCCAGCCGGAGTCCTTCCAGACGGCCTGCGCGGTCACCAGGTACTTGAAGAGGCCCGCGTTGGTCATCAGGTCGAAGCCGGTCCAGCCGTGGTCCTCCAGGGTCTGGGCGATGATGCCCGCGCCGCCGAAGATCTGCTGGAACACGGTGACGACGAGGACCCACGAGAAAAAGTGCGGCAGATACATGATCGCCTGCGCCACGGCCCGGACCCGGGGCCGGATCACGCTGTTGATGAGCAGCGCCAGGGCGATGGGGATCGGGAAGAACAGCACCAGCTGGAGCACGAACAGTACGATGGTGTTCTTCGCGGCGCTCCAGAACAGCGGGTCGTCGATCATCCGCGAGAACTGCTCCACGCCGACCCAGGGGCTGTGGAAGATCGCGGTGACGCCGTTGCTGGAGACGTACGGGTCGTACTCCTGGAAGGCGACGACGTTGCCGAGCAGCGGGACGTAGTTGAAGAGCAGGAGCAGGACCATGACCGGCAGCGTCATCAGGATGAGCGTGCGGTCGCGGCGCAGCCGGATCTTGAAGGGAACCTTGCCGGCCTTGCTCGCCTTGGCCGGAACCCGGTCCTTCACCACCGCCGCGGTCACCGCGGCCGTCGGTTCCTCGACGGCCGCGGGAGGACGAGTCCCGTCGGGCCTGCTCCCGGCCGTGAGGGACATCAGTTGCCGCTGCCGTTCTTGTCGATGAGCTCCTTGTACCAGTCGCGCAGCTTGTCGCCGCCGGAGGACTTCCAGGTGGAGATGGCGGCCTGGACGTCGGAGAGCTTGCGGTTGCCGCGCACGTAGTCGATCTCCAGCTGCTCGAACTGGCTGGAGAGGTTGGCCCACCGGGTCGGCTCGACGATGTTCATGCCGAACGTGGACGTCTTCTTCATGAAGGCGCCCATCCGCTGCTGCCACTCGACCTGCTTGCGGGCGACCTCGGGGAAGTCGGGGTGGGCGAAGTAGGCGGCCGGCGCGGCCAGCATCACCCAGGCATTGATGACCTCGGAGTTGCCGAGGTCGTTCTTGACCGGGACGCCGTCCTTGACGGTGTAGTGGGTGCCCTCGACGCCGTAGTCGACGAGCATCCGCTCCTTGGTGCCGTAGGGCGCGGCCGAGAAGTCGGCGGCGGCCAGCGCGTTCTCGATCGTCGTCCTGGAGGCGCCCTTGCGGATCAACGACCAGATGGTGGCGGGCTGGGAGGCCCACAGCGTGGGGTCGCCGCCGTCCGCGCCGTAGATGTCGATGACGTCGATCTGGAAGTCCGGGTTGGACTGGGCCTGTTCGGCGGTCTTCCCGTACCAGTCGGCGATGTTGGTGTTCCAGACCAGGACCTGCCCGGCGGTGAACCGCTGGCCCTGGTCGCCCGTGCGCGCCTTGTCGTCGGGGTGCACCACACCGGCGTCGAACAGCTTGCGGACCCACTCCAGGGCCTCGAGGTACTCGGGCACCTCGTGGCGGTAGGTCAGCTTGCCGTCGTCCCCGATGTTCCAGCCGAGCGTGCCGGAGGGGCGGACGCCGAAGTTGCTCCACGCGGACCAGGTCATGTCGTTGCAGGCCCACACCTTGGCCTTGGCGCTGGTTGCCTCCTTGGCCCAGCTCAGGAACTCTTCGGGCGACGTGGGTACCGAGTAGCCCTTCTTGTCGAAGAGGTCCTTGCGGTACAGGGGCGCGATCCAGTTCGCGGTGGCGGCCGGCATCGGGATCCCGCGCAGCGCGCCGCCGAAGATGCCCATGCGCCAGGCGTCGGAAGGAATCGCGGCCAGGTTCGGGTACTTCTTGATCTTGTCGCCCGCGATGTAGGGGCTGAGGTCCATGAACTTCGCGGTGACGGCGTTCGAGATCTTGCCGACCAGTTCCCAACTCGGCACCACCACCATGTCGGGTATGGAGCTGGAGGCGAGGACGGCGCCGAGCTTCTCGCCGTAGGTGTTGCCGTCCTGGTTCTGCCAGGTGATCTTGGTGCCCGCGGCGGCGTCGAGTGCCGTGTAGTAGGCGCAGCCGGCCTTCGGCGGGGAGCCCCAGAACGGGGACATGATCTTGAGGGGGGCGCCGGTGCCGAGCTTCTTCGGGACCGAGGTCTTCAGCGCCGCGAGGTCGACCTTGCCGGTGTAGCCGGCGGCCGAGCCGTTCTTGGACGGCAGGTCCGGGTTCGCGACCGTGCTGGCGACGAAGGTCGGGAGCAGCTTGTCCGCGGCCTTGCCCGACGTGGTCCCTTCACGCTCCCCGCTGTCCGAGCCGCCACAGGCGGCAAGCAGCGGCATCCCGCCCGCCACCGCTGCGGTGGCGACCGCGGTGGAGGCGAGGAAGCTTCTCCGGCTGGGCCCGGAGGAGGCGGAAGCGGCGTTCGGCGTCATTGCGTCAACCCTTCATGGCGCACCAGGACACCCGGCGGTGGAGCCGTCGGCTGCGGTGTCTTGAGTGGAACTGGCTGAGCTGAAGCGATGCTTCGACGGTGTGACGGAATCCGTAGTCGAAGCGCTTCGATGTTGCTGTGAGGTTAAGTGAACACCCAGGGGTGCACAAGGGTCGTTCCCAAGATTCCTCGGAGGTAAGAGAGGTGACCTTTTCTTATGCACCGCCTGAAGTGACGGTGTTGATCTCTTGACACCCACCCCGGTGTCGAATGAGCATCGAAGCGCTTCGAAAGCATCGAACCGATCCATCGCAAGGGGATCCCCACGTGACCGCACACCCGCCGCACACACCGCCTTTTCGCGATCCGCACCTGCCGTTCGCGAAGCGCATCGACGATCTGCTGTCGCGGCTGACCCTCGACGAGAAGATCGGCTTCCTGCACCAGTTCGCCCCGGCCGTCGAGCGACTCGGCATCGCGGCGTTCCGCACCGGGCAGGAGGCGCTGCACGGCGTCGCCTGGATGGGGCCGGCGACGGTCTTCCCGCAGGCGGTGGGCCTGGGCGCGACCTGGAACACCGAGCTCGTACGGCGGATCGGCGAGGCGGTGTCCAAGGAGGTCCGGGCGATGCGCGCCCGCGACGACAGGGTCGGCCTCAACATCTGGGCACCGACGGTCAATCTGCTCCGCCATCCGCTGTGGGGCCGTAACGAGGAGGGCTACTCGGAGGACCCGAAGCTCACCTCGGCCATCGCCACCGCCTACACCCACGGGCTGCGCGGCGACCACCCGACGTACTGGCGCACGGCCCCGGTGCTCAAGCACTGGCTGGCCCACAACAACGAGACGGACCGGGCCACTTCGTCGAGCTCGGTGCGTCCGCGCGTGCTGCACGAGTACGACCTGCGGGCCTTCCGCGAGGCGGTCGAGGCGGGCGCGGTGGCCGGCGTGATGCCCGCGTACAACCTGGTCAACGGCCGCCCCAACCACGTCTCGCCGTATCTTCGCGAGCACCTGCGCGCCTGGACGGAGGAGGAGCTGCTGGTCTGCTCGGACGCGGGCGCGCCCTCCAACCTGGTCGATCACGAGCACTACTTCGACACCCACGAGGAAGCCACCGCGGCCTCCCTCCGGGCCGGTGTCGACAGCTTCACCGACCATGGCACGGACAGCTCGCAGATGATCGCGCGTATCCAAGGGGCCCTGGACCAGGGTCTGTTGACCGAGGCCGAGATCGACACCGCGGTGCGCCGACAGCTCTCGGTCCGCTTCCGGCTCGGCGAGTTCGACCCGCATCACGACCCGCACGCCGAGGTCCGGGACTTCGACACCCCGGAGCATCGCGCGCTCGCCCAGGAGGCCGCCGAGCAGGCGATCGTGCTGCTCAGGAACGACGGTGTGCTGCCGCTCGCCCCCGACACCCGGCTCGCCGTGGTCGGCCTGCTCGCCGACGAGTGCAAGCGGGACTGGTACAGCGGCACGCTCATCCACCGCTCCACCCCGCTGGAGGGGCTGTACGAGCGGTTCGGCGCCGAGCGGGTGGAGTTCGCGGAGGGCGTGGACCGGGTCCGGCTCAAGACCTCCGCCGGGACGTTCCTGCACGTCCTGGCCGCCGAGGACGGCGAGGACGAGGTGCGCGGAGCCGAGGGCGCCCTGGACCCGGCGCTGCTCGCGGGCCGCACGGACCTGCCCCCGCTGACGACCGACGCGACCGGCACCGAGTTCGCGCTGATCGACTGGGACGAGGGCGTCCTCACGCTCCGTGCCCCCGACGGCCGCTATCTCTCCGTCGCCGAGGACGGCTACCTGCGCGCCTCCGCCGACCAGCCGGGGGGCTGGGTCGTCCAGGAGACCTTCCGCCTGGAGCAGCACGGCAGCGGTCACCTCCTCAGGCACATCGGTACGGGCCGCCACGTCACTGTCGCCGCGGACGGAGTGAAGGTTGCCGACGAGAATCCGGCACCCGGGGCGGAGCCGGAAACCTTCACGCTGATCATCGTCGAACGCGGCGAGGACGCAGTGACCCGGGTCACCTCCGAGGCCGACGTCGTCCTGGTCGTCGCGGGCAACGACCCGCACATCAACGGCCGCGAGACCGAGGACCGCGCCTCCCTGCGACTCCCCGCCCACCAGGAGCGCCTGCTGCGGGCGGCACGCGCCGCGAACCCGCGGACCGTGCTGACCCTGGTCTCGGCCTACCCGTACGCGGTCGACACGTCCGGCCTGGCCGCGGCGCTGTGGACGGCCCACGGCGGCCAGGCGGCCGGCACCGCCCTGGCCCGCGTCCTGGCCGGTGACGTCTCCCCCGCCGGCCGCCTCCCGCAGACCTGGTACGAGAGCGACGCGGACCTGCCCGGCCTGCTCGACTACGACGTCATCGGCAGCCGTCAGACCTACCTGTACTTCGAGGGCACGCCCCTGTTCCCGTTCGGCCACGGACTGTCGTACGCGTCCTTCTCGTACGGTGACCTCGACGTGCGGATCGACGACGGGGCGGCACACGTCTCGTTCACGATCACGAACACCGGTGACGTCACCGCTGACGAGGTCGCGCAGCTCTACTCCCGCGCGATCGACCCGGCGCTGCCCCGCCCGCGCCGCGAGCTGGTGGCCCACCGGCGCGTGACGCTCGCCCCGGGCGCCCGGGAAGAGCTGTCCTTCGAAGTCCCCTTGCGCGCCTTCGAGTTCTGGGACGTGGCGCAGAGCCGGTGGCGTGTGGATCCGGGCCCGTACGAGCTCCTGGCCGGTGCTTCCAGCGAGGACATCCGGCTGCGGACGACGGTGCTGCTCGACGGCGAGCCCGGCGCACCGCGTCCCGTGCTCCGACGGGGCCTGGAGGGCGCGGACTTCGACGAGCAGAGCGGTGTCGAGATCGTCGACCGGACGAAGACGGCGGGCGACGCGGTGACGGCCGCCGAGGGCCGTACCGGCGAACTGGTCTACCGGGACTGCGACTTCGGCGACGGCGTCACCGAGGTGACGGCCCTGGTCTCCGGCGAGGGCTCGGTCGAACTGTCCCTGGACGGTGGCGCGGTGCTCGCCACCTGGGAGGTGGCGGAGTCCGAGTCCGGACCGTACGACTACACCAGCCTCGGCGCCGGGATCGTCGCCGAGGGCGTGCACGACGTGCATCTCAGGCTGCGCGGCCCGTTGCGGCTCGCGCATGTCGGCTTCTCCGGTTGAGGGACCGGAGCAGCTGACGACATGAAGGGGCCCGGCACCGGAAGGCATCGATGCCGGGCCCCTTCGGGCGGCGGGTCAGCGTCGCTGCGCCCACCCTACATGAAAATGGTTCCCATTAGCCATGGGTTCCTGCCGTGGCCCTCAGAGCGCGAGGCCGGTCAGCACCAGCACCCGCTCGTAGGTGTAGTCGTCCATCGCGAACTTCACGCCCTCACGACCGACACCGGACTGCTTGACACCGCCGTACGGCATCTGGTCGGCGCGGTAGGAGGGGACGTCGCCGACGACCACGCCGCCGACCTCCAGGGCGCGGTGGGCGCGGAAGGCGGCCTGCAGGTCGTGGGTGAACACGCCTGCCTGGAGGCCGTACTTGGAGGCGTTGACGGCGGCGAAGGCCTCCGCCTCGCCGTTCACCTTCTGCACGGTGAGGACCGGGCCGAAGACCTCCTCGCAGGAGATCGTCGTGTCGGCCGGGACGTCGGCGAGGACGGTCGGCGCATAGGAGGCGCCGTCGCGGTCGCCGCCGGTGAGCAGGGTGGCGCCGGCCTCGACGGCCTCCTTCACCCACGCCTCGACGCGCACCGCCGCGTCCTCGCTGACCAGGGGACCGACGTCGGTCTTGTCGTCGCTCGGATCGCCGGTGACCTGGGCCTCGACGGCGGCGACGATCCTCGGGAGCAGCCGGTCGTACACCGACGCGTCGGCGATCACCCGCTGCACGGAGATGCAGGACTGGCCGCCCTGATAGTTGGAGAAGGTCGCGATGCGGGTCGCGGCCCAGTCGAGGTCCTCGTCGCTCGCGTAGTCGCCGAGGACGACCGCCGCGCCGTTGCCGCCGAGCTCCAGGGTGCAGTGCTTGCGCGGTACCGAGTCCATGATCGCGTAGCCGACCTTCTCGGAACCGGTGAAGGAGATCACGGGCAGACGCTCGTCCTGCACGAGGGCGGGCATCCGGTCGTTGGGGACGGGCAGGATGCTCCACGCGCCGGCGGGCAGCTCGGTCTCGGCGAGGAGGTCGCCGATGATCAGCCCGGAGAGCGGGGTCGCCGGGGCCGGCTTCAGGATGATCGGCGCGCCGGCCGCGATCGCCGGGGCGATCTTGTGGGCACAGAGGTTGAGCGGGAAGTTGAAGGGCGCGATCCCGAGCACGACCCCCTTCGGGAAACGCCGGGTCAGCGCGAGACGCCCCTGGCCGCCCAGGTCGGTGTCGAGGCGCTGGGCCTCACCGCCGTTGAACCGCCGGGCCTCCTCCGCGGCGAACCGGAACACCGAGACGGCACGGCCGACCTCGCCCCGGGCCCACTTGAGCGGCTTGCCGTTCTCGGCGGAGATCAGCCGCGCGATCTCCTCGGTGCGCTCGACGAGCCTGCGGCTGACGTGGTCGAGGGCGGCGGCGCGGACGTGGGCGGGAGTGGCCGCGAAGTCCTCGCGGACGGCGTACGCGGCGGCCACGGCCTCCTCGATCTGCGCGTCGCTCGGCACACTCACCGTGCCGACCAGCCGGCCGTCCCACGGAGAGGTGACATCGAAGGTGTCCTCGCCGGTGACCTGGCGGCCGGCGAGCCAGAAGGCGGTGGTGGAAGTCATGCCCCCACGGTAGGGCCGCGAGGTCACGAGGGAATTTGTCCGGGGTGTAGCAGTGGGACGGATCAGCACTCCAGCCCGGCCAACCGCCGCCATTCGGCCGCCGTCGTCTTCAGCTATTCGGCCGCCGCCGTCTTCAGCGCCAGCCACAGCTCCATGCGTACGTCCGGGTCGTCCAGGGAGCGGCCCAGGATCTCCTCGACCCGGCGCATCCGGTACCGCAGCGTGTGCCGGTGGACGCCCAGGTCGGCGGCGGCCGCGTCCCACTGGCCGTGCCGGGAGAGCCAGGCCCGCAGCGAGGCGACCAGGTCGCCCCGGCCGGTCGCGTCGTGCTCGTACAGCGGTCGCAGCAGCCCGTCCGCGAAGGCCCGTACGGCGTCGTCGGCGAGCAGCGGCAGCACCGATCCGGCGGCCAGCTGTTCGTGCTCGACGTACACCCGGCCCCGCCGCCGGGCGACCGAGAGTGCCTGTTCGGCCTGCTTGTAGGCGGCCGCGGCGGCGATCGGTCCGGTGGGGGCCGAGACACCGACGACCAGTTCGTCCTCGTCCCCGGCGCCTGCCTGCTCACCCGTCCGCGCCGACTCCAGCGCCACCGCGTACTGCCCGCACGCGGTGACCGCGGCCCCGCCGTCCGCGGCCAGCACCACCAGCCGCTCCCCCTCGGGCACCACCAGCACGGTCTCCCCTGAGCGGGCCGCCGCGGACTCCACGATCTCGGTGAGCGCCCCCAGCGGATCGCCGTTCACCACGGCGGCCGCGGCGAGCGCGGCGGCGGACGGGACCCGGGCGGGGGTGTCGGCGGCGATCCGCACGGACGACACGGCGACCGTCTCCGCCACGATCAGCCGGAAGGGCGCGTCCAGGAGTCCGCCGTACAGGTCGCCCGCGACCGTGCGCGCGTGCTCCGGCTCCCCCGCGAGCAGCATCCGCAGCACCGCGACCCCGATCCGCTGTTCGGCGGCCTGCAGGGAGCGGGACCGCTCGGTCGTGAGCGTCAGCAGCGCGATCGCCGAGTGCACCGCGTACCGCTCCGCCGTACCGAGTGCCGCGGCCGTCCCCACCGCCAGCGCGGCCCGCGGCCGCCGCCCGGTGCCCAGCGAGTGCAGCTCCACCCGGTCGTCGTTCTCGCCGGTGCCGGACCCGCCGACCACGGAGGAGGCGGGCGCGGGCCGCTCCCGCAGCCGTTCCACGTCGGCGGTGAGGCGCGCGGCCCGGCGGCCGGCCCACTCCGGCGCGGCGGCGACGACGGCGCCCGAGGCGTCGTAGAGCGCCGCCCAGCCGTCCACCTGGGAGGCGAGCGCGCCGAGCAGCCCCTCCGGGCCGTCGGACAGGGCCTGCCTGGTCAGTTCGCGCTGGGCGGCGAAGCCCGCGGTGACGGAACGGTACTGATCGGCCGCGATCGCCGCGGACACGGCCTTGCTGATGGCGAGGAAGGGGGTGCGGCGCGGCACTTCGAGCAACGGGAGCTCCTCGTCGCGGGCGGCGTCGACGAGGGCCTCGGGGATCTCGTCGTAGTTGACCCCGACGGCGAACCCGAGCCCCACCACTCCCGCCCCTGCCAGCCGCTTCACATACCGCCGCATGGCCTCCGGATCCTCCGCGTCCAGCTTGAGCGCGGTGATCAGCAGCAGTTCCCCGCCCTCCATGTAGGGGACGGGGTCGGCGAGCTCGCTGACGTGTGCCCAGCGGACCGGGACGTCCAGCCGGTCCTCGCCCGCGCGCACGGTCAGCTTGAGCGCGGAGTGGTGGACGAGCGAGGCGAGGGTGGGTGGCATGGGGCCTTCAGAGCGTCAGGGAGCAGTGATCGTTGCGATCTTTTGGCCGCCGTGTATGAACGGCCTGTGACGATTCTGCCTCACCGTACGGTCCTCGGGTCACGTCATCCGCGCAGATCCACCAGCAGCGGCGGCGCGTGCTCACCCGACACCGTGGTCAGCGACAGCACCGCGTGCCCGGGCGGCACCCCGTGCGCCAGCTCGGACGCGGACCACCGCTCCCGCTCGACCTGCCGTACGGTCACCGCCCGCGCGGTCGGCGCCTTGCCGGTGATGACCTGGCGCACCGCGTGCAGCACCTTGCCGGCCGGGGTCTCGGCGATGATCTGCCGGTCGGTGACGTCCCGCGCCTCGATCCACTCCTTGCCCCACACCTCGGCGAAGTCCTGACCGTCCCACGGCGTGAGCCCGGACAGCGCCATCCGGCACCCGGTGGCCCCGAGCAGCGGACCGCGCAACGGCCGCGGTACGTCGTCCAGCGTCCGCAAGGTCAGCACCACTCCCGCGTTGCCGGACCGCAGCCGCTGCACGCCCCGTACGGCTTCGGGTGTGACGACCCCCGTGGCGTCGTCGACGACCAGGCAGGCGAACAGCGACCGGTCCTCCCGCACCGCGACGCTCGCCGTGAACTGCGCGAGCACCAGCCGCGCCAGGATCCGGGAGGCGTCGGCGTGCCCGCGCTGGGGCAGGTCGATCCGGACCCGGACGGGGTGGTCGAGGGCCTTCAGCGAGAACGGCCGCGACTGCCCGGACGCATCGGAGCCCGCGCTCTGGAAGAACGAGGCGAAGGCGGGCCGGTCGAGCAGCGCGACCCGGTCCGCGAGGATGCCCCCCACATCTCCCGGATTCCCCATCTGCCGCTCCCGCGCGTCGAGTTCACGCAGCAGCGAGGCCTGTCCACGGTCCTCGAGGCCCTTCCGCAGCGCGGCCATCGGCCCGGGCGCGCCGTCGAGCAGCTGCCGCAGCTCCGGTACGGAGGGGAAGCGGCCGTGGACCGCCTGGAACGGCCCGAGGAGCTGGGCGAGCACGGTGGTGGACCGCCGCGTGTCGCCCCCCTGATGAGGCTCGGCGAGGTCCCCGACGAGCGCCTCGGCGAGCACGGCCGCGGCTTCGTCCGGATCGGTCGTCCCCCCGTACAGGTCGAGGTCGTACACCGACTCCGGATTCCCGATCTGTACGACCACGTCGTAGGCGTCGGCCGGTCCGAGCCCGGCGCCCGCGGCGCCGACCACCACGACGGCGGCCCGCCCGGCGAGGGCGTGCAGACACAGCGACTCGGCGATCGGCCGGATGACGGTCCCGGTCTTCCCGGACCCGGCCGGCCCGACGGCCAGCAGCGAGGTCCCCAGCAGCTCGGGCCCGAGCCCGAGCCCGGCCCCCCGGTAGGCGTACGGGTTACGGGCGTCGTCGGCGGTGGTCCCGAGCCGCACCTGGCCCGTGAGGAGATCATGCCGAGCGAGCCGCGCGGGCAGATCCCTTGCCCCGGAGGGGTGCAGACAGGCGGCGGCGCCCTCCTGGAGCACGGCACCGGTGAACGTGGCGAGGCTGAACCGGCCACTGCGCACACCCTGCCAGGCCCGCGCGATCCGGGCATGATCCACGTCCCGCATCAACCCGGCCCGGGCCTCGGCGGCCAGCCGCTCAGCAGCATCGGGGGCACCGGCGGCGCGAAGCTGGGGCCATTCGGCGGGGTCCTCTTCGGGGGCGGGGGAAGGCTCGTGGGCGGGCGCGGCGGAACGCCAGGCAGGGGGGCCGAAGCGGCGCCAGACCTCACCCCAGCGGCTGATCTTCCCGAAGACCAGGAAGATCCCGAAGAAGAAGACGCCTTCATAGACATAGGAAAGGGAGCTGAGCCATCCCGCGCGCCCCAGCGTCCACGAGTCCGGAGCCATCACGAACCATGGCCACAACCAGAAACCACCCAGGTAGCCGTTGTACAGCAGGGAGCAGAGCAGCCACCCGCAGAGGAACCCGATCACGGCGCCGCTCAGCAGCTGCCGCGTGGGGATCTGCTCCGGTTCCTGCTCCGGCCGGACCCGATGGCCGAACCGCCACACACCGGGCGGGGCCTCGGGGCGAGGGGCCCGCAGCCAGCTCAGAAACGCCGAACCGTCCGGCTGCGGGGGCACCCCGGGCGCCCGGGACGGCATCGGCGGCATCACAGACCGTGCTCGTGGCACAGGATTCGCATGCGTACCCCGCGCGTCCCGCGTCCCGTCGCTGTCCATCGCCCCTGCTCCCCGACCAGCCGTTCCGTCCACCGTCAGCGGCCAATCTAACGCGCCCGCCAGGGGAGTTCACCGCTTACGCGGCCGGGCCGACGGTCACCGGCCACTACTGCAGCAGCACTCCTCTATGTCCAAGACGGACAACCCGCGTCGGCGAGAGCGCCCACATGGAGCATGCCCACCCTCCAAGCCCCGCCCTAGCCTGCGAGAAAAGAAGTACGTGCCCGCAACACCCCAGGAGCCCCTCATGACCGCACTTCCGCAGGAGCGCCGCGTCGTCACCGCCATCCCCGGCCCCAAGTCGCAGGAGCTGCAGGCCCGCCGGGTCGCCGCGGTCGCGCAGGGTGTGGGGTCCGTGCTGCCCGTGTTCACAGCGCGCGCGGGCGGCGGGATCATCGAGGACGTCGACGGGAACCGGCTGATCGACTTCGGTTCGGGCATCGCCGTGACGTCCGTCGGCGCCTCCGCCGAGGCCGTCGTACGCCGGGCGACGGCACAGCTCGCCGACTTCACCCACACCTGTTTCATGGTCACCCCGTACGAGGGCTACGTGCAGGTCGCCGAGGCCCTCGCCGAGCTCACCCCGGGTGACCACGCCAAGAAGTCAGCCCTGTTCAACAGCGGCGCCGAGGCCGTCGAGAACGCGGTCAAGATCGCGCGGGCCTACACCAAGCGCCAGGCCGTCGTCGTCTTCGACCACGGCTACCACGGCCGCACCAACCTCACCATGGCGCTGACCGCGAAGAACATGCCGTACAAGCACGGCTTCGGCCCCTTCGCCCCCGAGGTCTACCGCGTCCCCGTCGCCTACGGCTACCGCTGGCCCACCGGCCCCGAGAACGCCGGCCCCGAGGCCGCCGCCCAGGCCATCGACCAGATCACCAAGCAGGTCGGCCCGGAGAACGTCGCCGCGATCATCATCGAGCCCGTCCTCGGCGAGGGCGGCTTCATCGAGCCGGCGAAGGGCTTCCTGCCCGCGATCAGCCAGTTCGCCGAGGACAACGGCATCGTCTTCGTCGCCGACGAGATCCAGTCCGGCTTCTGCCGCACCGGCCAGTGGTTCGCCTGCGAGGACGAGGGCATCGTCCCGGACCTGATCACCACCGCCAAGGGCATCGCCGGCGGCCTCCCGCTCGCCGCCGTCACCGGCCGCGCCGAGATCATGGACGCCGCCCACGCCGGCGGCCTCGGCGGCACGTACGGCGGCAATCCGGTCGCCTGCGCCGGTGCGCTCGGCGCCATCGAAACCATGAAGGAGCTCGACCTCAACGCGAGGGCGAAGGCGATCGAGGCCACGATGAAGGCCCGCCTCTCCGCCATGGCCGAGAAGTTCGACATCGGCGACATCCGCGGCCGCGGCGCCATGATCGCCATCGAACTCGTCAAGGACCGTACGACCAAGGAGCCGAACCCGGAGGCGACCGCCGCGCTCGCCAAGGCCTGCCACCAGGAGGGCCTGCTGGTCCTGACCTGTGGCACCTACGGCAACGTCCTGCGCTTCCTGCCCCCGCTCGTCATCGGCGAGGATCTCCTGAACGAGGGCCTCGACATCATCGAGCAGGCCTTCACCCGCATCTGACGTCACAGGCCCGGTCTCCCTTGGGATTCCGGGGCTGGGGTGACGAACGGCAGAGGGTGTGAAGAAGGTGTGCGAGGTGGTTGTGAGGATGGGATTCCGCCTGTCGTACGCCGCCGCCCTGCCGTAGGTTCTACCCAGATGAGAGATACACCCCGCCCACAGGGGACTGTGGGCGACATCAGGCCGGGGCCTCCCCAGCTTCGACCTGGTCGTGCCCTCGCGCACACAACTGGAGCCTCTGGCTCCGGATCTCCTCACCGATCGGACAGTCGCCCGCCCCAAACCCCCCGGGGCGGCCGACGAACCGATCTGATCGGCCGCCCCGGAACCACCCCCCCTGTTCCGGGGCGGCCGGCCTTCCTCACCCTCCTTCTCGGAATCCCGGCCCTCCTCTTCGCCCTGATCACCTGGCAGGTCGTCGAGGACGGGCCGCTTCTGCGTGTGGACGAGCGGGTCAGCGCCGCTCTGCGCCACCCCGACCGCCTCGGCGCGGGCCTCTCCGACCTGGGCAATGTCCAGGTCGCCGTACCGGTCCTGGTCGTGGCGCTGGCCTACGTGACCTGGCACCACCGCCGCAGAGGTACAGACCGCTGGTGGCTTCCGGCCACCGCGGCGGCCCTTCTCATGGCGCTCGTCCCGGCCGTCGTCGTCCCCCTCAAGATCTGGACCGACCGCTCCGGCACCCCCGTGGTCCCCCCGGGCACCGGCTACTTCCCCTCCGGCCACACCGCCACCGCGGCCGTCGCCTACGGTTCCGCGACCCTGCTCCTGCTTCCCCTCCTCCCCACCCACCGCAGCCGTAGCACCCTCGTCCTCCTCTACGGCCTTCTCGTCCTCGGCGTCTCCTACGGCCTGGTCCGCCGCGGCTACCACTGGCCGCTGGACGTCGTGGCCGGCTGGTGCCTGTCCGTGCTTCTCCTCCGGCTCCTGGTGACGGTCGTCACGCGATACGGTCGGAAGCCGGCCGAGGAAGAGAACAGTTAGCCGGTCGCGGGCGGCGGCCGGGACCAGGGGGATGCGCCATGTCCGACGTGCAGGATCAGGTGACCGTCACCTTCGAGAACCACGACTTCGCACTGACTCCGTCCCCGGGCGAGGTCATCCTCCCCGCCTACGGCCGCAAGATCCACCACGACCCACGGTGCGGTCATCTCACCGACGGCGACAGGCTGCCCCGCTTCCCGGACCCGGACCGGCTGCTGTGGCGGCGGCTCATCGACTCCGCGCCGTCCCACGACACAGCGGCCCGCACCGCATTCGCCCGGTCCCTCGGGCTCCTCGGCGGTGCGGGACAGCCCCTCACCAGCGCGTGCAGTTGCGTCCTGCGCCCCGTTTCCCCGCATCAGGCCGCCACGCTGCGACCGTGGCCGCTGGACGAAGCGGTCCGTGCCTTCGACAGCGACCGTTTCACGGGAGAGCTGCGCGCGATGGAGGCGGCGGCCGAGGAGGTACGCCGTGACTTTCCCTGGGAGGACTGGCCGACCCTGCCCCTGGAGCGGTACGCCCTCGGACAGGGCGACAGCGCCCGCACCCGGCCGTACTGCTATCTGCTGGAGTTCGGCAGCAGGGCGCTCGGCAGCATCGCCGGCGGCTCCTCCACCAAGCACCTCATCTACCAGCGCAGCCAGGACGGTTCCTGGTGGCATGACTCGCGCTACGCCGACGAGGAGGAGGCATGGCAGGCGGTACGGTCCGGGATCGTCGCGGCCGTGACCGCGGCCCGTGAGGGCCGGATCGCCGACATCGACACCATCGACGCCGTTCGGTCGGGCCCCGCCCTGGTCGCCAAGACACTGAGGATCTACGCGCCGGAGGTCTCCCTGGCGGTCTACGGCCACGATGTCGTGCGGCACTTCGTCCAGCAGCTCACCGGCGAGCCCGTCCCCAAGCTGGACCGGTTCGCCCTGCACGCCCGGCTGAAGGAGGTCATCGACGGCGAGCAACGGTTCGCGGGCTGGTCGTACGACCTGGTGGTGCTTTTCCTGTACTGGTGGACCAATCCTGTCCGGACCCAGCAGATCGTGAAGATCGCACCCGGCGCGAACGGCTCGCTCTGGGAAGAATGCCGGGCCGGGGGTTTCATCGCGGCCGGCTGGGACGAGGTGACGGACCTGCGCTCGTTCGCCGACAAGGACGAGTTCCAGGCGGCCTTCACCACCGCCTACACGGACGAGTACGGCGGCTACCAGTCGAAGATCACCGCGAAGGCCAACGAGCTCTGGAAGCTCCAGAGTCTCAGGCCCGGTGACCTCGTCGTCGCCAACAAGGGCACGAGCGAGATCCTCGGTGTGGGCCGGGTGGCCGGGGACGGCTACGCCTGGCGGGAGGACCGCCCGCACTACCGGCACACGGTCGAGGTCGAGTGGGACGAGAGCTTCGCGGGCCGGCTGGAAGAACCCGAGAGGTCCTGGGCGACCGTCACCGTCAAGGACGTGTCCGCCCAGATGTGGACCAGGATCCGGCGGGCCAAGGCGGTCCCGCCGTCCGTCGAGGACGACCCCGTCTCCGACCCCACCGACGCCGCCCTGGCCACCCGCCCCCTGGACGCCGGGCTGATCCCGCTCGCCCAGGCGCTGGACCGGCGGGGTCAGGCGGTGCTGTACGGGCCGCCGGGCACGGGCAAGACGTACACCGCACTGCGTTTCGCGGTCCGCTGGCTGGGTGAACTGGCCGGCGACCTGCCGGACGTGGACCCGTACGCGGAGCCCGGAACCCCGGCGTTCCGGCGCACGCTCGACGCGTTGACCGCGGTCGGCCTGCTGACGACGGTCACCTTCCACCCCGGATACGGCTACGAGGACTTCGTGGAGGGCTTCCGACCGGTGAAGGGCGGATCCGGCGGTCTCATGCTGGACCGGGTCGACGGGGTGTTCAAGCGGGTGTGCCAGGCGGCCGCAGCCGACCCCGGCCGCCCGTACCTGGTCGTCGTCGACGAGCTCAACCGCGGCAACCTGCCCAAGATCTTCGGCGAGTTGATCACCCTCCTCGAGAAGGACAAGCGGGGCTGCCAGGTGCTGCTGCCGCTCAGCCAGGAGCAGTTCACCGTGCCGGACAACGTGTACCTGGTCGGCACCATGAACACGGCCGACCGCTCCATCCGGGTGCTGGACGCGGCCATCCGCCGTCGCTTCGCCTTCCTGGAGCAGCTCCCCGACTCGGCGCCCCTCCAGGGGTGCCATGTGGAGCAGCTGCACCTCGCGGACCTTCTCGACGCACTCAACCAACGCGTGCGGACCCATCTCGACCGTGAGAAGCAGATCGGGCAGGCCTTCTTCCTCCCGAACGGCGCCCCGGTCGACACCGTGTCGGGTCTGGCCGCGATCGTCCGCGACGAGATCCTCCCCCTGCTCCAGGAGTACGCCTACGACGACTACTCCCTGCTCGCCGCCTTCCTCGGCGAGGCGCTGGTCGATCTCGGGGCGCACACCGTGCGGGATCTCAGCGACGAGGGGCTGGTCACCGCCCTCTACACCGAACTCCAGGTCAAGGCCGGGGCGGTGGAGTAGTCCCGTGCCGGCACCGCGGGAGAGCGAGCTGCGGGAGGTGGAACTCCGCGAGTACGAGACCAGGGTCGTCGAGGGGATCCGGCTCGGCCCGGCCGACCGCGCCCTGTGCGCGAGCGAGGAGCTGGCCCGGCGCCTGAAGGTCCGGGAGCTCGCGGGCGGGAGGCTGGAAGTGACCGCGGGCCCGTGTGTCGGGGTCGTCCGGTTCGACGCCTGCGAGATACGAATCCTGCCCAAGTATCTCGGCGGTGAACTCGATGTGCTGCGCATGCTGGAGTACGCGGCGGGCCGTGGGCTTCCGCCGCTCGACGCCCCACGCACCGTGCGCGAAGGCGCCCCGCACCTGCGGGACCTGGTCGCCCTGCTGCTCACCGAGGAGTGCGAACGCCTGCTGTCCCGCGGAGTGCGCCAGGACTACGTCACGGTCGAGGAGGACCTTCCGGCCGTACGCGGCCGGCTCCTCGCCGACCGTCAACTCCTGCGGCACTATGGCCGGCTGGACCGGCTCGCCTGCCGTTTCGACGAGCACGACACCGACATCCTGGACAACCGGCTCTGCGGCGCCGCGATCGACCTCGCCGCGCGCACCGCGCGTTCCGCGTCCGTACGCGCACGGGCCCGTCGTGCGGCGACCGGCTTCGCGCGGATCGCTCCGACGCCACTGGGCGACCTCCGCTCGGCGCTGGCCGCGCTCGACCACCACCGGCACAACAGCCACTACAGAAGCGCCCACCGCTGGGCCGCCCTGCTGCTGTCCGGCGGCGGTGTCGCCGACCTCCTGGCGCCGGGCCCACTCGCCTCACGGGCCTTCCTCGTGGACATGAACGTCCTGTTCGAGGCGTTCCTCACCCGTCTGCTGCGAGAGGCGGCCGCCGGCACCGGATTCACCGTGCACGACCAGACCCGGCACCGCGGAGTCCTGTACGACGAGCGGACGGAGCGCCCCTACGGCGAGATCCGCCCGGACGTCCTGGTCTCGGGCAGCGTCGACGGTGAGCGGCTGTGCCGCCCGGTCGACCTGAAGTACAAGCTCTACGACAACGGGAAGCTGAGCCCCGCCGACCTCTACCAGGCGTTCCTCTACGCCCACGCACTGGCCCGGCAGCCCTCGGCCGGTCTGCCGACGTGCGTCCTGCTGCACCCCGGGGGCGCCTCGCGGACACGGGAGAGCATCGCCGTACGACGCTGGGACGGCACGACGTCGGCTCGGGTGCGCTCGGTGTCCCTTCACCTGCCATCGGTGCTCGGCGCCCTGGGGGACGCCGGGCGGGACGTCGTGCTCGCGAAGGTGTGGGCGGCTGTACTGGAGTGAGCGTCAGCCGAAGTAGCCGTCGAAGGTCCTCTGGAACTCCCAGTTCGCGTAGCGGTCCCAGTTGACGGACCAGGTCATCAGGCCGCGCAGGGACGGCCAGGTGCCGTGGGTGGTGTACGAGCCGCAGTTCGTTCTCCTGGTCAGGCAGTCGAGGGTCCTGGTGACCTCCGTCGGGGCCACGTAGCCGTTGCCCGCGTTCGTGGAGGCCGGCATGCCGATGGCCACCTGGTCGGGGCGCAGGGGCGGGAAGACCTTCGCGGGGTCGCCGGCGACCGGGAAGCCGGTGAGGAGCATGTCGGTCATGGCGATGTGGAAGTCGGCGCCGCCCATGGAGTGGTACTGGTTGTCCAGCCCCATGATCGGGCCCGAGTTGTAGTCCTGGACGTGCAGCAGGGTCAGGTCGTCGCGCAGGGCGTGGATCACCGGCAGGTACGCCCCGCATCGCGGGTCCTGGCCGCCCCACTTGCCGGTGCCGTAGTACTGGTGGCCCATCTGCACGAAGAAGGTCTCCGGGGCCATGGAGAGGACGAACTTCGCGCCGTACCGGGCCTTCAGCGTCTTCAGAGCGGAGATCAGGTTCACGATCACCGGGGTCTTCGGGTGGGTGAAGTCCGTGTCGTCGGCGTTCAGCGAGAGCGAGTGGCCCTCGAAGTCGATGTCCAGGCCGTCGAGTCCGTAGGTGTCGATGATGGCCGAGACCGAGGCGACGAAAGCCTCCCGGGCCGCGGTCGTGGTGAGCTGGACCTGGCCGTTCTGGCCGCCGATCGAGATCAGCACCTTCTTGCCGGCCGCCTGCTTGGCCCTGATCGCCGCCTTGAAGTCGGCGTCGGACTCGGCGTTCGGGCATTCGGTGACCGGGCAGCGGGTGAAGCGGATGTCTCCGGAGGTGACCGAGGTGGGCTCGCCGAAGGCCAGGTCGATGACGTCCCAGCTGTCGGGGACATCGGCCAGGCGGGTGTAGCCGGCGCCGTTGGCGAAGCTCGCGGGGAGGTAGCCGACCAGGGCGCGGGTGGGGAGGTCCGTGGAAGTGGCGGCGGCCGTGGCGGCGTTCACGGTGTCCGATCTCGGCGACTCCCCCGCGTCGTTCACGGCGGCGACCTGGAAGCCGTACGCCGTGGAGGGCGCGAGGCCGCTCACGGTCGCCGAAGTCCCGCTCGCGTTCTGCACCTTGGCTCCGTCGCGGTAGACGGCGTAGCCGGTGGCGCCCGCGACCGCCGTCCAGGACAGGGCCACGCTGGAGGAGGTGACCGTGCCCGTCCGCAGGCCCGTCGGCTTCGCGGGCGGCTGCCCGGCATCGACGCCCGGGCCGGTGAGGGACACGTCGTCCGCGTTGTACGCCCCGGTCCCGTACCAACCATGCGTGTAGAGCGTGACCTTGGTGGTGGACGGGCCGGTGCGGAAGGTCGTGGTGAGCCGCTGCCAGTCGGGGGCCGCCGGGGTCCAGGTGGAGACGTCGGTGGTGCCGGTGCCGGTGGCGCCGAGGTAGACGTAGGAGCCGCGGACGTATCCGGAGAGCGTGTACTGGGCGTCGGGGCGGACGGTCACCGTCTGGGCGCACTGGGCGTCGTCACTGCCGGCCGAGGTTGCCAGGAGCGCCGAACTCCCACTGTGCACAGGGTTGTTGACCGTCGTACCTGAGGAGCAGGTCCAGCCGTCGAGTCCCGCTTCGAAGCCTCCGTTCCGCGCCAGTCCGCGTCGGCCGCACGGGCGGCCGACGAGAGCGCGGTGACGCCTGACAGGGCCAGCAGAGCGGCCGTCAGCGCGGCGAGGACGGGTCTGGCGGGTCCGGTGCGGTCCACAAGAGCCTCCGGGCATGGGGGAATCGGGAGGGTGGAGCGCGCCCAACTTGGTCCAGACCAATCCGGGTTGTCAAGACCTCCGGCGGTGGCTCACGCCTCCGCTCTCAGTCGTCGCCCTCCCCCATGACCAGACCGGCGGCCGCCTCGTGCATCGCCAGTTCCAGCAGCGCCGGGTCGACGAGAATGCCGGAGCCGTCCGGTGGGACCAGCCAGCGGACCCCTCCCCCGGCCACCCGGCCCGGGTACGGCACGACGATCCAGGTGCCGGCGCCGGCCGTGCGGATGCCGGTGCCGAGCCAGCGGGCCGCGGTGCCCGGTGGCACGAAGAAGCCCATCCGCGCGTCGCCGAAGTCGACGAGCACCGGGCCGAGTCGGTCGAGGATGCGGGTGAGGACGTCGAGCGTCGGGTAGCCGAGCTCGCCCGGCAGGATCAGTACGTCCCAGGCCCTGCCCGCCGGAAGCAGCGCCACCCCGAGGGGGTTGCGCTCCCACTCCCGGCGGCAGGCCTCGGGATCCGGTGCGACGGATGCCAGCCACTCCACCGCCGTCCTCGCCCCAGTCATGAGAAGACCTCCCTCTCTCTCGTCGACGCTGGTCGCGTCACGAGGGAGAGGGAGGTCTCCCGGGGAGCATTACGCGGGTTCTGACCACTCGTTGGAGTGAATCAGATCACCTACGATCGTTCAGCTGTCGAATCCCAGACCGAACTTGTCCATGGTCCGCAGCCACAGGTTGCGCCGTCCGCCGTGCGCGTCGGCACGGGCCAGCGACCACTTGGTCAGGGCGATACCGGTCCAGGCGAAGGGTTCCGGCGGGAAGGGCAGCGGCTTCTTGCGGACCATCTCCAGCGAGGTCCGCTCGGTGCTCTCCCCGGACAGCAGGTCCAGCATCACGTCCGCCCCGAACCGGGTCGCGCCGACGCCGAGACCCGTGTAGCCGGCCGCGTACGCCACCCTGCCCTGGTGGGCGGTGCCGTAGAACGCGGAGAACCGCGAGCAGGTGTCGATCGCCCCGCCCCACGCGTGGGTGAAGCGGACGCCCTCCAGCTGCGGGAAGCAGGTGAAGAAGTGCCCGGCGAGCTTGGCGTACGTCTCCGGCCGGTCGTCGTACTCGGCGCGCACCCGGCCGCCGTACTGGTAGACCGCGTCGTAACCGCCCCACAGGATCCGGTTGTCGGCGGAGAGCCGGAAGTAGTGGAACTGGTTCGCCGAGTCGCCGAGCCCCTGGCGGTTCCTCCAGCCGATCGACGCGAGCTGGTCCGCGGCCAGCGGCTCGGTCATCAGCGCGTAGTCGTAGACCGGCACGGTGTACGCCCGGACCCGCTTGACCAGGTTCGGGAAGATGTTCGTGCCGAGCGCGACCTTCCTGGCCCGGACGGAACCGTACGGCGTGCGTACGGCCATGCCGGCGCCGTAGGGCTTCAGGGTGAGGGCGGGTGTGTGCTCGTGGATCCGCACGCCGAGCCTCAGGCACGCCCGCTTCAGGCCCCAGACGAGCTTGGCCGGGTTGAGCATGGCCACGCCCCGGCGGTCCCACAGCCCCGCCTCGAAGGTGGGCGAGGCGACCTGGTCCCGCACCGCGTCGGCGTCCAGGAACTCGACCCCGTCGGCGAGGCCCTTGTCCTGCAACTCCTCGTACCAGTCACGCAGCTCCCGGGCCTGGTACGTCTCGGTCGCCACGTCGATCTCGCCGGTGCGCTCGAACTCGCAGTCGAGGTCGTGCCGGGCGACCGCCTTCTCGATCTCGTCGAGGTTGCGGGCGCCCAGCTCCTCGAGCTTGTGGATCTCGTCCGGCCAGCGGGCCAGACCGTTGGGCAGGCCGTGGGTGAGGGAGGCGGCACAGAAGCCGCCGTTGCGACCGGAGGCGGCCCAGCCCACCTCACGGCCCTCCAGCAGGACGACATCCCGCTCGGGGTCGCGCTCTTTCGCGTTGAGCGCGGTCCACAGCCCGCTGTAGCCACCGCCGACGACCAGCAGGTCGCAGGTCGCGGCGCCGGTGAGGGCGGGCTCGGGGTGGGGCCGGCCGGGGTCGTCCAGCCAGTACGGGACCGGCCGGGCCTCGGAAAGTGCCTTGGTCCAACGGCTCATGGCGCTCGGGGCCATGATTTCAACTCCCTACGGAGGATTCTGTGAAAAGGGCCTATGCCTTTTGCTTGTTGCGGCGGTTGCTGATGACCATGGAGGTCAGGACCAGAAGGACGGCGACGAGGAACATCGTCGTGCCGATGACGTTGATCTGGACGGGCGTTCCACGCTGTGCCGAACCCCAGACGAACATGGGGAAGGTGACGGTCGAGCCCGCGTTGAAGTTGGTGATGATGAAATCGTCGAAGGAGAGCGCGAAGGACAGCAACGCGCCCGCGGCGATTCCGGGCGCCGCGATGGGCAGGGTCACCCGGAGGAAGGTCTGGACGGGACTCGCGTACAGATCCCGGGCTGCCTCCTCCAGACGCGGGTCCATCGACATCACGCGCGCCTTGACGGCGACGACGACAAAGCTGAGGCAGAACATGATGTGGGCGATCAGGATCGTCCAGAAACCCAGCTGAGCACCCAGGTTGAGGAACAGGGTGAGCAGCGAGGCCGCCATGACGACCTCGGGCATCGCCATCGGCAGGAAGATCAGCGAGTTCACGGTGCCCCGCGCGCGGAACCGGTAACGGACCAGCGCGAAGGCGATCATGCTGCCGAGGACGGTCGCGCCGACCGTCGCCCAGAATGCGATCTGGAGGCTGATCGACAGCGAGCCGCACATGTCGGCGACGCCGCAGGGGTCCTTCCAGGCGTCCGTGGAGAACTGCTGCCACTGGTAGTTGAAGCGCCCCTTCGGTTTGTTGAAGGAGAACACCGTGACGACGATGTTCGGCAGCAGGAGATATCCGAGAGTCAGCAGTCCCGCGATGACGACGAAATGACGCTTGAGCCAGTTGACGAGGGCCATTTAAACCAGATCCTCCGTCCCGGACTTGCGGATGTAGAAGGTGACCATGAGGAGAATCGCGGCCATGAGGATGAAGGAGAGGGCTGCTGCCGTCGGATAGTCCAGAATCCGCAGGAACTGGGTCTGGATGACGTTTCCGATCATGCGCGTGTCGGTCGAGCCGAGGAGTTCGGCGTTGACGTAGTCGCCGGCCGCCGGGATGAAGGTCAGCAACGTCCCGGAGACCACGCCCGGCATCGACAGCGGGAAGGTGACCTTGCGGAAGGTGGTGACCGGCTTGGCGTAGAGATCGCCCGCCGCCTCGTGCAGCCGCCCGTCGATGCGCTCCAGGGAGGTGTACAGCGGCAGGATCATGAAGGGCAGGAAGTTGTACGTCAGACCGCACACCACCGCGAGCGGCGTGGCCAGGACGCGGTCGCCGGTGGTCCAGCCGAGCCAGCTGGTGACGTCCAGGACGTGCAGCGTGTTGAGGGCGCCGACGACCGGGCCGCTGTCCGAGAGGATCGTCTTCCAGGCGAGGGTGCGGATCAGGAAGCTGGTGAAGAAGGGCGCGATCACCAGGACCATGATCAGGTTCCGCCAGCGTCCCGCGCGGAACGCGATGAGGTACGCGAGCGGATACCCGAGCACCAGGCACAGGATCGTCGCGGCACCGGCGTAGAGGATCGAGCGCAGGAACTGCGGCCAGTACTGCGACAGCGCGTCCCAGTAGGTCGCGAAGTGCCAGGTGACCTTGTAGCCCTGCTCCAGGGAACCCGTCTGCACGGACGTGGAGGCCTGGTAGATCATCGGCAGCGCGAAGAAGACCAGCAGCCACAAGATGCCGGGCAGCAGCAGCCAGTACGGCGTGAAGCGGCCCCTCTTGCGCGGGGGCTTCTTCCCGGGTGCGGTCGGTGTCAGAGGCGGGGGCGCCTCGGTGAGCGTCGCCATCAGACCGTCGCCTCTTCCTGGATGCCGGCGTCGATGTCCTGAGCAGCGTCCAGTCCGAAGGTGTGGGCCGGGTTCCAGTGCAGGACGACCTCGGCGCCGGGCACGAGCCGGTCGTCGCGGTCGATGTTCTGGGCGTAGACCTCGAACTCGGGGCAGACGGGGCTGTCGATGACGTACTGCGTGGAGACACCGATGAAGGAGGAGTCGGCGATCTTCCCGGTGATCCGGTTGCGGCCTTCCGCGATCTCCCCGGCCTGGTCGGCGTGGGTGAGGGAGATCTTCTCCGGCCGGACGCCGACCAGCACCTTGCCGCCGGTCGCGGTCGGCCCGGCGTACCGCGCCTCGGGCAGCACCAGCTTGCCGCCGCCCGCCTTCAGCACGATCTCGCCGCCGCTCTTGGAGTCGACCTCGGCCTCGATGAGGTTGGAGGTGCCGAGGAAGTTGGCGACGAAGGTGGTGTTCGGGTTCTCGTACAGGTCGGTCGGCGAGCCGAGCTGCTCGACGCGGCCCGCGTTCATCACGGCGACCGTGTCGGCCATGGTCATGGCCTCCTCCTGGTCGTGCGTGACGTGCACGAAGGTGATGCCGACCTCGGTCTGGATGCGCTTGAGCTCCAGCTGCATCTGGCGGCGCAGCTTGAGGTCGAGGGCGCCGAGCGGCTCGTCGAGGAGGAGCACCTTGGGGGTGTTGATCAGTGCCCGGGCCACGGCGACCCGCTGCTGCTGGCCGCCCGACAGCTGGTGCGGCTTCTTCCGCGCCTGCTCCCCCAGCTGCACGAGCTCCAGCATGTCCTCGACCTGCTTCTTCACCGACTTGATGCCACGGCGGCGCAGACCGAAGGCGACGTTCTCGAAGATGTCGAGGTGCGGGAAGAGGGCGTAGGACTGGAAGACGGTGTTCACCGGCCGCTTGTAGGGCGGCAGCCGGGTGACCTCCTGGTCGCCGAGGTGCACGGTGCCCGTGGTGGGCTCCTCGAGACCGGCGATCATGCGCAGGGTGGTGGTCTTGCCGCAGCCGGAGGCGCCGAGCAGGGCGAAGAAGGAACCCTGGGGGACGGTCAGGTCCAGCGGCTGTACGGCCGTGAAGCCGTTGTCGTACGTCTTGCTGATGCCGGACAGGCGGACGTCTCCGCTGTTGTCGGTGGTCTTGTTCGTCACGGTGATCACGCCCCAGTCAGCTTCGCGAACTTCTCTTCAAAGGCCGTCTCTTCCTTCGAGCTCAGGGAGCGGAAGGCGTGGGACTTCGCGGCCATGGCCTTGTCGGGGATGATCAGCGGGTTGTTCGCCGCATCCGGGTCGAGCTTCGCCAGCTCGGGCTTCACACCGTCGACGGGCGACACGTAGTTGATGTACGCGGCGAGTTCGGCCGCCGGCTTCGGCTGGTAGTAGAAGTCGATGAGCCGCTCGGCGTTCGTCTTGTGACGCGCCTTGTTGGGGATCAGCATGTTGTCGGTCGACGTCATGTATCCGCTGTCCGGGATGATGAAGTCGATGTCCGGACTGTCCGCCTTCAGCTGTACGACGTCCCCGGCCCAGGCGACACAGGCGGCGAAGTCGCCGCTGGTCAGGTCGGAGGTGTAGTCGTTGCCGGTGAAGCGGCGGATCTGCCCCTTGTCGACGGCCTTCTGGAGCCGCGCGATGGCCGCGTCGTAGTCGTCGGCGGTGAAGTGCGCCGGGTCCTTGCCCATGTCGAGCAGGGTCATGCCGATGCTGTCGCGCATCTCCGACAGGAAGCCCACCCGCCCCTTGAGCTTGGCGTTGTCGAGCAGGTCGGAGATCGACTTCACCTCGACGCCGTCGAGGGCCTTCTTGTTGTAGGCAATGACGGTCGAGATGCCCTGCCACACGTACGAGTACGCCCGCCCCGGGTCCCAGTCGGGCTCACGGAACTGCTGGGCCAGGTTGGCGTACGCGTGGGGCAGGTTGGAGGCGTCCAGTTTCTGGACCCACCCGAGCCGGATGAGCCGGGCGGCGAGCCAGTCGGTGAGCACGATGATGTCGCGCCCGGTGTCCTGCCCCGCAGCCAGCTGGGGCTTGATCTTCCCGAAGAACTCGACGTTGTCGTTGATGTCCTCGGTGTACTTGACCGATATACCGGTCTGCTTCTTGAACTGGTCGAGCGTGGGGTGGTGCTTCTCGCTCTCGTCCACGTCGATGTACTCGGTCCAGTTGGAGAAGTTGACGGTCTTCTCCTTGCCCGAGTGGTCCTCTGCGGAGACGCCTCCCTGGGTGTTGCCGGCCGCGGGGATGCCGCAGGCGCTCAGCGTCCCGAGGCCGCCGACCGCGAGCGCGCCGCCCGCGGAGGCACGCAACAGGGACCGCCGGGTCATGGCGGCCCGGCCGCCTCGGAAACTGCGCCGCATGGCGGCCACTTGGGCCGGCGACAGGCGGTCGGGCTCGTACTGCTCCATGCGCTGGTGCCCTTTCGGGAAAGTGGGCGGCCGCGGGTCGGGCGGCCTGGATACGTCACCCGGCGGTAGCCGGAAATCGGTTACAGCCGGTCCCCGAAGATCGTGCGGTGCCAGTCCTTCGCCGCCACCGCCGTATTATCGAACATAACGTGCTTGAGCTGGGTGTACTCATCGAACGAGTACGCGGACATGTCCTTGCCGAAGCCGGACGCCTTGTACCCGCCGTGCGGCATCTCGCTGATGATCGGGATGTGGTCGTTGACCCACACGCACCCGGCCTTGATCTCCCGCGTGGCCCGGTTCGCCCGGTAGACGTCCCGGCTCCAGGCGGAGGCGGCGAGCCCGTACGGGGTGTCGTTGGCGAGCCGGATGCCCTCGTCGTCGCTGTCGAAGGGCAGGACGACCAGTACCGGCCCGAAGATCTCCGACTGGACGATCTCGCTGTCCTGGGCGGCGTCGGCGACGAGCGTGGGCCGGTAGTACGCCCCCTTGGCGAGCTCTCCCTCGGGCACCTCGCCACCGGTCACCACGCGCGCGTAGGCACGCGCACGGTCGACGAACCCGGCGACCCGGTCCCGCTGGACGTGCGAGATGAGCGGCCCGAGATCGGTACCGGCGGCGAACGGGTCGCCGAGCCGGACGGTCTCCATCAGGGCCGCGGTCTTCTCGACGAAGGCCTCGTACAGCGGCCGCTGCACGTACGCGCGCGTGGCGGCCGTGCAGTCCTGCCCGGTGTTGATGAGCGCGCCCGCCACGGCCCCGTGGACGGCGGCCTCCAGATCGGCGTCGTCGAAGACGACGAAGGGAGCCTTGCCGCCGAGCTCCAGGTGCAGCCGCTTGACGGTGGCGGTGGCGATCTCGGCGACCCGCTTGCCGACAGCCGTCGACCCGGTGAACGAGGTCATGGCCACGTCGGGGTGCCCGACCAGACGCTCCCCCGCCTCCTTCCCGGTCCCGGTGACGATGTTGATGACACCGTCGGGAATCCCGGCGTCGGTGGCCGCCTGGGCGAAGAGGAGCGAGGTGAGCGGGGTGATCTCGGCGGGCTTCAGCACGATGGTGTTGCCGGCAGCGATCGCAGGAAGGATTTTCCAGGCGGCCATCTGCAGCGGATAGTTCCACGGCGCGATGGACCCGACCACACCGATGGGCTCGCGCCGCACATAGGACGTGTGATCCCCGGAGTACTCACCGGCGGACTGCCCCTGAAGGTGCCGCGCGGCCCCGGCGAAGAAGGCGGTGTTGTCGATCGTCCCCGGGACGTCGAACTCCCGGGTCAGCTTCAGCGGCTTCCCGCACTGGAGTGACTCCGCGCGGGCGAAGTCCTCGGCACGGTCGGCGAGCACGGCGGCGAACCGGTGCAGGGCGTCGGAACGGTCACCGGGAGTGGTGGCCGCCCAGCCCGGGAAGGCCGCGCGAGCCGCGGCGACCGCGGCATCGACATCCTCGGCGCCCGCCAGCTCATAGGTGAACACCTCCTCACCGCTCGCGGGATCCACGACCGCGTGCGTACGGCCGGAGGTCCCCTTGGTGAGACGCCCTCCGATGAACTGCGCGCCTTCGGCGAACCGCTCCTGGGCCGCGAACCGGTCCGGGAGGGCAGTGCCCGGGTTGTGCATGTCGCTCTCCTCCGCCGTCACCCCGCGGTGGCCGCGGGCGGGTGGCGTAGCTCCAGCTCGATTTGAGTGCCGATCCTGACAGAGCAATGGCACTCCTACAAGTGATTCCGTTGTTGCCTTTCGGTTACGCGACGGAATCTGTCGACCAGGTGTCGAGTCGCCTCCGAAAAGGAAGGACGGACTGTCAGTGGTTCCTGCCAGACTCGCGTGCATGGGGAAGATCACGGGGAAGATCGATTCACAGGATGCCCTGGTCAAGCAGGTCCGGGCCGGCGCGAAAATCAAGTATCTGCACTTCTGGGGCCACCGCCCGCGTCCGGACGGCCGGGTCGGCGCGAGCTGTCTGAGCCAGTGGTGGCCGTCACCGTTCGTGGTCGACGGGGTGACCTATGCGACCGCCGAGCACTGGATGATGGCGGGCAAGGCCCGGCTTTTCGAAGATCAGGAGGCGGAGCGCCGGATCCTGGCGGCCGGATCTCCGGCCCAGGCCAAGAAGGTGGGCCGACAGGTCGCGAGCTTCGACGAGCAGATCTGGCGGCGTGAGCGCTTCGGGATCGTCGTGGAGGGCAGCGTGCACAAGTTCGCGGCCCACGACGACCTGCGGGAGTTCCTCCTGAACACCGGCCACCGGGTGCTCGTCGAGGCCAGCCCGATGGACCGGGTGTGGGGGATCGGCCTCGCCGCGGACGACGAGGCGGCGGCCGCCCCGGAGCGCTGGCGGGGCCCGAACCTCCTGGGCTTCGCGCTGATGGAGGCGAGGGAGCGGCTCAGAAACGCGTGAAGGGACCACCGGATCCGGTGGTCCCTTCGTCTCCGCTACGGGCGCTACGCCACGGGGGCGGCGGCCACGACGGCGAGGGAGCCGTCGTAGTAGTCGGATTCGTCGTCCGAGTTGATGGCGGCGGTGATCCCGATGGCGAGCAGCACGATCACCGCGATCCCGAGGATCGTCCCGATGATCCCCATGATGAACCCGGCCTGCGCCTGCCCGTGGTTGGTGGCCTCACCCCGCTCGGCCCGCTTGCGTCCCTTGATCCCGAACACGATGGCGAGGACCCCGAGCACCAGCGAGAGGATGCCGTACATGCAGAACAGGGCGCAGGACAGGATGCCCAGCACCATCGCGGCGACGCCCATGCCGTTCTGCGGGGGCATGGGCGGGGCCCAGCCGCCGTATCCCTGCGGGCTCTGCGGATAACCGGGGTAGCCGTAGCCGGCGGGAGCGCCGGGGCCCTCGGGTCCGACGGGGGGAGGCGGCACGGGAGCGGGGCCGCCGGGTATGCCGGGTCCGGGGTAGCCGTATCCAGGAGTGGGGGCGGGTCCCGCGGCCGCGGGAGGCGGGAAGCCGTAACCGTCGTTCGGCACGGACGTCACGGTGGCCTGATCATGCACGGGGGGCGACGGCGGCTGCCCGGCACCGGGCGACGGGCTCTTCTCCAACGAAGGCCCACTGCTCTCCGGTGGAGCCCACGGGTCCCGACCGTCCCCGTTCGACTGCGTTCCGTCCGTCATGCTCACGTCCCCCTAGGTCGTTCGTGCGGCCATGTTACGGGGTGCCTGGCCATGCTGGGCTTGGGCGGGGCGCCTATGGGGGTGCCGGGTCGGGGTGTCGGGCGGGTGCGGGTCGGTGGGGGCTTGTCGCGCAGTTCCCCGCGCCCCTGGGGAGTTGCAGTCACCTGCGCCAGGACAGGCCGTTCGCTACCCTCGCGCGCCACGACGGATCGTTCCTCTCCCCTCGCGCGCCACGACGGGCCGTTCGCCGGAACGTGCGCCACGACGGGCCGGGTGGGGGGTGTCCGCCCGCAGCGGCCGGCGTCCGGCACCGCGCACAGCTCAAGGAACCGAGCCGCCGGACCGAGGACGGATACCCCCCACCCCGGCCCCGACCCACAACACACCCGCACGCGCTACACCCGCCCCCACCGGAGCCGCACAGGCCGCCGCAGGCACCCAGGGGCGCGGGGAACTGCGCAACAACGCCCACCCCCACCGAACCCGCACAGGCCGCCGCAGGCACACACCCCCACCCGCCTAACATGTTCCGCAACGATCAGCCGATCACCGCGCCGCACGGAACGGCACCGCACCGCACCGCCCCACCGTGCCCGGCGCCCAGCAAGGGGAGGCCCCCATGACGACGCCCGACCACCTGCACGCCTTCATCGCCGACCTGCCCAAGGCCGAACTCCACGTCCACCACGTCGGCTCCGCCTCCCCACGCATCGTCTCCGAACTGGCCGCCCGCCACCCCGACTCCAAGGTCCCCACGGACCCCGAGGCCCTCGCCGACTACTTCACCTTCACGGACTTCGCCCACTTCATCGACGTGTACCTCAGCGTCGTGGACCTGATCCGCACGCCCGAGGACGTGCGGCTCCTCACCTACGAGGTGGCAAGGGAGCTCGCCCGCCAGCAGGTCCGCTACGCCGAACTCACCATCACCCCGTTCTCCTCGACCCGCCGCGGCATCGACGAGCGCGCGTTCATGGAGGCGATCGAGGACGCCCGCAAGGCGGCGGAGTCCGAGTTCGGCACGGTGCTTCGCTGGTGCTTCGACATCCCCGGCGAGGCCGGCCTGGAAGCGGCCGAGGAGACGACCCGCCTCGCCACCGACGACCGCCTCCGCCCGGAGGGCCTGGTGAGTTTCGGTCTCGGCGGCCCCGAGATCGGCGTCCCCCGCCCCCAGTTCAAGCCGTACTTCGACCGGGCGATCGCCGCCGGCCTGCACTCGGTCCCGCACGCCGGCGAGACGACCGGCCCGGAGACGGTGTGGGACGCCCTCACCCATCTCCGCGCCGAACGCATCGGTCACGGCACGAGCTCCTTCCGGGATCCGGCGCTCCTCACCCACCTCGCCGAGCACCGCGTCCCGCTGGAGGTGTGCCCCACCTCCAACATCGCGACCCGAGCCGTCCGCACCCTCGACGAGCACCCGATAAGGGAGTTCGTGCGGGCGGGGATCGTCGTCACGATCAACTCCGACGACCCCCCGATGTTCGGCACGGACCTGAACAGCGAGTACGCGGTGGCGGCGAGGCTCCTGGACCTCGACGAAGAGGGTCTGGCCGAGCTCGCGAAGAACGCGGTCGACGCGTCGTTCCTCGACGAGCCGGGCAAGGCCAGGATCAGGGACGAGATCGACACCTACACCCGCACGTGGCTCGCCCGCTGATCCCACCACAATGGGCGCATGCAGAAGCTGACGGCCGTGGCACACCGCGGCCACCCCTACCGCGTCCGTGAGAACACGATCGACTCCCTGCGTGCCGCGCTCGACCGGGGCGCGGACGCGGTGGAGATCGACGTACGGCTCACCAGGGACGGCGTACCGGTGCTGCTCCACGACGAGACGCTGAAGCGGCTGTGGGAGCACGACCGGCCCCTCCGCTCCTTGTCGGCGGACGAGGTGCGAGGGCTGACGGACGGCCAGGTGCCGACGCTCGCGGAGGCCCTCGAAGCCACCGACGGCCACCGTCTGATGCTCGATCTGCCCGGCACGAGAGAGGTACGAGTCGCCCGTCGGGTGGTCGACGTGGTCCGCGAGTGCGGTGCCCAGGACCGCGTCTACTACTGCGCCGACGCCACCGCCATGCTCGCCGTCCGCGAGGCCGACCCGTCCGCGGAGATCGCCCTCACCTGGACGACCCTCGCGCCCCCGCGCCCCGCCCTCCTGAACGCCGTGAAGCCCCGCTGGCTCAACTACCGTTTCGGCCTGATGGACCGGGAGCTCGCCGAGCGCATCCACACCGACGGCTATCTGATCTCCGTCTGGACCCCCGACACCCGCCGCTCGATGCGCCGCCTCGCCGCCCTGGGCGTCGACTCGATCACGACGAACCGGGTGGACCTGCTCTGCGCGCTGAGAGCACAGGCGAACGGGAGTTAGACCCCCGAGTACGCCAACGGCGGCGAGATCGCCTGCGCGTCCGCCCCCTCCCCCACCCACAGCCCGATCAGCAGCGCAGCGGTCGCCTCCAGGAGTCCGGCCCGGTCCAGTCCCCCGGCGTTCAGCGGCTCGCAGCCCAGGTCGCGGACGAGTCGTCGTACGACGGTCAGGGCCCCCTCGTCGTCCCCGCACAGGGGCACCGCGAGGGGGCGGCCGTCGAAGACGGGCGGGGTGAGCCGCCAGACGTCGACGTGGCACAGGTTGAAGGCCTTCACGACGCGCGCCGAGGGCGCGGCGGCGGCGATGCGTTCGGCGGCGGAGGGCCCACCGCAGGTGAGCAGACCGAAACCGGGCCCCACCGGATTGGTGCAGTCGATCAGCAGCTTCCCGCGCAGTGCGTCCCCCAGCCCGCCCACGACCTCGACCACCGCCTCGTACGGCACCGCGAGCAGCACCGCGTCCGTCCCGTACTCCGCCGCCTCGCGCAGCCCTCCCGAACGGCTCCCGGCGACCACCTCGTGCCCGGCCCGCCGCCACTGCGTACCCAACGCGTCCGCCATACCGCCCCGGCCGATGATTCCCACCCGCATGACGCCTCCCGCTGTTCGCCGGAACTCCCGTGTCTCCGGATCCGGCACGACACTAGGAACCCGCTTGGGCACCATTCGGTACGTGACCACCGACCTCGCCTTCCTCGCCGACTGCCGCACCCGCCTCGCCTTCGACCTGGTCTCCAACACCTGGAACCCCGTGGTGGTCTGGGCCCTCAAGGACGGCCCCGGCCGCCCCGGCGAACTGCGGGCGCGCATCGGCGGGATCAGCCAGAAGGTGCTGACCCAGACCTTGCGCCGGCTGGAGTTCAACGGACTCGTCGAACGCCGGGCGTACGGCGGCTCTCCGCCCCGAGTGGAGTACGAACTGACCGTGCTCGGGCGGACGTTGCTCGCGCCGATCGAGGCGTTCGGTGCCTGGGCGCACGACCACGGGGACGAGGTGATGGACGCCCAGGAGCACTACGGCAGCGCTACACCCGGGACCGCTGTCCAACGGTCGCCGGGTCGGCGGGGGTCGACCGGGTGACGTACTGCGGTACGGGGGTGTCGTCCTTGCCGGTGTCGCGGACCAGGCCGTAGCGCTTCGCGCCCCCGTCGGGGCCGGTGGTGACGTCCTTCTCCACCGCGTCCCAGCCGGAGGGGAAGACGCTGAGGCCGTAGTCGGCGCCGCGTTCGTTGACCGTGAGGGTGACGGCGCCGTCGAGGTAGAAGTACTCGTTCTGCCACATTTGCTGGGTGCCGGCGGGCAAGACGGCGTAGCCGGTGGTGGAGTTGCCCATTCCGGTGGCGGTCGGGTCCGTGGCGCTGACGGAGTCGTCCATCCGCCGGCCGCCGCCCGAGGCGACGTGGAAGAGCTCGCCCTTGAGGCCGGTCCAGGCCGGCATGACCAGGCTGCCCGCCCGGTACTGGGGCGAGAGCTGCCAGCGGACCAGGACATAGCCCTCGCCGGTGAGCGTGACGCTGTCCCCGCGGTGGTTCATGACGGCGTGCGCACCGCCGGTGCTGGTGATGCCGGTCTCGGGCCGGTGCGGCAGGGCGGCGGGCGGGGTGTCGGGGTCCGGTGCCCGGTCGACGGCGTCGACGACACTGCCGTAGAGGGCGGTCCTGGTCCTGGTGGGTGTCGCCGAAGGGGACGGGGTCGACGGCGTGGGCGACGGCGTGGCCGGCACCGAGGGTGGCCGGTACGTGCTCGCCGCCGTGGGCGAGACCGCCACCCGCGGCGCCGGGGCGTCCGGGGTCTGCGTGACGACGTACGCGCCGCCCGCGACGATCGTCGCGCCCGCGGTGGCCGCGACGATGGGCTGGGTGAGCGCGCTCAGCACCTTGGCGGACCAGCTCACGGAGGCGACCGTGGCGGTGGCGGCCGCGGCCGTCTTGCCGCCGAGGGCCAGCGAGAGGGTGAACCCGACCGGGACCGGCACCAGCGCAATCCCGACCAGCAGCCGCTCCGCGGGTACGACGGCCTCGCGCGTGTCTCCGCAGTAGGCGCAGCCGCGGATGTGCCGGGCCAGCCGCTTGCGCCAGACCGAGTCGGGGCGGCCGTTCCAGCGGGCCGTCCGTTCACGCAGGCCGGGGCAGGCTCCGTCGAGGGCCCGGACGATGCCCCGGGAGGTCTCCAGGCGCTCCTTCATCCGCTGGACGCGCACGGCGGCGTGCTGCCGGCTGATGCCCACGGCGGCGGCCAGTTCGCGCCGGGTGAGTTCGCCCGCGACCTCCAGCCACCACAGCGACAGCAGCTGCCGGTCCTCTCCGTCGAGCCAGCGCACGGCCTCGGCGACCTCGCGCCGCTGTCCCTCCAACTGGAGTCGCAGGACGGTGAGTTCGGCGAAGTCGGCGGCCTCGCGCGCGGCCGACTCGTCCAGCGGGGCGGGGGTCCTGCGGCGAGCCCGGTCGCGTATCTGGCGCATGGCGATGGCGACCAGCCAGGACCGGAAGCTCTCCGGGTCGCGCAGGCTGCCCAGGTTGCCGACGGCCCGCAGCATGGTCTCCTGGACGACGTCGTCGACGTCGGCGTGGCCGTTCAGGGCGCGGCCCACGATGTTGTAGACCAGCGGCAGCCAGCCCTCGACGAGTTCGTCCAGCGCCCGCCGGTCGCCGTCCTGCGCCGCCGCGATGGTGTCGCGCCACTGCCGCGTGTCCACGTCGTCCTTTCCGGCCGGTGCCCCCTTCGTGCATGGCGTACGTGGAGACGGAGTGAAGGGCTCCGCGATAACACTTTTTCGTCCCCCTAGGGGGCTTCCCCCACAACTCGCCTAGCGGCAGCCGGAGTTGCTCGGGGTCCCACCAGGGGCCGGGCCCTTCTCACCGACGATCCCGCCGCCTCGACGGTCCCGCAGGATGATCACACACATCTCACATCCCCTGGAGCCCACTCATGCGTGACATTCGTCGCAGAAGCATCCTCGCCGGCGCCCTCGCCGTGCCCTTGACCGCCGGTCTGCCGACCGTGGCCGCTACCGCGCACAGCACCTCCGCACCGGACGGCAAGGCGTTACGCGCCGCGATCGCCGGACTCCCCGACGCGAACGCCACCGCGGCCCTGGTCCGGATCGGCGGCGCCGGCGGCGACTGGCGCGGCAGCTCGGGCGTGCACGATCTGGAGAGCGGGCGGCCCGCCGATCCGGGCGCGCGGTTCCGGGCCGGGTCGACGACGAAGGTGGTCACGGCGGCGGCCGTACTGCGGCTGGCGCACCAGGGGCGGATCGACCTGGACACACCGGTCCAGCACTACCTGCCCGGCCTCCTCGGCCGGCAGTTCCAGCCGGTCACCGTGCGGCGGCTGCTCGACCACACCAGCGGCATCCCGGCGGGTGACGGTCTCGGCACCACCTTCGAGGAGGTGTACGCCCACCGCTTCGACACGCTCAGCCCCCAGCGGGTCGCCGCGTCCGCGGGTGCGAAGAAGCCGGAGTTCTGCCCGGGGGAGCAGCAGCACTACCTCAACATCAACTACACGTTCCTCGGCCTGCTGATCGAGCGGGTGACCGGGCGGTCGTACGCCTCCGAGGTCGGCCGGCTGGTGCTGGCGCCGGCCGGGATGCGGGACACGTACTTCCCGGGCGCCGACCCGCGCATCCTCGGCCCGCACAACCGGGGCTACCAGGCGGTGAAGCGGGCCGACGGAACGACGGAGTTCGTGGACGTCACGGAGTGGAACCAGGCGGACCGGTTCGCGGCCGGGGACATGATCTCCACGACCGCGGATCTGGAGCGGCTGCTCACCGGCCTCCTCCGGGGCCGGATCGTCCCCCGGCCGCAGCTGAGGGAAGTGTTCCGGGTCCCCTCGGGCATCACCGGCGCGAGCTACAGCGCGGGTGGCCTCCAGCGCTTCGAGTCCGGCGGGAAGGTCTACTGGGTCAAGTCCGGCGGCCGGTACGGCTACAACTCGGCGATCGCCGCCACCCGCGACCTGAGCCGTACGCTCGTGTACTCGGTCAACTCCACCGACGCCAAGAGCGAGGACGCGAACCCGGTCATCGTCCGGATCATCACCGCCGCGCTCAAGTAGCGGACACGGCAGGGGAGCTGGGCGCGGAGCCGTACGGAGTGAGCGCCTCCAGCCGCTTGATCTTCCGCCGTACGACGTACAGCGGGAGCACTCCGAACACCCCGAACGCCATGTCGATCACACTCCACCAGAGCGGGATTCCCCGGATCGGACCGCAGACCAGGGCGAGCGGGACGATCCCGGCGCAGGCGATCATGGCGAACTCGACGACCCAGATGTTGCGGACCGGGTCGCGGTAGGGGCCGTAGAAGGCGACCGCGATGACCAGGTGGGCGAAGGCCAGCCAGTCCGTGCCATAGAGGAGGAAGGGGTAGTCGGAGTCGGCTGTGTCGAGCCCGTGCCGGACGCGCGTGATCCAGTCGGTCAGGGCGTCCGGCGCGGGAAGGTGCCGCAACACGTCCTCGGCCCAGCGCAGCTCGTGGACCAGCGGGAAGGCCGTGGCTCCGCTGAGCACCAGGCAGACGACGAAGAAGACCAGCCATGCGCGGATGCCCTTGAGTTGGGCGGCTCTGTCGCTCATGGCAGCAGCGTACGCCTGCATTTGAACACGTTCAAAAGCGATGCCCGTGCGAGGTCAGGACGCCGCCGCCGTCTCGGCCAGTTTCTGGAACTCGCCGAGGTCGTAGTTGGCGAGCGCCGAGTCCAGATTGGTCAGGGCGCCGAGGTGCTCGACGAACCCCTGCGGGTCGTACTCGATCTGCAGCGTCACCCGGCTCGTGGTGTCACTGAGCCGGTGGAAGGTGGCCACGCCCGCGTGGTGCACCCCCTCCACCGTGCGCCAGGCGATGCGGTCCTCGGGGACGACCTCGGTGAGCTCGGCCACGAAGTTCTTGTCGGCGCCGGGCAGTTGCAGCTGCCAGGCGAAGCGGCGCTCGTCCATCCTCTCCACCAGGCGTACATGGCTCAGAAAGGTCGGCCACCGGGTCACATCGCTCCACAGCGCCCAGGCGACAGCCACGGGAGCCTCGATATCGACCGTTTCCACGAGGGACGCGGACATGCGGTACCTCTCCTTCCGGTTGGCCGGGGCCGGCCCGGCGGTTGCGGTGCGCAACGGATACCCCCGCCGGGACGGCACACGCTCGTCTGTTCGTGCGGGACGCGGGTCCTCGGGTCGCCGTCACGCGGAGAGGTGCGCCGAGTCCGGCCCGGAGGGAACCATTCCCCTGCCGTGGGGTATCTGGCCCGGCGTGGGTCTCGTGATGGTGTTCTTCGGACTGGTCCTCATGGGCGGGTGGCTGGCGGCCCTCGCCGGACTGGCGTACGCCGTCGCCACGCTCGTGCGCATCTGGCCGGTGGACTGGGTGCGCCGCGACGGGAACCCGGCCGTACGGCTGCTGGTGCCGACGCCCGCGTTCCTGCGTCTCGACGTGACGCTCACGGTCGTGGCGCTCCTGGCCGACCTGTGGTTCATCTCGCTGGCCATCGTGTTCGGCTCGGACGGCATCTTCACCGAGGGCTGGATGGGCTACCCCGGCATGATGGACCCCACCGGCCGGAGCTACCAGGCGGACGTGGTGAACGCGCTGCGTACGACGGCCTGGTGGACCTTCGGCACGGCGGCCCTGTGCCGTTGCTGGATCACGGCCGGGACGCAGGTGTGCGTGCTGCCGTTGGCCGCCTGGTGGATCGGGTCGTTCGACACCTACTACAGCTGACCGCGTTCACAACCCCACGATCGCGTTCCACCGCTTCGCGTACCCCACCCGCTCCCCGGACGTGATGTCCCGCGCGATCACCAGCCGCTCGCGCATCTCCGCGTCCGGGAAGATCAGGGGGTTCTCGGCGAGGGCGGCGGTGTCCTCGTCCTTGGACGCCGCCAGGACGTCCTGGGCGGCGGGTACGGGGCAGACGTAGTTGACCCAGGCGGCGAGTTCCGCGGCGACCTCGGGATCGTAGTAGTAGTCGACGAGGCGCTCGGCGTTGCTCTTGTGCAGGGCACGGTCGGGGATCATCAGGGAGTCCGACCAGAGCTCCGCGCCCTCCTCGGGGACGACGAAGCGGATGTCGGGGTTGTCGGCCTGGAGCTGGATCACGTCTCCCGAGTAGGCCTGACAGGCCAGGACGTCGCCGGTGACCAGGTCCTTGGTGTAGTCGTTGCCGGTGAAGCGGCGGATGTGGCCGTTCCTGACGTACTTCTCGACCTGGTCGCAGACCGCGTCGAAGTCGTCCGCCGTCCACTTGGTGATGTCGACGCCGTCGCCCTGCATCAGCAGCGCGAAGGCCTCGTCGAGGCCGGACAGCAGGGTGACCCGGCCTTTGAGGTCACTCGCCCAGAGGTCCTTCACCTGCCGGATCTCGCGGCCCAGCTTCCTGCGGTCGTACGCGATGCCGGTGATCCCCGACTGCCACGGCACGGTGTACCGGCGTCCGGGGTCGAAGGCCGGTGAACGCAGCAGCGGGTCCAGGTGCCTGGTGACGTTCGGCTGGTTCGCCCGGTCCATCTCCTGGACCCAGCCGAGCCGTACGAAGCGCGCGCACATCCAGTCGCTCATGACGATCAGATCGCGGCCGGTCTGCTGGTGGTTCATCAGCGCGGGGCTGATCTTGCCGAAGAACTCGTCGTTGTCGTTGATCTCCTCGACGTAGTCGACGGATGTCCCGGTCCGCTTCCGGAAGGCGTCCAGGGTCGGCCGCTTCGTCGAGTCGTCGTCGTCCGTGTCGATGTAGAGCGGCCAGTTCGCCCAGGTCAGCCGCTTGTCGGTGGCGGAGCGGTCGGTGCCGGCCCGGTCGCTCGCGGCCACGTACGCGGCGGGCACCCCGCACCCGGCGAGACCGCCCAGCACCGCCCCGGCGCCGAGCCCGCGCAGCAGAGTCCTACGGGAGAGCGGGGGCGTCCTCGGTGTGAGTGGCATGGGCGCAGCATGCCGCCCGGCACCGCACGCCGACAATCGACGCGGTGCCGAGCGGAGCGCGGAGCGGCGGACACCCTGTCGAGCGGCCGGCCCCTCCCGACGCCGGTAGCCCCAACTCCCTAAGGGGCGCGGGGAACTGCGCGACCAGCCCCCACGAACCCGCAGCCGAAGAACCACCACAAGAACTACCCGTCCAACGAAGTCATCACGTGCTTGATCCGCGTGTAGTCCTCGAACCCGTATCCCGAAAGGTCCTTGCCGTAGCCGGACTTCTTGAACCCGCCGTGCGGCATCTCGGCGACCAGCGGAATGTGCGTGTTGATCCACACGCACCCGAAGTCCAGCTTCTTGGACATCCGCATCGCACGGCCGTGGTCCTTGGTCCACACCGAGGAGGCGAGCGCGTACTCGACCCCGTTGGCCCACGACACGGCCTGCTCCTCGTCGGAGAAGGACTGCACGGTGATGACGGGCCCGAAGACCTCGTTCTGGATGATCTCGTCGTCCTGCTTCAGCCCGGACACGACGGTCGGCGCGTAGAAGTACCCCTTCTCACCGACCTGGTGACCGCCCGCCTCGACCTTGGCGTGCGCGGGCAGCCGCTCGATGAACCCGGAGACCTGCCTGAGCTGGTTCGGGTTGTTCAAGGGGCCGAACAGCACGTCCTCGTCGTCCGGCTGCCCCGTCTTCGTGTCGGCGGCGGCCTTGGCCAGCGCCGCGACGAACTCGTCGTGGATGGAGGACTGCACCAGCACGCGCGTGGCCGCCGTACAGTCCTGCCCGGCGTTGAAGAAGCCCGCCACCGAGATGTCCTCGACGGCCTTCGCGATGTCGGTGTCCTCGAAGACGACGACCGGGGCCTTGCCGCCCAGCTCCAGGTGCACCCGCTTCAGGTCCCTCGACGCGGACTCGGCGACCGACATACCGGCCCGCACCGAACCGGTGATGGACGCCATCGCCGGCGTGGGGTGCTCGACCATCAGCCGCCCGGTGTCGCGGTCACCGGTGATGACGTTGAAGACACCCTTGGGCAGGATCGACCCGATGATCTCGGCGATCAGGACGGTCGACGCCGGCGTCGTGTCCGACGGCTTCAGCACCACCGTGTTGCCGGCGGCGATCGCCGGCGCGAACTTCCACACGGCCATCATCATCGGGTAGTTCCAGGGCGCCACCTGCGCGCAGACCCCGACCGGCTCGCGCCGCACGATGGAGGTCAGGCCCTCCATGTACTCACCGGCCGACCGCCCCTCCAGCATCCGCGCCGCACCGGCGAAGAAGCGGATCTGGTCGATCATGGGCGGGATCTCCTCGTCCCGCGTCAGACCGATCGGCTTGCCGGTGTTCTCCACCTCGGCCGCGATGAGCTCCTCGGCCCGCTCCTCAAACGCGTCCGCGATCTTCAGCAGGGCCTTCTGCCGCTCGGCGGGGGTCTTGTCGCGCCAGAACGGGAAGGCGGCGGCAGCGGCGGCCATCGCCGCGTCCACGTCGGCCTGTCCCGACAGCGGCGCGGTCGCGTACGCCTCACCGGTCGCGGGGTTGACCACCTCGGTGGTCCGCCCGTCCGCGGCGTCCCGGAACTCACCGTCGATGTAGTTGCGCAGACGACGCAGCTCGGTGCTCACTGCCGGCCTCCTGAGGGGGGTTGAAACTGTCCACTGACTGAGACACCCACCCTAATCTCCCGGCCCACGTTTTCAACACCCCCGATCGCGCCAAGACTGCGAAATCCGCAGGTCTCCGTCACGTAAACAACGAATTTCATCGCCCCGACCTTGCGAAACCGACGAGACGTCGTGCACAGTGTGCCCGTGGCCAGTCGAAGCGCAGACCCCAGGGACTCCTGCGAGTCCAGGAGCGAGTCCAGGAGCGAGTCAAGGAACGGCAGCAGCCCGAACCTGGACGCCGTCTCCCTCGCCATCATCGAGCAGCTCCAGGAGGACGGCCGCCGTCCGTACGCCGCGATCGGCAAGGCCGTGGGCCTGTCCGAGGCGGCCGTGCGCCAGCGCGTCCAGAAGCTGCTCGACCAGGGCGTGATGCAGATCGTCGCCGTCACCGACCCGCTCACCGTGGGCTTCCGGCGCCAGGCGATGGTCGGCATCCATGTCGAGGGCGACGTGGAGTCCGTGGCCGACGCGCTGACCGGTATGCCCGAATGCGAGTACGTCGTGATGACCGCCGGCTCCTTCGACCTGATGGTGGAGATCGTCTGCGAGGACGACGACCACCTGCTGGAGGTCATCAACCGCCGCATCCGGGCCATCCCCGGAGTGCGCTCCACCGAGAGCTTCGTCTACCTGAAGCTCAAGAAGCAGACCTACATGTGGGGAACCCGATAACCGTGAGGACCCGATAACCGTGAGCACCAAGGACCTCAGCCAGACCGCGTACGACCACCTGTGGATGCACTTCACCCGCATGTCCTCGTACGAGAACTCCCCGGTCCCCACCATCGTCCGGGGCGAGGGCACCTACATCTACGACGACAAGGGCAAGCGCTACCTGGACGGTCTCGCGGGCCTGTTCGTGGTCCAGGCCGGCCACGGGCGCGTGGAACTCGCCGAGGCCGCCTTCAAGCAGGCACAGGAGCTGGCGTTCTTCCCGGTGTGGTCCTACGCCCACCCGAAGGCCGTCGAACTCGCGGAGCGCCTCGCGCACCACGCGCCCGGCGACCTGAACAAGGTCTTCTTCACCACCGGTGGCGGCGAGGCGGTCGAGACCGCCTGGAAGCTCGCCAAGCAGTACTTCAAGCTCACCGGCAAGCCCACCAAGTACAAGGTCATCTCCCGCGCGGTCGCCTACCACGGCACCCCGCAGGGCGCCCTGTCGATCACTGGTCTGCCGGCTCTGAAGGCCCCGTTCGAGCCCCTCGTCCCCGGCGCGCACAAGGTCCCGAACACCAACATCTACCGCGCCCCGATCCACGGCGACGACCCCGAGGCGTACGGCCGCTGGGCCGCCGACCAGATCGAGCAGGAGATCCTCTTCGAGGGCCCGGACACCGTCGCCGCGGTCTTCCTGGAGCCCGTGCAGAACGCGGGCGGCTGCTTCCCGCCCCCGCCCGGCTACTTCCAGCGGGTCCGCGAGATCTGCGACCAGTACGACGTCCTGCTGGTCTCGGACGAGGTCATCTGCGCCTTCGGCCGCCTGGGCACCATGTTCGCCTGCGACAAGTTCGACTACGTCCCGGACATGATCACCTGCGCCAAGGGCATGACCTCGGGCTACTCCCCGATCGGCGCCTGCGTCATCTCGGACCGCCTGGCCGAGCCGTTCTACAAGGGCGACAACACCTTTCTGCACGGCTACACCTTCGGCGGCCACCCGGTCTCCGCGGCGGTCGGCCTCGCCAACCTCGATCTGTTCGAGCGCGAGAACCTCAACCAGCACGTCCTCGACAACGAGGGCGCCTTCCGCGCCACCCTGGAGAAGCTTCACGACCTGCCGATCGTCGGCGACGTCCGCGGCAACGGCTTCTTCTACGGCATCGAGCTGGTCAAGGACAAGGCCACGAAGGAGTCCTTCAACGACGAGGAGACCGAGCGCGTCCTGTACGGCTTCCTCTCCAAGGCCCTCTTCGACAACGGCCTGTACTGCCGTGCCGACGACCGCGGCGACCCGGTCGTCCAGCTCGCCCCGCCGCTGATCTCCAACCAGGAGACCTTCGACGAGATCGAGCAGATCCTGCGCGCGACCCTCACCGAGGCCTGGACGAAGCTCTAGCCCCCGGCGACCCAGCGGCCCGTACGGCCCGGAGTGCACCCGTCCGAGTGACAGGCGCGCACCCCGGGCCGTGTGCTGTACGGCGTCCCGCCCCCGCCTCCTTAGCGTGCCTGGTAACCGATCGGCCCTGCTTTCGTTCCCCCGCTCGGGGGATTGCAAGGCACAACGGACCAGAACGAGGTGTACGCCCATGGAGGCCCCGCCGGACAACGATGTGCTCTGGGCACACTCCCTGCACTTCACCCACCGCGACGGCTCGCGGGCGCTCCAGGGCGTCTCCCTCGGAGTGCGCGAGGGAGAGATCCTCGCCGTGACCGGTCCGCGCGGCAGCGGCAAGACCGCACTGCTCAGATGTCTGTCGGGACTCACCCCGGCCCAGCGCGGCGAGGTCTGGTTCAACAGCGTGCCCGTGCACACCATGGGCCCGCTGACCCGCGAGCGCCTGCGGCGTGACCGCTTCGGCTGGATCGACCCGGCCCCGGTGCTCGTCCCCGAGCTCAACGCCTGGGAGAACGCCGCCCTCCCCCTCATGCTGCGCGGCACCGGTCGCCGCCGGGCCAAGGTCGCCGCGCTGGAGTGGCTGGAGCGCCTCGACATCGGCGACCGGACCCGCAGCCGCCCGCACGAGCTGACCCAGTCCGAACGCCAGCGCGTCTGCGTCGCCCGCGCCCTCGCCCCGGCCCCGTCGGTCCTGTTCGCGGACGAACCGACGGCTCCCTTGCACCTGGCGGACCGCGCGCACGTCCTGCGCACGCTCACGACGGCGGCACGCTCCCACGGCATCACCGTGGTCCTGGCGACGCACGACAGCGACACCGCGGCTCTGGCGGACCGCACGGTCACCCTCCGGGACGGGCGTCGGGTGAACACCGTCCACCTGCCCCCGATGGCCGAGTCGGAAGGCCGTACCGCGTGCTCGCTCTCCGTCTGACCCGGGGCGCCCGTCCCGCCGTACAGTTGCGCCGCCTCCTGGTGGCACTCGCGTCGGCGGGCACGGGCTTCCTCTTCCTGTGCGCCCTCGGCCACGCGATCAGCCACCCCGAGGACCCGTCGGGCGCCGTCCTCCGCCTCGCGTGGTGCCTGTCTCCGCTGGCGGCGACGGTCCACTTCGCCCTGGCGGTCGCCCGCACCGACCCAGGCACCCGGCCCCGCCCGGGTCTCGCGGCGATCGGCCTCGGACCGGCCCGCCTGATGGCCGTCACCGCCACGACCACGGCCCTGTCCTGCACCCTCGGCTCGATGCTGGCGCTGCTGTTCTTCCTCCACCTGCGGGGCGACCTGACGGGCATGCCCTTCGACGGAGCGGCGGCGGACTTCCTGGCGGCGGACGCGCCCCTCCCGTGGCCCGCGGCGCTGACCCTGCTGGGCCTGGTCCCGGCGATCGCGTCGGTGACGGTGGCACTCGTCCTGCGACCGCGGGACGACAGGCCGGCCTCGGCGAGGAGGCAGGCACGGTCGTTCGGCCGGTTCGGGGCGTACGGCAGGACGGCGGCAACGGAACCCTTCGGTACCTACGGCCGTTTCCGCGCGCGTCCGAGCACGGGCGAGGCCGCAGCACCGACGGACGGCATCCCCGCTCCCACCGACCAGAACCAGCCCCTGGACCCCGGCCGGGACAGTGCCCTGCCCCCTGCCCCGCAGGAAGCCCCCAAGGGCCTCCCCTGGGGCATCGCGGTACTCGCGGCGGGCCTAGCGGTCGAGGCCTACGCCAACCGCCACGGCACCGCCCCCGCCGCCCCCCTCCCCGGCGGCCTCGCGAGCACCCCCTCCGTCCTCGCCGGCTGGCTCCTCACCGCCGTGGGACTGGCTGTGGCCGGACCCGGCCTCACCCACCTGTGCGGCCGTCTCCTGCAGTCCGCCCGGCCCGGCGCCCTCCGCCTCCTCGCCGGACGGGTCCTCATGGCGGAAGCAGACCGGATCGGCCGTCCCTTGGGCATCGTGTGCGCGGTGGCCTCCGGCGCCTACGCCATGACCACCCTGTACGGCCCCACGGGCCCCGAAGTGGGTCCGCTCACCACTCTGGGCCTGCTCCTGGTGACGAGCTGCGCCCTCGCCACGCTGCTGACGGCGGCCGTGGAGGCCAAGCACGCGAGGTCGGACACCACGGCCGCACTGGTCCGCCTCGGCGCCCCCGCGACCATGCTCCGCAGCGCCGCGGCCCTCCGCGCCGGTGCCCTCCTGGCCCTCTTCGGCCCGCTCACCCTGGTCGTGGCGGAGCTGGCGGCGCTCCCTCTGACGCCCTGACGCCCTGACGCCCTGGAAAAAAATCTCTCCCCACCGATGAGTTCCGCCGCGCCCGCCCGTCTACCCCCCGTACAGCACGCATCCGATGGGAGAGACTCCGATGACCGCGCCGACCTACCAGCAGATGATCTTCGTCAACCTTCCCGTGAACGACCTCGACGCCTCGAAGAAGTTCTACACAGAGCTCGGCTACTCGCTCAACGAGCAGTTCAGCGACGACAAGGCCGCCTCCGTCGTGATCAGCGAGACCATCGTCGCGATGCTGCTCACGAAGCCGTTCTACTCGACCTTCACCAAGAAGGAGATCGCGGACCCGACGAAGAGCAGCCAGGTGCTGCTCTGTCTGAGCGCCGAGAGCCGCGAGAAGGTCGACGAACTGGTCGAGAAGGCGGTCGCCGCGGGCGGCACCGCCAACGACGACGTCCAGGACCAGGGCTTCATGTACGGCCGCTCGTTCGACGACCTCGACGGGCACGGCTGGGAGGTCGTGTGGATGGACCCGGCGGCGATCCAGGGCTGACCCCCGGGCAGACACGGCGTGCGAGCATGGGCGGGTGCAGACGAGCCCCGCCCATGCGGCACATCACGACGACCGTGAGATCGAGACGGTCGAGGAGTTCGACGCGGTCGTCTCGGCCCGCGGCGCCCTCAGCGGATTCCGCGTCCAGTCCGTCGATCTGACCGACCGGACAAGGGAGTTGCTGGCCACCGACACCGCGGGCGCCGTCTTCCTCGGCTGCCCGATGCGGGAGAACGCCGCGGAGAAGCTGCGCGCGGACGGCGCCCTGGTCTTCCCGCCCGTCCCGCACCTGCCGTTCGACCCGTACCGCGGACTCCTGTACTCCCCCGACGAGTTGTTCGGCGGACTGGAGAAGGGGTACGAGCAGACCCCCGACGCCCTCGCCTATGCCTGGTTCCAGCGCACCAAGGCCGACGGCGACATATACGCGTCGATGCTGCGCTCCGTCCACGACGACGCCGTCTCCGACGCCCTCGACGAACTCCTGCGCGGCGCGCGGGTCGTGGGGGTGATGGGCGGCCACGCGATGGCCCGCGGCACGGAGGTCTACGCCGGTGCCGCCCGCCTCGGCCGCGAACTGACCCGCGCCGGATTCACCGTGGCCACCGGTGGCGGCCCGGGCGCGATGGAGGCGGCCAACCTCGGCGCCTACGCGGCTCCCTTCGACGACACCATGCTCGACGAGGCGTGCGAACTCCTCGGCAAGGCGCCGTCGTTCACTCCCTCGATCACCGACTGGGCGCGCGCCGCCTTCGAGATCCGCGCGCGCTGGCCCCGGGGCGGTCACTCCGTCGGCATCCCGACCTGGTTCTACGGGCACGAGCCGCCGAACGCCTTCGCCTCGCATATCGCCAAGTACTTCGCCAACGCCACCCGCGAGGACGGCCTGCTGGCCCGCTCCACCGCGGGCGTGGTCTTCCTGCCGGGTGCCGCCGGCACCGTGCAGGAGATCTTCGACAACGCGACGCCCAACTACTACGAGTCGCGCGGCGAACCCACGCCGATGGTGCTCGTGAACCGCGTCCACTGGACGGAGAGGCTGCCCACCTGGCCACTTCTCCAGGCGCTGGCGCGGGAGCGGTCAATGGAGGCCCGAATCGCCCTTGTTGACCGGATCGAGCAGGCTCCGGCGGCACTGAAACGTCTCACACGGTAATAAGAATGCAAAGCCAACGGTTGTAGGGCCCCTGCACGTTGACACTGCTTATGCAGCGCTTATAGACCTGTGAGACTCGTGAGGATGGTGATGACACATCACCACCCCTTCCACCCCCCGCATTTGCGCACCCCGTGAAGGACGAACGTGGCATTTACGCCCATATCCCGCCGCACCTCCCGCGCCGCGCGCTTCCTCGGCGTCGCCGCCGCCACGACCGCGATCGTGCTCGGCGCTTCCGGCAACGCCCTTGCCTGCAACATCAAGGAGTTCTCCGCCGAAGCCAAGTGTGACGGCACGCAGGGCGTCATCACCGTCACCGACGTGGACAAGTCCGGCGTCGAGGCGACCGTCTCCGTGTACCTGCAGAGCAACGGTGCCGACGCGAAGAAGGTCGGCGAGCAGACGGTGAAGGGCTCCAAGGAGGGCACCACCGTCACCTTCAAGGAGGACTGGGCGCCCAACGCCGAGTACCGCGTCCACGTCGAGGCCCTGCCCTACATCAAGGGCGAGGACATCAAGCCCAACCTGACCACCCCGGCGACCGCCTGCAAGACCGAGGACACGCCGACCCCGACGCCCACCCCGTCGGGCTCCGCCAGCACCCCGGCCGAGGAGTCCCCGGCCCCGACTGCGACCCCGTCGGCCTCGGAGGGCACCACCGCTCCGGCGACCGCCGAGAGCAACGCCCCGTCGCCCGCGGCCGGCGACTCCAACCTCGCCGAGACCGGTGCGAACTCCAACACCGGCCTGATCGCCGGGATCGCCATCGCCCTCGTCGCCCTCGGCGGCGGCGCGGTGTTCTTCGGCCTGCGCCGTCGTGGGGCGAGCAGCAGCCGCTGACGCCCGCACCACGTCCTGTGGCCCGTCCCCGGTCCGGGGGCGGGCCACAGCCGTGCCGTCATCCGAACGTGGTCCGCTCCAGCCAGAACTCCAGCAGCTCCCGTTCCCCGAGAACCTCCAGCTCCGGGCTGTCCAGGGGCAGTCGACGGTAGAAGGCGAGCATGACGGCGGTGAGCGGTCCCCGCAGCGCCACGGTCGCCTTCTCGTGCCCCCGCCGCCACACGATGACGTCCTCGGTGAACTCGACGATCCACTCGGCGTCGAGCCCGGGTGCCCCGTCGGTCGCGTGCAGATGGATACTGCGCCCCGGCCCCCGCAGCTGCGTAGCCTCGTCGTGCGGCATGGCCCGCTGCACGAACTCCACGATCTGCAGCCACTCGTCGATCGCGTCGGCGGCGATCTCGGGGGCGACCTCGTACGGCTGCCCGGCGGCGAGCGCGGCGTCGGCACGGTGGACGGTGAGCTCGTGGGTCATCCGGCGGGCCCAGAAACCCGAGGTCGGAATGCCGGCCCAGGACCACACCTCGGCGTCCGGGCCTGCCTCGCGGAGCGTGGCGACGAGCGTCTCGCCGGTCTCACCGAGCCACGCGTCGAGGTCAGCGGCGCCCACGGGCCCCTCCCCCAACGGCACGTGACCCTCCGGGACTTCCTCCCTGGCCCGGGTCCGCACCATCAGCTCCGCCCAGCGCAGGGCGCCCCCGGTGTGCCGCAGCAGCCGCTCCAGCGACCAGTCCGGACACGTCGGCACGGTCGCCGACAGGTCGGCCCCGGAGGTCACCACAGCCCTCAACAGGCCCACCTGGTGGGCGATCTCGTCGCAGTAACGGTCGTGCGCGAGCAGGGTCATGCCCCGCACTGTAGGTCCGCCCTGGTCAGCCCAGCACCACAATTTCGTCCGGGTCGAACTCCACCCCGACCGCGTCCCCGACCTCCGGCGCCGCGCGCAGCGCACACGCGGCCTCCAACCGCGGCCCGCCGCCTTCCGAGGGGTGCAGGTGTACGGCGACATGCGTGCCCTTGAAGGTGCGCGCGGCGACCGTGCAGCGTAGCCCCTCCTCGGCCGTCACGAGCCGTACTCCCGCGGGCCGCACCAGCACGCTCCGGACTCCCTGGGCGGCGCCCGGAGGCACCGGCACCTTGCCCCACGCCGTGTCCGCCGCCTCACCCGTCACCGTCCCCTCGACCACGTTCTCGAAGCCGAGGAAGCGGGCCACGAACTCGTCGGCCGGCCGCTGCCACACCTCGAGCGGCGTACCGGACTGGGCGATCCGCCCGTCCCGCATCACCACGACCCGGTCGGCGAGCGCGAAGGCCTCGCCCTGGTCGTGGGTGACCGCGAGCACGGTGGTGCCCAACCGCCCGAACAGCTCCCGCAGTTCGACGACCAGCCGCTCCCGCAGTGACCGGTCCAGCTGACCGAGCGGCTCGTCGAGCATCAGCAGCCGGGGCCGGGGGGCGAGCGCCCGGGCCAGCGCGACCCGCTGCTGCTCACCGCCGGACAGCGCGCCGACGGCCCGCCGGTCGGCACCCGGAAGCCCGACGAGATCCAGCAACTCCCGCACCCGCGCGTCCTGTTGCGCCCTCGAAGCCCCGTGCATGCGCAGCCCGAAGGCCACGTTGGCGCCCACGTCCCGCTGCGGGAACAACTGGTGGTCCTGGAACATCAGCCCGACCCCGCGCTTGTGCGCGGGCACTCCGTCCTGGTCGCACCCGTCGAGCAACACCCGCCCGTCGCCCAGCGGTTGGAGCCCGGCCACCGCCCGCAGCAGCGTCGACTTGCCGCTCCCGCTGGGGCCGAGCACGCACACGATCTCGTGCTCGGCGACATCGAGGTCCACCCCGTCGAGCACGGCTCGCCCACTGAACCGTACGGTCGCGTCCTGAAGGCTCAGCAGCATCTAGAACTCCCCGGTCCGGTCGGTCCGCAGCCGTTCGAGGACCAGCAGCGCCACCGCGCACACCACCATCAGGATCGTCGAGAGGGCCATCGCCTGGCCGTAGTTGAGGTCCCCGGCCCGCCCGAGCAGCCGGGCCACGGCGACCGGCAGCGTCGGGTTGTCGGGCCGTGCGATGAACACGGTCGCCCCGAACTCACCCAGTGACACGGCGAAGGCGAAGCCTGCCGCGATCAGCAACGCCCGCCGCACCATGGGCAGATCGACCTCCCGCCACACCCGCCACGGCGAGGCCCCGAGCACGGCGGCGGCCTCCCGCAGCCGGTGGTCCACGGCCCGCAGCACCGGCAGCATGGTCCGGACGACGAACGGCACCCCGACCAGCGCCTGCGCGAGCGGCACCAGGATCCAGGACTGCCTGAGGTCCAGCGGCGGCTCGTCGAGGGAGATCAGGAACCCGAAGCCGACGGTCACCGCGGACACCCCGAGCGGCAGCATCAGCAGCGCGTCGAAACCCCGTACGAACCGCCCGGCGTCCCGCCGCGTCAACGCCGCCGCCGCGAGCCCCCCGACGAGCACCGCGAGGGCGGTCGCGGCGAGGGCGTACTCCAGCGAGTTCCCGACCGCCTCGATCGGCGCGACGAGGAAGACCCCGCCGTCGCTGCGGGTCAGCGCCCGGTAGTAGCCGAAGTCGGAGGTGTCCAGCGACCGTTGCACGAGGACGGCGAGCGGCAGCACGAGGAGTACGGCGACGCTGCCCACGACGCCGGCCAGCAGCCCCCACTCCCCCGCGCCGCGCGGCCGCCGGGCGGTGACGGACGCGTCGACGAGCCGCAGGGCGGTCTCCCGGCGCCGTACGGTCCAGGCGTGCACGGCGAGGACCGCGCCCACCGCGACGAACTGGATCAGCGTCAGCACGGCGGCCGTGGACAGGTCGAAGATCTCGGAGGTCTGCCGGTAGATCTCCACCTCGAGGGTCGAGAACGTCGGCCCGCCGAGGATCTGCACCACGCCGAAGGAGGTGAAGGTGAAGAGGAAGACCATCAGCGCGGCGGCGGCCACGGCGGGCGCGAGCGCGGGCAGCGTGACCGTCCGCCACGCCGTGAGCCGGGACGCGCCCAGCATCCGCGCGGCCTCCTCCTGACGCGGGTCCAGCTGCGCCCAGAGCCCGCCGACGGTCCGTACGACGACCGCGTAGTTGAAGAAGACGTGCGCGAGCAGGATCGCCCACACGGTGGTGTCCAGCCGTACGCCCCAGAGGTCGTCCGTGAGGCCGCCCCTTCCGACGAGTGCCAGGAAGGCCGTACCGACGACGACCGTCGGCAGCACGAAGGGGACGGTGACCACGGCCCGCAGGACCTGCTTGCCGGGGAAGTCGAAGCGCGCGAAGGCGTACGTGCCGGGGAGCGCGATCAGGAGCGTGAGCGCGGTGGAGGCGAGCGCCTGCCAGGTGGTGAACCACAGCACGTGCCGGATGTCCGGCTGGGCGAGGACGTCGGTGATCCTGCCGAACTGCCAGGTCCCGCCCGCCTTGAGTCCGCGCGTGACGATCGCGGCGACGGGATAGGCGAAGAAGACGGCGAAGAACGCGACGGGCACGGCCATGAGCCCGAGCCGGGCCGCCGCGTTCCTGACGCCCTGGCGGGGCCTTACTTCAGTACGAGCGAGGTCCACGACTTGACCCAGTCGTCACGGTTGTCGGCGATCTTCGCCGGGTCCATGGTCTCGGGATCCTTGGCCTGCGGACCGTACTCGGTGAACTCGGCCGGCACCTGGGCGCCGTCCACGACCGGGTACACGAACATGTTGAGCGGCATGTCCTGCTGGAACTCCTTGGTGAGCAGGAAGTCCAGGAACGCCTTGCCGCCCTTGGTGTTCTTCGCGTTGCTCAGCAGCCCCGCGTACTCGATCTGCCGGAAGCAGGTGCCCTGCGCGACCCCGGTGGGCGCGGTCGTCGGCTTCGGGTCCGCGTAGATCACCTCGGCGGGCGGCGAGGAGGCGTACGACACCACGAGCGGCCGGTCGGCCTTCGCCTTCTTCCCCCCTGCGGAACCTGAGAACTCGTCGTTGTAGGCCTGCTCCCAGCCGTCGACGACCTTGACGCCGTTGGCCTTGAGCTTCTTCCAGTAGCCCTGCCAGCCGTCGTCGCCGTACTTCGCGGCCGAGCCGAGCAGGAACCCGAGTCCCGGCGAGGAGGTGGAGGCGTTCTCGGTGACGAGGAGGTTCTTGTAGGCGGGCTTGATCAGATCGTCGTACGACGTCGGCGGCTGGAGCTTGTGCGCGGTGAACCAGGCCTTGTCGTAGTTGACGCAGATGTCGCCGCTGTCGATGGGCGTGACCCGGTGCTTGTCCTGGTCGACCCGGTACTCGGCCTTGATCCCGTCGGCGCCCTTCGCCTCGTACGGCTGGAAGAGGCCGTTGTCGAGCGCGCGGGAGAGCAGGGTGTTGTCGACGCCGAAGAAGACGTCGCCCTGCGGGTTGTCCTTGGTCAGGATGGCCTTGTTGACGGCCTGTCCGGCGTCGCCGTCCTCCAGGACCTTCACCTTGTAGCCGGACTTCTTCTCGAAGTCGGCGAGGACGCTCTTGGAGACGGCCCACGAGTCGTGGCTGACCAGGGTGACGGTCTTGGAGTCGGAGGATGTGCCGCCGTCGGACGATCCGCAGGCGGACAGGCCGAGCATGCCCAGGCCGACGACGACAGCAAAGTACTTCTTGTTGTTCACGGTGATGACCGAACTTCCTACCCAGAATGACCTGGGCGAGGTTCAGAGGGTCTGCGGCCCGATTGCCGCACTCTCAGCGCTGTGGCGCTCCCCTGTCGGATATGAAGATGTACGTACGTGTACGTACGTCAGACTACCGCTCGGTCGCCGCGAGCTGACCGCAGGCCCCGTCGATCTCCTGCCCACGGGTGTCCCTGACGGTCACCGGCACCCCGTGCGCGGCGATCGCCTCGACGAACGCCTTCTCGTCCTCGGGCCGGGAGGCGGTCCACTTGGACCCGGGAGTCGGGTTCAGCGGAATCAGATTCACATGCACGGGCTTGCCCCGGAGCAGCCGCCCGAGGCGGTCTCCCCGCCAGGCCTGGTCGTTGATGTCCCGGATGAGGGCGTACTCGATCGACAGCCGACGTCCGCTCTTCTCGACGTACTCGAACCCGGCGTCGAGCACCTCGCGCACCTTCCACCGTGTGTTCACGGGGACGAGGGTGTCGCGCAGCTCGTCGTCGGGCGCGTGCAGGGAGATCGCTAGCCGGCACTTGAAGCCCTCGTCGGAGAACCGCTGAATCGCGGGCACGAGACCGACGGTCGACACGGTGATACCGCGCTGCGAGAGCCCCAGCCCGTCAGGGGCGGGATCGGTGAGCGCGCGAATGGAGCCGACGACCCGCTTGTAGTTGGCGAGCGGCTCCCCCATCCCCATGAAGACGATGTTGGACAGCCGCGCGGGCCCGCCCGGCACCTCCCCGTCCCGCAGCGCCCGCATCCCGTCCACGATCTGGTGGACGATCTCGGCGGTGGACAGATTCCGGTCCAGCCCGGCCTGCCCGGTGGCACAGAAGGGACAGTTCATCCCACAGCCCGCCTGCGAGCTGATGCACATGGTCACCCGGTCCGGGTACCGCATCAGCACCGACTCCACGAGCGTCCCGTCGAACAGCCGCCACAGCGTCTTGCGCGTGGTCCCCTGGTCGGTCGACAGATGCCGCACGACGGTCATGAGCTCGGGAAGCAGCGCCTCCTGGAGCTTGCCGCGCGCGCCGGCCGGGATGTCCGTCCACTGCGCCGGGTCGTGCGCGTACCGCGCGAAGTAGTGCTGCGAGAGCTGCTTGGCACGAAACGGCTTCTCCCCGATCCCCGCCACGACCTCCTTGCGCTCGGCGGGCGTGAGGTCGGCGAGGTGCCGCGGCGGCTTCTGGGCTCCGCGGGGGGCGACGAAAGTGAGTTCTCCGGGCTTAGGCATAGCCATACCAGTGTCGCAGATCATCCAGGCCCCCCGATCAAAGGAGCTGGACACCGCCGTACGAGACAGCGAGGCCGATCGCGGTGACGAGCGGTCCGATCACGTACCCGCCCCATTTCCTGTCCTGGATCCCCCGCACCAGCGCGACGCTCAAGACCGCGCCGAGGACCACGATGCCGATGCCGACGATCAGGATCAGGAATCCGAACAGGCCGGTCCAGGTGAGGGGGTGGTCCGGGTTGGGGGTGAACACGGCCGCGAGGGGCACGGCGCCGGGGTCGCTCACTTGTCGTCCTTCGTCAGGTCCTGGATGTCGGCCTCGATGCCGGTCCCGGCCGCGTACACGCCGGTGTTGAGCGTGGTGCCCACGGTGTTCCGGAAGGCTCCGTCCGCGAGCTTCCCCCGGTCGCTGAGGTGCTCCCCGCCGAGACTGCCGTGCTGCTCCAGGGCGTGGCCGACCCCGTGGTTCTGGGCGTTTCCGAAGGAACCCGTTGCAGCGTTCGTCAGGGCGTCCTGGCCCATGGTCGATGCGTCCTGGCCGCTCATGGCGTCGGCGGTGAGGCCGCCTGCCACATTGCCGGCCGCGCCGTTGACCGTGGTTCCGACCAGGCCCTCCCCCTTCAGGAGGTCACCGGCGGTCCCGACGAAGCGGGTACCCAACGCTCCGGCTCCCGAGACGAACCCCGTCGTGCCCGCCGCGGCCCACCCGCCGTTCCTGAGGTCGTCGCCGACCGTCACCGGCTGCCCGTGGACGGCCTGGTTCAGCATCAGGCTGCCCGAGTCGGCGACGAAGTTGGTGACGAAGGTCTCGGTGGCCTTCGCGCTGAAGCGCCCGAACGTGGCCAGCCACTCCACGAGCTTCGCCGTCTGTTCGGCTCCGCTCGCGCCGAGCCGTTCCAGCAGACCGCCCACCTTCTCCGCCGCCGACGTGAACAAGCGGACCAGGTCCACGACCTTGGCCACCCGCTCCGCCACCGCTGTGTTGGCGACCAGGTCGGAGAGGAAGCCGGTGAAGAACGACAGCGCGACCCCGGCGATCTCCATCTCGGCGATCTCGACGCAGATGTCGATGATCTCCTTGTTGATCCCGTCGATCTCGTCCGCGTAGGACCGCAGGCCGTCGGCGACGTGATGGAAGTCGGCGGCGATGTCCTGGACGGCCTTCTTCTGCTCGCCCCAGTGCTTCTCGAAGGCGTCCCGGGCGGCTCCGTGCCAGCCCTGCCGGTCGACCCCGGCGATCGCGGAGTCCACGGCCCGCACGACATCCGTCAGTTCGGTGCCCATGGCGTCCCAGGAACGGGCGATCGCCCGGAGCGTGTCGCCGTCGCCACCGGGGAGTTCCACGCCGGACGCCTGGAGGATCTCCAGGACCTTGCCGTCGATCCAGCCGTTGACGTTCACGGGCGGCCGCTGGAGGCCGCGGTGTGCAGATATCCGAGGGCGGTCCGGTCCGAATCCGCGTAGTGGGTGGCGTTCAGCCGCAGCCGGTCGCTGTCGGTCCTGAGCACGTCCGGGAGATGCCCGAGCGCTTTGACGGTGTTCTCCAGCAGCTGCCGGTACTTCTCCGTCGCCCCGTCACAGCTCCCCAGCAGTCCGAACGCCTGGCCGATCTCGGCCGCGCTTCCCGAGAACGTTGCGATGGGCCCGGCAAGCCCCGTCGCCTCCCGGTCGAACCTGCCCGCCAGATCCGTCAACGTGTCGGGGTCCACCCCGAACTGCTCGCTCATCCCGCTCCCCCGTTCGAAAACCGACGCGACGGTCAGCATCCCGGACGAGATCCCGTGGAAACGGCTCTTTTTACGTCTGCGAAGCAAGGCCTGACACACAATTTGCGCCGACCCGGTCTGTGCCATGCCCGCCTTGGCGAAATGCAAAGAGCGGGCTCTTGCGACCTCAACGACCCGGCCCCCGCCCAACGACTTGACCCCCGCCCTGAGAACAGGACGGGGGCCACACGAGCCGTACGGGCGACGTCAGCCGGAGCCCACGAACAGCACCAGCAGCAGCCACACCACGGGCGCCGTCGGCAGCAGTGAGTCCAGACGGTCCATGATGCCGCCGTGGCCCGGCAGGAGCGTGCCCATGTCCTTGATGCCGAGGTCCCGCTTGATCATGGACTCGCCGAGGTCACCCAGTGTCGCGCTGGCCGCGACCGCGAGCCCGAGCAACAGGCCCTGCCACCACCTGCCGTCGTCGATCAGGAACTCCATGCACAGCGCGCCCGCCGCCATCGCGAACGCCACCGCTCCGGCCAGGCCCTCCCGGGTCTTGCCGGGGCTGATGCGCGGCGCGAGCTTGTGGGCGCCGAAGCGCCAGCCGACCGCGTAGGCGCCGGTGTCGCTGACCACGGTCAGGAGCAGGAAGGTCAGGACGCGAGCCGCCCCGTCCTCGGCCGTCAGCATCATGGCGACGAAGGTGGCCAGGAACGGGACGTAGAACGCCGCGAAGACAGCCGCCGTGACGTCCTTGAGGTAGCCCTCCGGCGGTTCCGTCATCCGCCAGGCGAGGACGGCGAGTGCCGTGAGCGCCATGGCGACCCAGGCCCCCTCGGCGCCGCGGACGTACCCGGCGACGACCATCGCGGCCCCGCCGAGCGCCAGCGGCACGAGCGGCGCCTTGATGCCCTTGCGCTCCTCCAGCCGCTTCGTCAGCTCCCAGAGCCCGACCACCACAGCGACCACGATCACGCCGACGAACGCGGCCTTGACGAAGAACAGCGACGCGATGATCACCGCGCCGAGTCCGACGCCGACCCCTATGGCCGCGCCCAGGTCCCGCCCCGCGCTCTTCTTCTGCGGCGCGGGTGCCGGCTGCGGGGCGTCGGGCATGGGCTCCGGATCCTGCTTCTGCGGCGCCGCCGCGTAGGGCTGCGCCGATGCGGTCTCTTCACGGAAGGCCCCGTCATGGGACATGCCGTCATGGGACATCCCGACACGAGACATCCCGTCATGGGACGCCTCGCCCCGGAACGAAAGACCGCTCAGCCGAGCGGTCCCCCGGTCGTCATCCTGGTCGTCGCCATACCGAGGTACAGCGGGTCCGTCGGGCACGATGGGCATGGGGCGAGTGTGCTGCGCGTCATGCGCATCGTACGCGGGACCCGCCGGGGCAGCCCCCTGGACAGGCCCCTGGTCGGACGGCCCCCAGTACCCGGCGTGTGGCGGAGTCGCCCAGGAAGAGTCGTTCATCAGACCTCGAGAAGCTCCGCTTCCTTGTGCTTGAGGAGCTCGTCCACCTGGGCGACGTACTTGTGCGTCGCGTCGTCGAGTTCCTTCTCCGCACGGCGGCCCTCGTCCTCGCCGACCTCGCCGTCCTTGACGAGCTTGTCGATCGCGTCCTTGGCCTTGCGGCGGACCGAGCGGATGGACACGCGCGAGTCCTCGGCCTTGGCCCTGGCCACCTTGATGTAGTCGCGGCGGCGCTCCTCGGTGAGCTCGGGGAACACCACTCGGATGATGTTGCCGTCGTTGCTCGGGTTGACGCCCAGGTCGGAGTCACGGATCGCCTGTTCGATGTTGCGCAGGGCGGTCTTGTCGAACGGGGTCACCACGGCCATGCGCGGCTCCGGCACGGAGAACGAAGCCAGCTGGTTGATCGGCGTCGGCGCACCGTAGTAGTCGGCCACGATCTTGTTGAACATCGCCGGGTGCGCACGCCCGGTGCGGATCGCGGCGAAGTCCTCCTTGGCGACCACGACGGCCTTCTCCATCTTCTCCTCGGCCTCGAGGAGGGTCTCTTCGATCACCACTTGCTCCTGCGTGTCTTGAGTAGGCCCGGCTGCTGTTCCATGTGCGTGGGGCGGCGGCCGGCTGCGTCGCGTCTTCTTCCTGCACGGTTCCCGACCGGCAGGACATTGTCCATCCCCCGGTCAGGGACCGGGTGTAACCCGCGTCAGTCCCGGCTGCCCTGGTCACCCACCAGCGTGCCGATCTTCTCACCCTTGACGGCTCGCGCGATATTTCCCTCCGTCAGGAGCTCGAAGACCACGATCGGGAGCTTGTTGTCGCGGCACAGCGTGACGGCCGTGGCGTCGGCGACCTTCAGGTCACGGGTGATGACCTCGCCGTATCCGAGGGAGTCGAACTTGACCGCGTCGGGGTTGGCCTTCGGGTCGGAGTCGTAGACCCCGTCCACGCCGTTCTTGCCCATCAGCAGCGCCTCGGCGTCGATCTCCAGGGCGCGCTGCGCGGCGGTGGTGTCGGTGGAGAAGTACGGCATGCCCATACCGGCGCCGAAGATGACCACGCGGCCCTTCTCCAGGTGGCGCACGGCACGCAGCGGGATGTACGGCTCGGCGACCTGGCCCATGGTGATGGCGGTCTGCACCCGGCTGTCGATGCCCTCCTTCTCCAGGAAGTCCTGGAGGGCGAGGCAGTTCATGACGGTGCCGAGCATGCCCATGTAGTCCGAGCGGGCGCGGTCCATGCCGCGCTGCTGGAGTTCGGCACCGCGGAAGAAGTTGCCGCCGCCGATGACGACGGCGATCTCGGCGCCGTCCCGGACGACTGCGGCGATCTCACGAGCGATCTTGTGCACCACGTCGGGGTCCACACCCAGGCCCCCGCCACCGGCGAACGCCTCTCCGGACAGCTTCAGCAGAAACCGGCCGCGTACTTTGCCGTCGTCGCTCTTCTGGGCCTTGGTGGTCATGGGATCCCGCCTCTTTCACCTGTTGCACATACGAAGAAGGCCACTGCCGGTGGGGACTGGTTCGCATCCCATGCGCGGCAATGGCCTCCTCGTCAGATCTGCTGTCGTCCGCCACGCGCGTGCGTGGCGGCGTACCGGACGACTGCTGACGACCCTATAGGGCCCGCGCGTCGCTCGCGGTACGGACTCAGATGCCGACCTTGATACGCGTGAAGCGCTTCAGGGTGACACCGGCCTCGTCCAGGACCTTCTGGACCGACTTCTTGGGGTCGAGGGCGTACGGCTGACCGAGCAGCGTGGCGTCCTTGAAGAACCCGTTGACGCGACCCTCGACGATCTTGGCGATCGCGGCCTCGGGCTTGCCCTCGGCGCGGGTGGTCTCCTCGGCGATACGGCGCTCGGACTCGACGACCTCGGCCGGCACGTCCTCCTTGGAGAGGTACTTCGGCGCGAAGGCGGCGATGTGCTGGGCGACACCGCGAGCGGTCTCCGCGTCCGGCTTGTCCAGCTCGACGAGGACACCGATCTGCGGGGGCAGGTCGGGCATCGTGCGGTGCATGTACGCGGTCACGTAACCGTCGGTGAACTGCGCGAAGCGGTCCAGGACGATCTTCTCGCCGAGGTTGGCGTTGGCCTCGTCCACGAACGCCTGGACGGTCTTGCCGGCCTCGATCTCGGAGGCGAGCAGGGCCTCCAGGTCGGCCGGGGAGGTCGCGGCGACGTGCTCGGCGATCTGGCCCGCGACGGCCTGGAACTTCTCGCCCTTGGCGACGAAGTCCGTCTCGCACTTCAGCTCGACCAGGACACCGGAGGAGTTGTCGTCGGCGATGATCGAGACCACGGCGCCGTTCTCGGCGGAGCGGCCCTCGCGCTTGGCGACGCCCTTCTGGCCCCTGATGCGAAGCGCCTCGACAGCCTTCTCGACGTCGCCCTCGGCCTCGTCCAGCGCCTTCTTGCAGTCCATCATGCCGGCGCCCGTGAGCTCACGGAGCTTCTTGACGTCGGCGGCGGTGTAGTTCGCCATGAGTCTGTGAATCTTTCTCGAAGTCTGGAAGATCGAAGATCTACGGGGTCTGCGGCCCCCATGTAGCCAGGGGCCGCCGACTCTCCGCTGACCTACGGGTGAACGGCGGGAGCGGAAAATCACCGCGCCGAAGGCGCTGATGGATTCGGTCCGCTCCCGCCGTCACCCCTGACGCTGACGGATCAGGCCTGCTCGGCGTCCGCGGCCGGAGCGGCCTCGGCGGGAGCCTCGGTGGCGGGAGCCTCGGTGGCGGGAGCCTCAGCCTCGGCGGCGGGAGCCTCAGCCTCGGCGGCCGGGGCCTCGGCAGCAGGAGCCTCGGCGGCGTCCGCGGCCGGAGCGGCCTCGGCGGGAGCCTCCTCGGCCTTCTTCTCGCCGCCCTCGAGCAGGTCGCGCTCCCACTCGGCGAGCGGCTCGCCCGCGGCCTTCTCGCCCTTGTCACCGGTGGCGACGCGCGAGCGGCTGATGAGGCCCTCGGCGACGGCGTCGGCGATCACACGGGTGAGCAGCGTGACGGAGCGGATCGCGTCGTCGTTGCCGGGGATCTTGTAGTCGACCTCGTCGGGGTCGCAGTTGGTGTCGAGGATGGCGACGACCGGGATGTTGAGCTTCCGGGCCTCGCCGACCGCGATGTGCTCCTTCTTGGTGTCCACGATCCAGACGGCGCTGGGCACCTTGGACATCTCGCGGATACCACCGAGGGTCTTCTCCAGCTTGGCCTTCTCGCGCGAGAGCACGAGAAGCTCCTTCTTGGTCAGACCGGACGCGGCGACGTCCTCGAAGTCGATCTGCTCGAGCTCCTTGAGGCGCTGCAGACGCTTGTAGACGGTCGAGAAGTTGGTGAGCATGCCGCCCAGCCAGCGCTGGTTGACGTAGGGCATGCCAACGCGGGTGGCCTGCTCGGCGATGGCCTCCTGCGCCTGCTTCTTCGTGCCGACGAACATGACCGTGCCGCCGTGGGCGACGGTCTCCTTGACGAACTCGTAGGCGCGGTCGATGTACGACAGCGACTGGAGCAGGTCGATGATGTAGATGCCGTTGCGCTCCGTGAAGATGAAGCGCTTCATCTTCGGGTTCCAACGACGGGTCTGGTGACCGAAGTGGACGCCGCTTTCCAGCAGCTCCCGCATCGTGACGACGGCCATGGCCGTTCTCCTTGGTGTTCTCGGTTGTACCGCGGGTACCGGAGGGCACTCGCGCCTGACGCCCGCGACGCGCCTTGCCACAAAGGACCGAGAGGCGCTGACACCGACCGCGTGACGGCCTGATGTCGGGGCGTGCGAAGTCGACCCGGTCACCCGGATCGCCAGAAGAAGTGTACGGGACCGGCGGAGTACCGGGTGACGCCGCTGTCCACAACCCGGGAGTAGTCCACAGGTGCCAGCCGTGACGCGGCCGGGTGCGGCACGGTTCGGGGATGCGAGCGAAACGATGTGCGGGTACGGCGCTGGGGTTGTTGCTGCTGGTCCTGGCGGTTCTGCCGCTTCGCCCGCCGCCCCCACCGAACCCCATGAAGCCGGCGGGCACGGACGTCTCGGTACCGGTCGTGGGCCGCACCTGGCCCGTGGGCACCCGCCGCCCGGCGGTCCTGCGCGGCTGGGAACCTCCGGCGACGGTGTACGGCCGCGGTCACCGGGGCGTCGATCTGGCAGCATCTGCCGGCACTTCGGTACGGGCGGTGGCGGCGGGCCGGGTGTCCTTCGCGGGCCGGGTGGCGGGCAAGGGGGTCGTCTCGGTGGAACTGACGGGCACAGACCTTCGCACCACCTACGAACCGGTGACGGCGTCGGTGGAGAAGGGCGACGAGGTGGAGGCGGGCGAGGTGGTGGGAACGGTGGACCCCACGGGCTCCCACTGCGCGACCACGTGCATGCACTGGGGTCTGCGCAGAGGCGAGACCTACCTCGACCCGCTGTCCCTGCTCCCGCCGTGGCTCCTGCGCAGGGGCCCGTCGCGACTGCTCCCCGTACTCGATGTCCCTTTGCCCTGATGTCCCCTTGCCCTGACCTCGGCCGGTCGCGCAAGGCGGCCCGCCCCCGCAAGCGCGGCCGTCCCCGTAAGTACGGCCGCCCCGCAAGCGCGGCGAGCGAAAACCTCAGCCTCGCACGCCTCGCAGCGCCATCGAGACCGCAGCCTCGGTGATCGCCGAAGGCTCCTCCGCGGCCCCCAGTTCGATCCTCCGCACAGCGGCGTCCACGACCCCCTGCACCAGCATCGCCGCCAGTCGAGGCTGCTCATGCCCCATCTCTGCGAGCGCCTCGACGATCATCGCGATCAGTCCGCCGTGCGCCGCCCGGATCTTCTCCCGGGCCCCCGCGTCCAGCTCACTCGCCGAGATGGCGACGACGGCTCGGTGCCTCCGGTCCCCCACCAGCGTCAGCTGCCGCCGCACATAGGCCTCGACCTTGGCCTCCGCCCCCTGAGCCGAGGCCATCGCGGCCGAGACATCCGCGGCCCACACCGGGAAGTCGACCTCGCACAGCTCCTCGACCACGGCGGCCCTCGACCGGAAGTACTCGTACACGGACGACCGCGCGAGTCCCGTCCGCTCGGCGAGAGCCGGGAAGGTCAGCGCCTCCGTCCCGCCCTCGGACAGCAGAGAGCGAGCCGCGTCCAGCAGGGCGGCTCGCTGCATCGACCGGTGCTCGGCCACGGAGGCCGCTCGAATCCTTGGCACGTCAACCACTGTACGGATGCACCACTCCGGGCGGGAGTCACTCCAGTCGACCAGCCGCGACCAGCCGGCCGTCCGGCCAGGTCAGCGACCGAAGCCGGCCAGCTTCGCCCGGAGCTGCAGCACGGATTTGGTGTGGATCTGGCTGACCCGGCTCTCGGTCACTCCCAGCACGTTCCCGATCTCGGCGAGCGTGAGCCCCTCGTAGTAGTACAGGGTCACGACGGTCTTCTCCCGCTCGGGCAGCGTGTTGATGGCCCGCGCGAGGAACCGTCTGAGCTCCCGGTCCTCGGCGACCTCCACGGGGTTGTCCGCGGCGGTGTCCTCCAGCGTGTCCATGAGGCTCAGCCGGTTGCCGCCCTCGCCCCCGACGTGCAGCAGCTCCTCCAGCGCCACCACGTTGGCCAGCGACAACTGGCTGAAGACCGCGTGGAGATCGTCCACCGCGATCCCCAACTCGCCGGCGACCTCCCCCTCCGTCGGCGTCCGTCGCAGCCGCGCCTCCAGGGTCGCGTACGCCCGCTCGACGTTGCGCGCCTTCTGCCGCACGGATCGCGGGATCCAGTCCAGTGCCCGCAGTTCGTCGATCATCGCGCCCCGGATCCGGGTGATCGCGTACGTCTCGAACTTGATCTCCCGGTCGATGTCGAACTTCTCGATCGCGTCGATGAGCCCGAAGACCCCCGAGGAGACGAAGTCCGCCTGCTCGACGTTGGGCGGCAGGCCGACGCTCACCCGCCCGGCGACGTACTTCACGAGCGGGGAGTAGTGCAGGATCAGCTGCTCTCGCAGCCGCTCGTCTCCCGTCGCCTTGTACGACCGCCACAGCTCGTCGAGCGTCGAGGGAGCCGGCGGCCGCACGCTGCCACCGTCACGGGCGGCTGGGGGGATGGCCGCCCGGTCGGACCCGGAAGTGTGCTGGGGCATTCGTCGCCTTGTGCCGTTCTGCCTGAAGTACGCGATGTACGTGGAGTGCGTCGGAATCCCCGTGAGCGTAGCGTGACTGAACAGTCGCAGTGCGCAAACAGCATGCCGGGGTTCGTCCCGGAGACGATCCGCGGACCGTTCCCGGGAGGCGCGGCCGTCGCCCCATGTGATCAACGGAACTCCCCAACTGCGGGAATTCCCAAGGGCTTCGGGGTTCCCCCGGACGGCCGAACACGCTCGGTCAACTCGGGCCGCGGCCGCCCCGGACGGAGATCATCGCCTGGCGTGTCAACTTCCAGCCGTCGCCGTGTCGTTCGACGTAACCAAGTGAACGGAGTTCGTACAGTCTCGCGACGGCGTCGTCCCGGGTCGTCTGCGCACCGCGCGCGATCTCGTCGACCCCGGCCTCCCGCCGCCCGGGCAGGGCGGACAGGACCCTTCGCGCCTCCGGGTCCAGCAGATCGCGCGGCAGCACGGGTCCGCGCCGGTCGGGGGCCAGCTCTCCCATGTCGCCGACCAGCTCGGCGACTTCCGCGGCGTCCGTGACCAGCGTGGCGTCCCCGCGCAGCAGTTCGTGCACCCCCGCGGACAAGCTGCTGGTGGCCGGGCCGGGCACCCCTATCGTGTGACGTCCCAACCGCTGTGCCGCCCGGGCGGTGACCAGTGAGCCGCTGCGGTGGGCGGCCTCGACGACCACGGTGCCCCGGGTGAGGGCGGCGATCACCCTGTTGCGCAGCACGAATCTGCTGGGAGTCGGATGATCGCCGGGCGGCAACTCCCCGATCACCAGGCCCTGTTCCGCGATCCTGGTGATCAACTGGGTGTGTCCGCGCGGATAGGGCCGGTCGACCCCGCAGGCCAGGACGGCGACGGTGGCACCGCCTGCGCCGAGGGCACCGCGATGGGCGGCGCCGTCGACCCCGTAGGCCCCGCCGGACACGACGACCCACCCGAGTTCGGCGAGCCCGGTGGCTAGGGTGGCCGCCATGTGGGCCCCGTACTCGGTACAGGCACGGGCCCCGACGAGGGCGACGGACCTGAGCGCCCACATCCGCAGGCTGGGCCGCCCCCGCACCCACAGTCCGAGCGGCCGCGCGTCCCCGAGGTCGTCGAGCTGCCCCGGCCACTCGGCGCTCCCGGGAACGAGGAACCGCGCCCCGGCCTCGTACGCGACCGCGAGATCCCGGCGCGGCGCGGCCACCCGGGCTCTGGCCCGCATTCCACCCCACCGCTTCTCGCTCACTCCCGGCAACGGCTCACCGCACCCGCGCAGCCGCGCGGCCACCTCCGCCACGCCCCGCTCCCGGACCCAGCGCCCCGCGGCCTCGTCGCCGGGTTCGACGACCCGAGCGAGGAAGACGCGGTCGAGCAGCTCGGCCTCGGGTTCGTCGCCGGTCATGCCGGCGCCCCGATCGCCATGGGCACGCCCCGGGGCACTCCGGTGCGCAGTTGCAGCGCCAGGGCGACGTCCGTCGCGTCCGGGCGGTCGTGTCCGACGAGGTCCGCGACGGTCCAGGCGACACGCAGGACGCGGTCGAGTCCCCGGGCGGTCAGGACGCCCCGCTCCAGATTGCGCTCGGCCTCGTCCATCGCCCCGGGCACGGCGTGCCAGCGGCTGCGCAGCTCGCGTCCGGGCACCTCGCTGTTGGTCCGCCACGGGGTGCCGGTGAAGCGCACCGCCGCCCGTTCCCTGGCGGCCCGCACCCGGTCGGCGACCACGGCGGTCGACTCACCCCGGGCACCGCGTCCGGCGAGCTGGTCACGCGTGACACGGTCCACCTGCACCCGCAGGTCGACCCGGTCGAGCAGCGGGCCGGAGAGCCTGGCCTGGTAGCGGCGGACGGCCGAGGGCGGGCACTCGCAGAAGTCGTCGGTCTGCGAGAAACGGCCGCAGGGGCACGGGTTGGCCGCGAGCACCATCAGGAACTTCGCCGGGAACCGTACGACACCCGCGCTGCGCGCGATCACCACGTGCCCCGCCTCCAGTGGCTGCCGCAGCGCGTCGAGGGCCTGGGTGTTGAACTCGGGTGTCTCGTCCAGAAAGAGGACGCCTCGATGAGACAGCGACACCGCGCCCGGACGGGCGATACCGGGTCCGCCGCCGACGAGGGCCTGCATGGTGGCCGAGTGGTGCGGTGCACAGTAGGGGGCGACGTCGATCAGGGGTTTGCCCGGTGGCAGCAGACCCGCCACCGAGTGCACCGCCGTCACCTCGAGCGACTCCTCCCGGGCCAGCCGGGGCAGCACCGCGGGCAGCCGCTCGGCGAGCATGGTCTTGCCCGCGCCGGGCGGCCCCTCCAGGAACAGGTGATGGCCACCGGCCGCGGCGACCTCCACGGCCGTGCGCGCCGAGGTCTGACCGACGACGTCGGCCAGGTCGTGTCCGTGGTCCTGCTGAGCGGCTCCGGCGCTGTGCATGCCGGTGGCGGCGCCGGTGCCCGGCACGCGCAGGCCGGCCAGCAGCGGATCGGGGCGGCCCGGCTCGTGCGGCTCCTCGTCGGGCACCGGTTCGTCCGCGAGGACCGCGATCAGCTGCCGCAGACTGCGGACGCCCAGCACGGAGACCCCGGGCACCAGCGAGGCCTCGGCCGCGGCACACTCCGGCACCACGACCTGTACGTAGCCGGCGTCCGCGGCGGCCAGTACCGCGGGCAGGATGCCCCGGACCGGACGGACCCTGCCGTCCAGCCCCAGCTCTCCGATCATCACGATGTCGGCGAGCACGTGGGGGTCGATCCTCTCCGAGGCACCCAGCACGGCGCACGCGACAGCGAGGTCGAATCCGGAACCCGCTTTCGGCACCGACGCCGGGCTGAGGCCGACCGTGAGCTTCTTCTGGGGCCATTCACCCCCCGAGTTCACGACGGCCGCCCGGACCCGGTCCCGGCTCTCCGTCAGGCTCTTGTCCGGCAGCCCCACCAGCGTGAAGGCCGCGACCCCTGGCTCCAGGTCGGCCTGGACCTCGACCACGACCCCTTCGACGCCCACCAGCGCCACCGAGCACGTACGAGCGAAAGCCATCTCAGGCCACCCCCCGCGCGTGCTCGACCACGGGCGCGCCGCGCTGGGGCAGGACGACGCCCACCAGGTCGATGCGGACGCCTCCCGGCGGTGCTCCTCCGTGGGCGTGGATCCAGCAGGCGGCGAGGCTCCGCAGGCGCTCGGCCTTCTCGGGAGTCACCGCGGCCATCGGGTGCTCGAAGGCACCCGCCCGCCTGGTCTTCACCTCGCAGACGACGAGGGCCTCACCGTCCCGTGCCACGATGTCGATCTCGCCGGTCCTGCCACAGCGCCAGTTGCGCTCCAGGACCGTCATTCCGGCCTCGATCAGCCGCCGCGCGGCCAGACTCTCGCCGTACTTGCCGAGTGCACTGCGTGCGTTCATGTCGGCACCACCTCCGGCGCCAACGATCACGCAACCCCGCGCACCGAGTTGATCTTGGTGGACTACTCAGCGGTTGTGGAAAACTCCGTCACCCACACGAGCCACACGGCCCGAGCCGGTCTCACCCGCCCGGCAGCTCCAGATCACTCTTGTTCAGCTCCTCGATGTTCACGTCCTTGAACGTCAACACCCGGACCTGCTTCACGAAGCGAGCTGGCCGATACATGTCCCACACCCACGCATCCGCCATGGACACCTCGAAGAACACCTCACCCTGAACCGAGTGCACCTGCATCTCGTAGTCGTTGGTCAGGTAGAAGCGCCGCTCGGTCTCGATCACGTATTTGAACAGACCGACGACATCGCGGTACTCCCGGTAGAGCTTGAGCTCCATCTCGGTCTCGTACTTCTCGAGGTCCTCGGCGCTCATGGCATGTTCCCCTTCAGCCGTGCGATCCCACCATTGTGCGCCAGTCCCGTCAGCACCTAGACGATTTCGGTGTCGAGGGTCACGGGCCCGGCGGGGGGACCTTCGTCGAGCAGCCTGCGCAGCAGCTCGGCGAGTCTGGTCGGATACACCGTCTCATGTGCCCGGGTCAGTTCCTGACACGTCCACCAGCGCGCTCCGGCGACGCTGCGTCGCTCCAGCTCGGTCAGGGCCGTGGCCCCGGTGGCCGTCACCGTCGTACGGGCCAGGTAGTACCACTCGTCCTGGTCCCAGCGGCGTCCCGCGAACGGGAACGAGCACGTCCGTCGCCAGAGCACCGGCCCGAGCTCCACCTCGGTGATGCCGGTCTCCTCGGCGAGTTCCCGCAGAGCGGCCTCTTCACGGGTCTCGTCGCCCTCCAGTCCGCCGCCGGGGGTGAACCACCAGTCGTCGGCCGGATCGTCCGGCTCGTGGCCGTGCAGCAGCAGGATGCGGTCCTCGGGATCGAGCAGCACCACCCGGGCCACCTTGCGCAGCCCGCCTCCGGACGAGTCCCCGTCCGCGGCCGACGCCTCAGCGGGCACCGGCGGGCTCCGTCCGGACGCCGGAGCGCCCGCCGAAGAGCTTGGCCACCGGCCCGTACGCCCCGCCGCCCAGCACCAGCGCCCCACCGGCGACGATCAGGAAGAAGATCGTACGCAGCGGGCCGGGCGAGGACGCTGGGCCGAGCGGCTCGAAGGCCGTGGGGCGCTCCAGCATGCCCTTCATGGGCCAGACGACGGCGTCCACACGAGCGGTCACGGCCGAGCGTGCCACAGTGCCCTGGGCGGCGTCCGTGAGGTGGGCGGAGGAGTCCAGCGAGCCCTGGCGCTCGTCGCCGAGCAGGAACAGGCGGCCCTTGGGCACCTTCACGGTCGGGATGGACTTGTCCTCCACCACGCTGCCCTTGAGATAGGTCTCGTCGATCTCCTTGCCGTTGACGGTCAGCTTCCCGTCCGTGCAGCAGGAGACCGTGTCGCCGCCGACCGCGACGACCCGCTTGACCACCGGCGCGTTGGACACCCAGGTCTTGTCGGTGAAGACGACGACGTCGCCCCGGCGTACGTCGTCGCCGTCGACGCGCTGTGCGAGCACCCGGTCGCCGACGTCGATCGTGGGCGTCATCGAACCGGTGGGCACGGTGTACGGCAGGTACAGCACCGCTCCCCAGGCGAATCCCCCGAGAAACAGCACCAGGCCCAGCGCGACGGCCAGTCCGGACAGTCGCTGTCCGGTCCGGCCGCCCACCGGGCCCGTGCTGGTGCCCCCGCTGCGCGGGGCCGTACGTGTAGTGCTCTCGCCACCCATGGACCCGCACCCTACCCGGCGGTACCTGAGCGGGTCAGCCCCTCCTGCCCGGCCGGAGCGCCAAGCTCCGCAAAGCTTTCACCAGGCCCGTGGCAGTGCGGTGGCGTTCCGGTCGGCCGGGTGGTGCTCAGCGGGTCCGTTCGACGGCGGTCTTCCGGCGCCGCCACAGCGCCACCGGCACCACACCGGCAAGGGCGATCCCCTGCGGCGCGACCGTCAGGGCGGCGGAGGCCGACGAGCTGTCGTTGATGCCGGCCTGGTCGAAGGTGTCCGGCTTGGGCAGCGTGCCCCAGCGGTTGATCGGCCAGGCCTTCACGACGGCGCGGCCCACGACGTCGTCGACCGGCACCATGCCGTGGTGCTTGTCCGACTGGTTGTAGCGCGAGTCACGGGAGTTCTGGCGGTGGTCGCCCATCACCCAGATGTAGCCCTTGGGGACCTTCACGGTGAACTGGCCGCCCTGGTCGTCCTGGCTGCACGGGGTGTTGCCGGCGTAGACGTAGGACGCCTCGTACAGCGCCTTGCCGTTGACCTTCAGCGGGCCGGTGCCCTCGCACGAGACGGTGTCCCCACCCACACCGATGACGCGCTTGATGAGGTCCTTCTCCGTGGCGGACGGCATGAGACCGATCCAGGAGAGGAACGTCTGTACGGCGTTCGGGTCCGCCGTCGGCTCGCCCGCCAGCCAGTTGTCGGGGTCGTGGAAGACGACGACCTCGCCGCGCTCGGGCTCGGAGCCGAACCACGGCGTGAGCTTGTCGACCAGCACACGGTCACCCTGCTGGAGGGTGTTCTGCATCGAGTCGGAGGGAATCGAGAAGGCCTGCACCAGGAACGTCTTGATCAGCAGCGCCAGCACGAGCGCGATGCCGACCAGGATGGGCAGCTCCTTCCAGAAGGAGCGCTGCTTCTTCACGCGGGGGGCCGAATCGCCGGGCCCCCCTCCCCGGGCCTCCGTAGCCGTACCGTCCTCGGTCGCCCCGGAGTCACTCCCGGAGGTCACGGCGCTGTCCGTGGCCGGGTCGGCTGCTTCCACGGGGCGTCCGCGGTGCTCCTCGCCGTCGTGCCCGGACCGTGCGCCAACCGCCACATCCCCCACGCCAACTCCTTACTCTGTGCCGCCGCCTGCCCCAAGTACGGCGCAGGCCCACCACTCCCATAACGAGCGGGAGTTCCGCAGGGCTCGGGAGTTGGATCGCTTCGTTCGGATCGTCTTGAGCAACCCTAAGCGACGCCTGGGAAGCTGCGGTCGCCCCGGGCACCGAGTCGGCAACGGAAGAGTAAGTTTTCGGTTCGTCCAGCATGTTCCAGTGGCCGAAGGGCCAGGCGATGACCCTGGCGCGCCCCACCACCGAGTCCAGGGACACGGTGCCGCCGTAGTCGGTGTCCTGGTGCGAGCGGGAGTCCGCGGAGTTGGCACGATGGTCACCCATCACCCACAGCCGCCCCTCGGGGACGGTGATGTCGAACTGCTGGGTGGACGGGGCGTTCCCGGGATACAGGTAGTCCGTCTCGCTCAGGGGGACGCCGTTGACGGTGACCCGACCCTCGGTGTCGCAGCACTTGACGCGGTCGCCGCCGACCCCGACGACCCGCTTGATCAGGTCTTTCTCGTTGTCGGACGGCAGCAGGCCGATGAAGGTGAGCCCTTCCTTGACCTGCTTGACGACCACGGGGTCGTCCTTCTTCGTCGTGGTCTGTTCGTCCTGGAGCCAGCCGCCGGGGTCCTTGAAGACGACGACGTCCCCGCGCTTCGGCTCGGAGCCGAACCACGGGGTGAACTTGTCGACCAGGACGCGGTCGCCGATCCGGATCGTCTGCTCCATGGAGCCGGACGGGATCACGAACGCCTGGACGAGGAACGTCTTCAGGACGAGGGCTATGAGGACGGCCACGCCGACCAGGAGGGGTATCTCCTTGACCGCACCGCGCCGCCTGCGCCGCTTCACCTTGCGCTGGAGCTGGCGTCGCTCCGCGCGCGAGCGGCCCCCCGCGGGGCTGGCGGAACGCCGCACGCCGGTGGGCAGCAGATTGTCGGCGGCGGTGCTCGACACACCGCGCGGTTTGCCGCGGTTACCCATGCGCGCCCCCCTCTGCGGGTACGCGCGCGTAGGCGGCGGAACGGGGCAGGCGGGTGGCGTGGCCGGCGGGCCAGATGATCCAGTCGGTCCGCCCGAGGACGTCGTCGACGGGGACCATGCCGCCGCCCGGTGAGCCCAGATGGTCCCGGGAGTCGCTGGAGACGCTGCGGTGGTCGCCGAGGACGAACAGGGTGCCGTCGGGCACCTCGACGTCGAAGGGCACCGAGGAGGGGCTGTCGCCGGGGTACAGGAAGCCCGACTCGTCGACCGACCGGCCGTTCACCTCGATCCTCCCCTTCTTGTCGCAGCAGACCACGTGGTCTCCCCCCACACCCACAACCCGCTTGATGTAGTCCCCGTCCCCGAAATACCCGGTTCCGTCGAACACGACCACATCTCCCCGCCGCGGCTCGGCACCGAAACGGTACGCCAACCTATTTACGAGAACGCGGTCCCCGATCCTCAATCCGTTTTCCATGGATCCGCTAGGAATCTGGAAAGGTCTGACCACGAACGTACTGATCAGCAAAAGAAAGACCAGGCAGAGCAGCAGGGCCAGGGAGATCCGGCCGCCGGGCAGCCACCGGGTGATTCTCGACACCAACGCGAAACGCGACCGCCCCTCCGCGGCCCCTGGTGCGGGGCGGGAGGAGCGGTCGCGCTCCGTCGGCTGTGCTTCGGTGTCCATCGGAGCCAGATGTTATCCGGCCCCGCTGTGACGTCCGAAAGGCGCTCAGTTGTCGCGCTTCTCCTTGATCTTCGCGGCCTTGCCGCGGAGCTCACGGAGGTAGTACAGCTTCGCGCGACGCACGTCACCGCGGGTGACGAGCTCGATCTTCTCGACGATCGGGGTGTGCACCGGGAAGGTGCGCTCGACGCCGACGGAGAAGGAGACCTTGCGGACCGTGAAGGTCTCGCGGACCCCGGCGCCCTGGCGACGGATGACCACGCCCTTGAACTGCTGCACACGGGAGCGGTTGCCCTCGATGACGCGGACGTGGACGTTGACGGTGTCACCCGGGCGGAACGCCGGGATGTCGGTGCGCAACGACGCGGAGTCGACGGTGTCGAGCAGGTGAGACATTTCGTCTGCTTTCTTCGCCCATGCCACAGGTCATCGGCGGTAGTTAGGTTCGTGAGGAGGCTGTCCGTGTCGGGGCGGGCGTCGTGTCCCCCTGTGGCAGGGGCGCACGCCGGACGACGCACAACAGCGGCCTATTGTTCCACGCCTTCCGGCCTGCGCCAAAATCGGCCGTACGGCTCCCCCGCCGGGTCCGGCGCCCAGCCCAGGATGGAGAGCATCTCGCGGTCCTTCTTGTCGAAGGCCGCCGGGTCGCAGCGCTCGATGAGGTCGGGCCGGTTGGCCGCCGTACGCCTGAGCGCCTCGTCGCGGCGCCAGCGGGCGATCTTGCCGTGGTGGCCGCTGAGCAGGACGTCCGGGATGCCGCGGCCGCGCCACTCGGGCGGCTTGGTGTAGACGGGCCCTTCGAGCAGGTTCGCCATGGCTCCGGGCGCGAAGGAGTCGTCCCGGTGCGACTCGGCGTTGCCGAGGACGCCGGGCAGCAGCCGCGCCACCGCCTCGGTGACCACCAGTACGGCCGCCTCGCCGCCGGCGAGAACGTAGTCGCCGATGGACACCTCGTGGACCGGCATCCTCGTGGCGTACTCGTCGATGACCCGGCGGTCGATGCCCTCGTAGCGCGCGGGCGTGAAGATCAGCCAGGGGCGCTCGGAGAGCTCCACGGCCAGTTCCTGGGTGAAGGGGCGGCCGCTCGGGGTGGGGACGATCAGGGCGGGCGCGTGGGAGCCCGCCTCGTAACCGTCCGCCAGCACGGAGTCCAGTGCGGACCCCCAGGGGTCGGTCTTCATGACCATGCCCGGGCCGCCGCCGTACGGGGTGTCGTCGACGGTGTTGTGGCGGTCGTACGTCCACGCGCGCAGATCGTGGACGTGCACGTCCAGCTGCCCCCGCGCGCGTGCCTTGCCGACCAGGGAGACGTTCAGCGGGTCGAGGTACTCGGGGAAGATCGTGACGACGTCGAGCCTCATGCGCCGTCTTCCTTGGCGGAAGCGATCTCGGCGTTGTCGTCGATCAGCCCGGGCGGCGGCGTGATGACCGCCCTCTGCTCCTGCAGATCGATCTCGCTGACGATCTCCTCGACGAACGGGATCATGACCTCGCTGCCGTCGGGCCGCTCCACGATGAACAGGTCCTGGGAGGGCAGGTGCGAGATCTCGGTGATCCGCCCGACCTCGACACCGTCCGCGGTGACCACGTCCAGGTCCATCAGCTGGTGGTCGTAGTACTCGTCCTCCTCCTCCGGCAGCTCCTCCGGATCGACCTCGGCGATCAGGAGGGTGTTGCGAAGGGCTTCGGCGGCGGTGCGGTCCTGCACGCCCTCGAAGCGCAGGAGGAGACGGCCGCTGTGGACACGGCCCGTCTCGATGGTGAGCGGGCCGGTGGCGGCCGGATCGGTCGCCAGTACGGCGCCGGGTGCGAGCCGGAGTTCCGGCTCGTCGGTACGGACCTCGACGGTGACCTCGCCCTTGATGCCATGGGCGCGGCCGATCCGTGCGACTACGAGCTGCACTTCGGAAGATCTCCTGTCGTAGGGCCCGTAACGACTACGGGCCGGGGACGGCCCGATGGCCCTCCCCGGCCCGAGCCGGTGCTGCGTTTGACGTCAGCGGACGTGGTCGACGTCGACGAGGTCGACGCGGACACCGCGGCCGCCGATGGCGCCCACGACGGTGCGCAGGGCGCGTGCCGTGCGACCGTTGCGGCCGATCACCTTGCCGAGGTCGTCGGGGTGGACCCGGACCTCAAGCACGCGCCCGCGGCGCAGGGTGCGCGAGGCCACCTGCACATCGTCGGGGTTGTCGACGATGCCCTTCACGAGGTGCTCGAGAGCCTCCTCGAGCATGCTCAGGCCTCGGTCGACCCGGACTCAGCCGCAGCCTCGTCCTTCTTCTCAGCCTTCTTCTTCTGGGTGATGGCCTCACCCTTGCCCTCGTCGTCGCCACCGAGGGCCTCGAACGAGGGACGCGCGGCCTTCTCGGCCGGCTGGAGCAGCGGAGCCGGGGCGGGCTCGCCCTTGAACTTCTGCCAGTCGCCGGTCTTCTTCAGGATGGCGAGCACGGGCTCGGTCGGCTGCGCGCCGACACCCAGCCAGTACTGCGCGCGCTCTGAGTCGACCTCGATGCGCGAGGGGTTCTGCACCGGGTGGTACAGGCCGATCTCCTCGATCGCACGGCCGTCACGACGGGTGCGGGAGTCGGCGACGACGATGCGGTAGTGAGGCGCACGGATCTTGCCCAGACGCTTCAGCTTGATCTTGACTGCCACGGGAGTGGATTCTCCTGGATTTGACGTGGTTGGGCACGGCGAGAAAGCCGCGTGGGGTTGCGGTACCCGAGTGCCCGATGGACGCGTCAGCCGGAGGCGAGAGGGTTCCTGTGCGGCTGTCGAGTACAGCTAGCCATTGTGCCACACCCCGGGGCTCTCCTCGGACCGAGGCCGCGCACGAGCATGCCTGAGGGGCACCCGGCACTCCAGGTGCCCCCGGGCAGGACCGCGGCTGCCACGAGCAGCCGCGATCTCAGCTCGCCGCGGCGACGATCTCGGGAATGCGGAACGGCTTCCCGCACCCCCCGCAGACGATCGGCGCCTGGGCCAGGACGGAGGGAACGACCCTCACATTGCGGCCGCAGTCGCAGACCGCCTTGACCCGCACGCCGCCTCCGGAGGAGCCGTGACGCGCCGCCGGACCCCGGAAGGAGCGGGCGGTGTCGGCGGAGGTCGCCGCCGTGTGGGCCTTGAGGGCGCGCTGGAGCCGCTCGATGGTCGGGCGGTAGCGGCGCTTTGCCTCGGGGGTGAGCGTGACCAGTGAGAAGCCGCTGCTCGGGTGCGGCTCCTCGGGGTGGTCCAGGCCCATCTCCTCGGCGATCGCGAGGAATCTGCGGTTGTGGTAGCGGCCGGCGCGGGAGGTGTCGCGAATGCCTCGCGCGGCGGCGATGCCGTGGACTGCCTCGTGAAGCAGTCGCTCGAAGGAGAGCTCGTGACCGCAAGCGGACGACGACTCCCCGATCAGGGACTCTGGCGCGGCAAGGTCGGGCAGTTCGGGGTGGTACCGCTGAATGTCGGCCCACGCCTCTGCCAGCTCTGCGGCGAGAACAGGTGGTGTCTGTGTCGTGCTCACGTAATGACAACGAGCCAGGGTGCCCCTGTGTTCCTATTCCGGGGCATCCCAAATAATTTGCACGTACCCGTCAGTTGCCGCTGATGCGTGGAGACGAGGGCGGGTGCGCTGATCTGCGGAGAAGCCTCACAGCTCATACCAAGCCGGTACGTAGTGTGAGGTACGCCCCGGCGCGTAGATCGCGTCCAGGCGCCGGGGCGGTTGTGATCAGCAGGTACGCAAGAGGCGTTTCGGTCGCTTTCGCACCGGAAGGGCTGTGCCTCAGTAAGCGCGCGCGACGACTGCGACGTTACCGGGGGCGTCGTCGGTTCCCGGCACCGACCCGTCCTCCGCGACCAGACACCGTACGGTCACCCCGTGCTCGGCCAGTCCGGCCTCGCCTTCTTCGCCGAGGGTGGCCCACGGGATCCGCGCCCAGCCGCCGCCGACGGCGGCCTCGACGGCCTCGTCGAACGTCGACACCTCGGTCGTCCGGGACTCACGGCGCGCGCGGGACTGGGCCAGCAGCAACGCCTGGTCCTCTTCGAGAGCGGAGGGCAGCAGTCGTACGAGTTCGTCGAGGGCGACCGCCTCCTTGCCGCCCGGGATGCGGCGGGCCACCATCGCGGTGCCGCTCTCCAGGTCACGGGGCCCGACCTCGACGCGGACCGGCACGCCCTTGAGCTCCCAGTCGACGGCGCGGCGGCCGAAGGGGGTGTCGGTGCGGTCGTCGACATGGACGCGCAGGCCCGCCGCCTTCAGCCGGTCGCCGATCTCGCGGACCTTGGCCAGAACCGGTTCGTCCCCCTTGATTGCGAGCACGACGACCTGGGTCTGCGCGAGCCGCGGCGGGACGCGCAGGCCGTGGTCGTCGCCGTGCATCATCACCAGGGCGCCGATCATCCGGGTGGTCGACCCCCAGGAGGTCTGCCAGACGAGTTCCTGCGTGCCGTCCTTCGACAGGTACGAGGTGTTGAAGGCCTTGGCGAAATTCTGGCCCAGCTCGTGGCTGGTAGCCATCTGGAGGGCCTTGCCGTCGCCCATCATGCCCTCGAGGGTGAGGGTGTTGATGGCGCCGGCGAAGCGCTCCTTGACCGTCTTGCGGCCGGGGACGACGTCCATGGCGAGGACGTCGGTCATGAAGTCCTCGTAGACCTGCCGGTGGATGCGCGAGGCGAACGCGCGCGCGTCCTGTTCGGTCGCGTGCGCGGTGTGGCCCTCCTGCCACAGGAACTCCGACGTGCGCAGGAAGAGCCGGGGCCGCAGTTCCCAACGCACTACGTTCGCCCACTGGTTGATCAGCAGGGGCAGGTCGCGGTAGCTCTGCACCCACTTCGAGAAGTAGTCGTTGATGATCATCTCGGAGGTGGGGCGGACGACCGCGGGTTCCTCGAGCTCCTTGCCGCCGCCGTGGGTGACGACCGCGAGCTCGGGCGCGAAGCCCTCGACGTGGTCGGCCTCGCGGGTGAGGTACGACTGCGGGATCAGCAGCGGGAAGTACGCGTTCTGGGTGCCCGTCTCCTTGATGCGGGCGTCCATCTCGGTCTGCATCCGCTCCCACAGGCCGTACCCGTACGGTCGGATGACCATGGTGCCGCGCACCGGACCGTTGTCGGCCAGTTCGGCCTTGGTGACCAGATCCTGGTACCAGCGCGGGAAGTCGTCCGCCCGGGGTGTGAGAACAGGTGCCTTTGCCATGGCGCGATGTTACGGGCGCACGTTGCCGGGATGTGAATTCTTTTCCCCGGCACATGCCAACCCGCAAGCAGGGCCCTTCTGCCTCTGGACGCGCGGTCGAGTGCGGAGTTACCTGGCATACGGGGGAACTGCGCGCGCACGTCACGGGGGCTACGGAATCGGGCACCAAGTCAACTCTCGGCGGATTGGGGCGCTTATCCATGACACCTACGCTCGTGCGGCAGCACCTGCCTACGACAGGAGGAACATCCCGTCGGGACCTCGGTGCACGCGCGCGTGACTGGTCCGAGATCCAGGAGCGGATGCTGGTTCCGCTGTACGAGGCCGTCTACGAGCGACTGGAAGTGGGCCCCGCGACGCGGCTGCTGGCCCTTGGCTGCGGCAGCGGGCTCGCCCTGCTGATGGCGGCCTCCAGAGGCGCCGCGGTCGCCGGTGTCGAGCCCTCCTCCCCCGAACGCCTGGCGCTCGCGCGGGAGCGGCTGCTGCCGGAGGCGTCCGGCACGCGCGCGCGGGCCGGCACCCGGCTCGTCGAGGGCACGCCAGTGGACGCCGTCGGCGCCAAGACCGCCCCGTACACCCTCGTGACGGCCTTCGAGCCGATCGGGTGTCTCGCGGGCGACTCGGAGGGGCTCGGCGACCTTCTCGCCTCGGCGACACCGCTCGCCGAGCGGGGGGCGACCGTGGCGCTCGCCGGCTGGGGTCCGCCGGAGCGGTGCGCCACGTCGGCCGTACTTCGGGTGGCCACCAAGCTGACGGATCCGCTGCGCAGCACGGGCAGTTGGCGCCCGGCCCGGCGCGACGATCTCGAGGAGGTCGCCCAGCGGGCCGGCCTGGAGCCGGACGGCTCGGGGCGGGTTTCGTGCCCCTTCGGCTACGCCGACCTCGACAGCGCGCTCAGGGGGCTGCTGTCGACCGGGCTCTTCGACGCGGCCATCGAGGTGACCGACCAGGCGCAGGTGGACAAGGAGGTGACGGAGGCCCTGCATCCGTATCAGCGCCGGGACGGCACGGTGTGGATGCCGAACGTCTTCCGGTACCTGGTCGCGAGGGTTCCCTAGGTCTCCTTGTGCAGCCGGGTGACCCCGGCGACGGGCTGGTCGGTACCTGCGGGAACGCACGGGGGCGCCCCACCATGAGTGGAGGGGCGCCCCCGGCGACGTACGAACGGGCTCGGCGTGGAGCCGCTCAGCACAGCCGTCAGCCCATGAACTTCTTGAACTCGTCCGGCAGCTCGAAGTCCTGCGGGGCCTGCTGGCCGGGCACACCGAAGGCGCTGCCGGCCTGGGCGGCCTTGCGCGCGGCCTCCTCGGCCTCCTGCTGCTTGCGCTTCATCGGGTTGCCGGAGCGCTGCTTGCCCTTGGCCTTCTTCGCCTGCTTCTTGGCGCGACCGGGACCGCCACCCATGCCCGGCATCCCGGGCATACCCGGCATCCCGCCGCCCTGAGCCATGCGGGACATCATCTTGCGGGCCTCGAAGAACCGCTCGACGAGGTTCTTGACCGCGCTGACCTCGACGCCGGAACCCTTGGCGATACGGGCGCGGCGCGAGCCGTTGATGATCGTGGCGTCGGCGCGCTCGGCCGGGGTCATCGACTTGATGATCGCGGCGGTGCGGTCGACGTCCCGCTCGTCGAGGTTGTTGATCTGGTCCTTGATCTGGCCCATGCCCGGGAGCATGCCGAGCAGCTTGGAGATGCTGCCCATCTTCCGGACCTGTTCCATCTGGGCCAGGAAGTCGTCCAGGGTGAAGTCCTGGCCCTTCTTGGACGCCAGCTTGGAGGCCATCTTCTCGGCCTCTTCCTGACTGAACGTCTTCTCCGCCTGCTCGATCAGGGTGAGCAGGTCACCCATGTCGAGGATGCGGGAGGCCATCCGGTCAGGGTGGAAGGCGTCGAAGTCGCCGAGCTTCTCGCCGTTCGAGGCGAACATGATCGGCTTGCCGGTGATCTGGCGGATCGACAGGGCCGCACCACCGCGGGCGTCACCGTCGAGCTTGGAGAGCACCACGCCGTCGAAGCCGACGCCGTCACGGAAGGCCTCGGCGGTGTTGACCGCGTCCTGGCCGATCATCGCGTCGACGACGAAGAGGATCTCGTCGGGCGAGACGGCGTCGCGGATGTCCGCGGCCTGCTGCATCAGCTCGGCGTCGATACCGAGTCGGCCGGCGGTGTCCACGATCACGATGTCGTGGACCTTCGCCTTGGCGTGCTCGATGGAGTCCTTGGCGACCTTGACCGGGTCACCGACGCCGTTGCCCGGCTCGGGGGCGTAGACCGCGACCCCGGCGCGCTCGGCGACGACGCTCAACTGGTTGACGGCGTTGGGGCGCTGGAGGTCGGCGGCGACGAGCAGCGGCGAGTGGCCCTGCTCCTTCAGCCAGTGGCCGAGCTTGCCCGCGAGGGTGGTCTTACCGGCACCCTGGAGACCCGCCAGCATGATCACGGTGGGCGGGTTCTTGGCGAACCTGAGGCGCCGGGTCTCGCCGCCGAGGATCGTGACGAGCTCCTCGTTCACGATCTTCAGGACCTGCTGGGCGGGGTTCAGTGCCCGGGAGACGTCGGCACCGAGGGCGCGCTCCTTGACGTTCTTGATGAACGACCGGACGACCGGCAGGGCCACGTCCGCCTCGAGGAGCGCGATACGGATCTCCCGCGCGGTGGCGTCGATGTCCGCCTCGGAGAGCCGTCCCTTGCCGCGCAGGTTCTTGAAAGTCGCTGAGAGGCGATCGGAAAGAGTATCGAACACGGCGCTCGCGGTCCTCGGGGTCGGTGGCAGCTGGGAATCGCCCTCCAGGGTATCCCGGCGACACGCGTGGCCGGGATCCCCCGGTCAGCCCCGCAGGGTCTCCTCCAGCTTCCGGGCCACGGAAGCCGCTTCGCCGGCCCCGAGCGGGGCGCCCTTGCCGTCGGTGACGTAGAAGGCGTCCACCGCGTTGGCGCCCAGCGTCGACACATGTGCGCTGCGCATCCGCACCCCGGCATCCTCCAGCGCCTGTCCGATACGGAACAGCAGCCCGGGGGCGTCCTGGGCGCGCACCTCGATCACCGTGGCGTGCCGGGAGGCCGCCGGGGCGACCGTCACGCGGGCGGCGGGCGCGACGACACCCCGGCGCCTGGGGTAGGCGGCGTCCCGCTCGGCGAGGCGCCCGGCGATGTCCAGCGACCCGTCCAGGGCCCGTACGAGATCGGCGCGCAGCCGGGCCGCCTGGGGCAGCGAGCCGTACTGGGCGGCGACCCGCCAGTTCAGCAGGAGCACGGAACCCTCGACGCCGTCGGGCAGGTCCTGGGCGCTCAGCTCCGCGGTACGGACGGTCAGCCGGTGCACGGCCAGCACTCCGGCGACCGCGGGCAGCACGCCCGGCTGGTCCGGTACGGCGATCACGAGCTCCACACCGAGCGGTTCCGGGTCGCCCGAGGGCTGGGCGTCCACGGGCGCCTCGGTCTGCGCGCGCAGGGACAGCACCGGGCCGCCGGTCGCGATCGCCTCGATGGCGAGCCGCTCCTGCTCGGCGGTGGGCGCGGCGGCCTCGGGCTCGTCGAGGTCGTCCCCGGCGAGCACCGCGGCCACCCGCTTGACCAGATCGGCGACGAGCGAGCCCCGCCAGGACGACCAGGCGGCCGGCCCGGTGGCCAGGGCGTCCGCCTCGGTCAGCGCGTGCAGCAGCTCCAGCGTGCCCTGCGACCGGACCGCGTCGGCGACCGAGCGCACGGTGGCCGGGTCCTCCAGGTCACGCCGCGTGGCGGTCTCCACGAGCAGCAGGTGGTGCCGTACGAGGGTGGAGAGTACGGCGACATCGTCGCGGTCGAAGCCGATGCGCGCGGCGACGTCCTTGGCGATGATCTCGCCGGCCACCGAGTGGTCGCCGGGCCAGCCCTTGCCGATGTCGTGCAGCAGCGCGGCGACGAGCAGCAGGTCGGGGCGGTGCACGCGCCGGGTGAACTCCGAGGCGCGCACGGCCGTCTCGATCAGGTGCCGGTCGACGGTCCAGATGTGCACGGCGTTGCGCTGCGGGCGGCAGCGCACCCGCTCCCAGTCGGGCAGCATCTGGGTGATCAGCCCCTCGGCCTCCAGTGCCTCCCAGACCTCGATGGTGGGCTGCCCCGAGCCGAGCAGGGTCACGAGCTGTTCGCGGGCCTCGGCGGGCCAGGGCGTGGGCAGCGGGCGTACTCCGGCCGCCATGCGCCGCACGGCGTGCAGGGAGAGCGGGAGTCCGGCCTGGGCTGCGGCGGCCGCGGCGCGCAGCGGGAGCACGGGGTCGCGGTCGGGGCGCGCGGCACGGGCGAGCACCACCTCGCCGTCCTGCTCGACGACCCCCTCCGCCAGGGGTGATCTCTCGGCCACCGGCTTGCCGCCCCCGAGCATGGCCCGCAGACGCGGCCGCACGGCGCGCGACCTGAGCACGCGCCCCACCTCACGCCAGGTGACGTCACTGGCGTACGAGATGACCCGCGCGGCCTCGTAGACCTGCCGCAGCAGGGTGTCGGCGTCGAGCAGGCCGAGTTCGGCGGCGACCTGGTCCTGTTCCTGGAGCGCGAGCCGGTCGGTCGCGCGGCCCGTGGCCAGGTGCAGGGCGTCCCGGACGTCGAGCAGCCGGCGCCGGGCGTCGTCGAGGCCCTCGCGCGGCGCGTCGGCCAGCCAGGAGGCGGCGACGGCGCGCAGGGCTGTGGCGTCCCGGAGTCCGCCGCGGGCCTCTTTGAGATCGGGTTCGAGCAGGTACTGCAGTTCGCCCTGGCGCTCGGCGCGCTCGGCGCACAGTTCCTGGAGTTCGGGGAGGCGCTTGGGGGCCTGGTTGCGCCAGTCGGCGAGGACGGCCGTACGCAGTCCCGCCGTCAGCCCCAGGTCACCGGCGATGTGGCGGGCGTCCAGGAGGCCGAGCTGGACCTTCAGATCCTCCGCGGCCGTCTTGCGGGCCTCGGCGGGCGTGCGCACGGAGTGGTCGAGGGCGAGGCCCAGGTCCCACACCGGGTACCAGATCCGGTCGGCCAGGGCGGCGACCGCGCCCGGGTCGCTGCCGTCGTGCAGCAGGACCAGGTCCAGGTCGCTGCGGGGCGACAGCTCGCCGCGGCCGTAGCCGCCGACGGCGATCAGGGAGACCCCGCGCGGCTGCTCGGAGCCCGCGGCGAAGAGTCCCGAGAGCCAGTCGTCGGTCAGTTCGGCGAGGGCGGAACGGCGCGGCGGCCCGGACCGCGCCCCCTCCTGGAGGAGGCGCAGCCGGGCCGCCGCATAGCCGCTGGGTCCCGAGTCCTCTACGTCCTTGTGCACGTTCGTGCTCGTCACCCAGCAGCTCCTGTTCTGTTCTTCGGTCAGAGCGCGTCCGGGCCGCGCTCGCCCGTCCTGACCCGTACCGCGGTCTCGACCGGCAGGGACCAGACCTTGCCGTCACCGATCTTCCCGGTGCGGGCAGCCTTGACGATGACGTCGATCAGCTGCTCGGCGTCGTCGTCCTCGGCGAGGACCTCGATGCGGATCTTCGGGACCAGGTCCACGGTGTACTCGGCACCGCGGTAGACCTCGGTGTGGCCCCGCTGACGACCGTAACCGCTCGCCTCGGTGACCGTCAGGCCGTGGACCCCGAATGCCTGAAGGGCTTCCTTGATCTCGTCGAGCCGGTGCGGCTTGACGACGGCGGTGATGAGCTTCATGCGTCCACCTTCTTGCCCGCGTCGGCGGTCGGGGCCGTGGCGGAGGTCCGGGCGGCGCCGCCACCGGCACCGCTGAAGTCGTATGCGGTCTCGGCGTGCTCGGCCTGGTCGATACCGGAGACCTCGTCGTCCTCACTGACCCGCATACCGATGGTCTTGTCGAGGAGGAAGGCGAGGATCGCGGAGGCGATCAGGGAGTAGGCGAGCACCGCGAAGACACCGGCGCACTGCTTCCAGAACTGGTCCAGGCCGCCGCCGTAGAAGAGGCCCTTGACGTCGGACTGGCCCTTGCCGCTGGCGAAGAAGCCGATCAGCAGGGAGCCGATGACACCGCCGACCATGTGGACACCGACGACGTCCAGGGAGTCGTCGTAGTTGAAGCGGTACTTCAGACCGACGGCCGCGGCGCAAGCGACACCGGCGATGGCGCCGATGCAGATCGCGCCGATCGGGGTGATCGCACCACCGGACGGGGTGATGGCGACCAGACCGGCGACCGCGCCGGAGGCGGCGCCCAGCGTGGTGAACGCGCCGTGGCGGATCTTCTCGTAGAGGAGCCAGGCGAGCATGGCGGCCGCGGTGGCGATCTGGGTGTTGACGAACATCAGCGAGCCGACGCCGTCGTCGTTGCCCAGCCACGAGCCGGCGTTGAAGCCGAACCAGCCGAACCAGAGCAGACCGGCACCGAGCATGACCAGCGGGAGGCTGTGCGGGCGCATCGGGTCACGCTTGAAGCCGACGCGCTTGCCGATGACCAGGATCACGCCGAGCGCCGCGGCACCCGCGTTGATGTGGACCGCGGTACCACCGGCGAAGTCGATCACACCGAGTTCGAAGGCCCAGCCGCCGGTGCCCCAGACCCAGTGCGCGACCGGGAAGTAGACGACCGTCGCCCACAGGACGACGAACAGCGACCACGCGCTGAACTTCACGCGGTCGGCGAGGGCACCGCTTATCAGAGCGGGCGTGATGATGGCGAACATCATCTGGAAGACCGCGAAGGCGAAGACCGGGATCGTGTACCCGGACCAGATGTCGCCCTTGTCGATGCCCGTCCAGCCGAAGAAGTCGTTCTCCCAGCCGACGAGCGAGCCGTGGTCCGTACCGAACGACATGGAGAAGCCGTAGAGCACCCACAGGATGGTGACGATACCCATGCTGATGAAGCTCATCATCAGCATGTTGAGGGTGCTCTTGACGCGGACCATGCCTCCGTAGAAGAAGGCAAGACCCGGGGTCATGATCAGCACCAGGGCGGAACAGATCAACATGAAGCCTGTGTTCGCCACAGACAGCTTGTCTGCGGCGAGCGTGATGGCTGGTGCCATCGGCGTCTCCTCGTCGTAGGTACGGCCCCGTGCGGGAAGCCAGAGCGGATATGAGGGGTGGGCCGGTTATGCGCCATGAGATTCGCGCAGCGCGGTTTCGGTGGAAGCCCCTCGTTGTTTCGCCGCCGTGACGAAGATGCCTTGCGTGTTACGCGTCGATGAACTGGCAGATTTGGGCCGCGCCGATCGTTATCGTGGCGCAACCTTCGCTCAAGGAGTCAAACCGGCCGCGGCCGGCCTTCCGATGACCTGGCATGGGGGAGCCGAGTCGGGCAGTTCGGGAGGGCCGGCCGCGGCCGGGGTTCCGGGGATTCAGACGGCTTCCGCGGTCTCCGGGAGTTCCACGGCGAGCTTGGCGGTGAGATCCACGACCTCGGCGAGATCACCGAAATCGCGTACAGCCGTGTCGACCGTCTTTCGAATACGAGTGTTGACGCGCTCGGAGCGGACCTTCTTGGCGATGTGCATGGCCTGTTCCACCAGTACGGCGCTCTGCTCGGGCTCCCGCCGCAGCAGATGCACCGTGGCCATGCCGACGAGATTGAGTGCGTACGACCGCTGGTGCTCGCCGTCCCCGGAGAAGAGCTCCACCGCCCGCTGCATGAGGGGCTCGGACAGCGAGGCGTAGGTCGGGCTGCGACCGGCGACGTAGGCCAGGTCCCGGTAGGAGTGGGAGTTCTCGCCGTACAGCTCGGCCTCGGAGAAGAAGCGGATCCAGTCGGGGTCCGGCTCGTCCCACTCGTCCGCGTCGGCGAAGGTGTCCTCGGCCATCCGGACCGCCCGCTTGCACTTGCCGGGCTGGCCCATGTTGGCGTAGGCGCGGGCCTCCATCGCATACAGCATGGACTGGGTGCGCGGGCTCGCACAGTCACGGCTGCCGTACTGCGCGAGGTGGATCAGCTCCAGGGCGTCCTCCGGTCGCCCGAGGTGGATCATCTGACGGCTCATGCTGGACAGCACATAGGAGCCGAGCGGCTTGTCGCCGGCCTCCTTGGCCGCGTGCAGGGCGAGGACGAAGTACTTCTGGGCGGTGGGCTGGAGACCCACGTCGTACGACATCCAGCCCGCCAGCTCGGCCAGCTCCGCGGCGACCTTGAACAGCTTGCGGGTGGTGGTCTCGGGCTGGGGTTCCTGGAGGAGGTCCGTCACCTCGTGCAGCTGGCCGACGACGGCCTTGCGGCGCAGGCCGCCGCCGCACTGGGCGTCCCACTGGCGGAACATCACGGTCGTCGATTCGAGGAGCTCGAGCTCCGGCCTGGAGAGCCGGCCGACGCGCCGGGAGGCGGCGGGGTCGGGCTCGCGGTGCGGGGTGGCGGCGGGACCGGGGACCAGCCAGCGCTGCATGGGCTCGATGAGGGACGGGCCCGCCGACAGGGCCAGCGAGCTCCCGAGGAAGCCGCGCCGCGCCAGCATGAGGTCGCTGCGCGAGAACTCGCTGAGCAGGGCCACGGTCTGCGGGCCCGTCCAGGGCAGGTCGACGCCGGTCGTGGACGGTGACTGGCGGGCGGCGCGCAGTCCTAGGTCCTCGACGGAGACGACGCATCCGAAGCGCTCGGAGAACAGCTCGGACAGGATTTTGGGGATGGGTTCGCGGGGGTTCTCGCCGTCCAGCCAGCGGCGCACCCGCGAGGTGTCCGTGGAGATGTGGTTGGCGCCCAACTGGCGGGCTCTGCGGTTGACCTGGCGGGCGAGCTCACCCTTCGACCAGCCGCTGCGCACGAACCAGGAGGTGAGCAGCTCGTTGGGGCGCTTGTCGGGCTGAGAGGAGCTCTGCGCGGCGCTCCCGGCGCCCGTCCCGCTTCCGCTGTTGCCGCCCACTGGAACGCCCCCATCCCTGAGACCACTTGTCGCCGAGTGCGCCAAGCCTTAACAGAATGCCGGTAAATACGGCCGTTCGTCCGGCGGTTGTCAGCCTTCGAACGGGGAACCGACTTGCCTCCGGCATACCCACAAGTGCATGTGCCCCCAGGACTCGTGCACTCAACGTAATCCTACGATCACGCGTCCTGCCATGGCGATCCCGGAAACGCCACCATTCGCCACCCCTTCGAATGAACTCAGTGTCGCCTCCACACGATTCACTTGACATAGACCGAGCGCAGTGGGCGGAACGGTGCACTCAGGGGCGCACATGACCCAGCGCACCACCCGGGACACTTCCGGACGCCACCATCGCCCGGGAGGAGCAACGGAGAGTGACTGGTCGCGTCCGCCTCGTAACCACCGGCGCGCTGGACCCGTTGGAGGGGGCATGGGCTTCACGATCGGCGGCATTCGGGAGATTCGTTCCGGTACGCGCAGGCGCGGCCGCTCCTCGGAGTGCACCGCCGTCGCCGAGTTCACCGGACTCTGGGGCTGGGACGTCGTCCCGGGCGCGCGGGCTTCGGCCGGCGCCTGCTCCTGCGGCCGTGCGGACTGCCGTCACCCCGGCGCCCATCCCCTCGACTTCGCGCCCCCCGTCCCGGCCGGGGCCACGCTCGACGACGTGACCAAGGCGTGGTCCGAGTTCCCCGGCGCCTCGGTGATGCTGCAGGTCGGCCGCGCCTTCGACGTCATCGAGGTCGCCGAGTCGGCCGGGCGCCGTGCCCTGGTCCGCCTGGAGCGCATGGGCCTGCCCCTCGGCCCGGTGACCGCGACCCCCGAGGGCCGCGCCCAGTTCTTCGTCGCCCCCGGCGCCGCGTCCGACCTGACCGAACTGCTCTACCGCATGGGCTGGGACGACGCCGCCTCCCTCGACCTGCGCGGCCTGGGCCCCGGCACATACATCACGGCTCCGCCGTCGGACCGGGGCGGCCTGGGGTCGGTGCGGTGGCTGCGGCCGCCTTCTCTGGACACGGCGACGAAACCGCCGGCGGCGAGGCTGCTGCTGGGGACGCTCGCCTATGTGGCCCACCGGTGGCGGGCGTAGACGTACGACGTACACAGCGAAGCGCCCGTCCCCGACTGCACCTCGGGGGCGGGCGCTTCTTCGCGTGCGTGCCGCGGGTACGGCGTCTCAGTCCCCGATCAGCGCGTCCACGAACGCTTCCGGCTCGAAGGGCGCCAGGTCGTCCGCGCCCTCTCCGAGTCCGATCAGCTTGACCGGTACGCCCAGCTCACGCTGGACCGCGACCACGATGCCGCCCTTGGCGGTGCCGTCCAGCTTGGTCAGGACGATGCCGGTGATGTCGACGACCTCGGCGAAGACGCGGGCCTGCACCAGGCCGTTCTGCCCGGTCGTGGCGTCCAGCACCAGCAGCACCTCGTCGAGCGGGGCGTGCTTCTCGACGACCCGCTTGACCTTGCCGAGCTCGTCCATGAGACCGGTCTTGGTGTGCAGGCGGCCCGCGGTGTCGATGAGGACCACGTCGACCCCCATCTCCTTGCCCTCCTTCACCGCGTCGAAGGCCACGGAGGCGGGGTCACCGCCCTCGGGCCCGCGCACGGTGTAGGCGCCCACCCGTTCGCCCCAGGTCTGGAGCTGGTCGGCGGCGGCGGCCCGGAAGGTGTCGGCTGCGCCCAGGACGACGGTCCGCCCGTCGGCCACGAGCACGCGCGCGAGCTTGCCGGTGGTGGTGGTCTTGCCGGTGCCGTTGACCCCGACGACCATCACGATGCCCGGCTTGCGCTCCTCGGGCTCGGTCCGCACCGTGCGGTCGACCTCGGTGCCGACCAGCTTGAGCAGTTCCGCGCGCAGCAGCCCGCGCAGTTCGTCGGGGGTCCGGGTGCCGAGCACCTTCACCCGCTCGCGCAGTCCGTCGACCAGTTCCTGGGTGGGGGCGACGCCGACGTCGGCGGTGAGGAGGGTGTCCTCGATCTCCTCCCAGGTGTCGTCGTCGAGGTGCTCGCGCGACAGGAGTGTGAGCAGTCCCTTGCCGAGCGCGTTCTGCGAGCGGGAGAGCCGGGTGCGCAGTCGGACCAGACGTCCGGCGGTGGGCTCCGGGATCTCGATCTCGGTCGGGGGGAGCTCTTCTGTGACGGGCGGCGCCGAGCCGTCCGGGAGATCGACCTCCTCTATGGTCCGGCGCGGTTCGTCGCGCGGCGTCTCGGCCTCGTCGCCGACATGCGGCTCGGCCGGAGGGGCGGTGATGTCGGGCGCGGAAGGGGGCGGCGGGGGCAGCGGCTTCTTGCGTCGGCTGCCGACGACGAGCCCGCCGAGCACACCGAGCACGACCACGGCGATGACTACAGCAAGGATGACGGTTTCCATAACGCACCCAGTATGCGTGACCTCCCAGCAGACCGTTCGTTACCAGCTCAGGGGGTACGCCTCTGCGGGCCGGGCTGGCCCGTCGCTCGACTTCACGTCGGCGAGAAGCCCCACGGGGCGGAGTCACAACCCGTCCAGTATCCGGACCGGACCGGTACCGTGCGTGAAGCGCACACAGGGGTTGTGGCAGCTCATGACGTGAGTTGCCACAACCCCTGGAAACAAGAAGTCATCTCCCTGGCCACCTGACGTACCGTCAGCTATCGTCCCCCTCCACACACGAAGGGGGGCTCCTCATGCCCGTCACGGTCGTCCGTTTCAACCTCGTCGAGCCCGGCGCGACGCCCTCCTCACTCAGCGCCCGCTACCGGGCCGCCCTGGACATGGCCGCCTACGCCGACGAGCACGGGGTCACCACCGTGCAGACCGAGGAGCACCACGGCGTCGACGACAACTGGCTGCCGTCGCCGTTCGCCTTCGCGGGCGCGGTGTTCGGCGCGACGCGCAGGATCGCGGTCACCGTCTCCGCTGTGATCGGCCCGCTGCACGACCCGCTCCGCCTGGCCGAGGAGATAGCCGTACTGGACCTGCTGAGCGGAGGCCGGCTGGTGACGGTCGCCGGGATCGGGTACCGCCCCGAGGAGTACGCCCTGTTCGACGTGGAGTGGCGGCGTCGGGGCCGCCTGCAGGACGAGCTCCTGGAGACCCTCCTCAAGGCCTGGACCGGCGAGGAGTTCGAGTACCGGGGCCGTACGGTACGGGTCACCCCGCGCCCCTTCACCGACCCGCACCCCCTCCTCCTGGTCGGCGGCTCCTCCCAGGCCGCCGCCCGCCGGGCCGCCCGCCTGGGCCTCCCCTTCTTCCCCAGCGCGCATCTGCCGGAGCTGGAGGCGTACTACAAGGAGCGGCTCGTCGAGTACGGCACCGAGGGCTGGACCATGATGCCGACGGCCGAGACGCCGTTGCTGCACATCGCCGAGAACCCGGACGAGGTCTGGACACGGCACGGGGAGCACTTCCTCCACGAGGCCCGGACCTACGCCTCCTGGCAGTCCGGCGACATCCGCTCGGCGGTGCGGTCGGCGGCCACGTCGGTGGAGGAACTGCGCGCGGAGGGCGTGTACCGGATCCTCACACCCGAGGAGTGTGTGGAGCAGGGGCTCGACAACCTCGTCCTGCATCCACTGGCGGGCGGGATGCCGGTGGAGGAGGGGTGGCGGAGCCTGCGACTGTTCGCGGAACAGGTGCTTCCGGCACTGGGCGGCTGACCTGCGGCGATAACCGGTGGCCCGGTCGGGGGCAGCGGTGATCCACTGACCCCATGAGCCTGTTGGTGGAAGTGTTCGTCCGGGAGCCGGACGGCAAGGTGCGGATACTCGACGTGCCGGAGGGGGTGTACCAGTCCGGCGGCTTCGAGTCGTGGCGTACGACGGTGTGGGGCTCGGAGTTCGTGCGCTCGCTCGGTGCGCGCTTCCTGCCGGTGCTGGCCTCAGGCGACCTCTATGTCGAGGCCGAGGACGTGCCGGAGTTCCGGAGCGAGGTGGAGCTGCTGCGCTCCCGGCTCGACGAGGTAGCCCACGGCACGCAGCGGCCGCGGACCATCGAGGAGCACCGGGACAACATCGACACCCGGCTGCGGATCATCGAGGAGAGCATCCGCAAGGCCCTGGAGATCGGCGGCGGCGTCCTCATCTGGTGACGCCCGCGCACCACACCGTCGCCCCCGGTCCCGGCGGTTGCCGGACCGGGGGCGACGGGTGGTACGGGGAGAGGGGCAGCGGGGTAGGGGCCCTTCCCCCCGGGACTGTGCGGGCCCTCAGCCCATCTCCTCCAGCGCCTTGCCCTTCGTCTCCTTGACGTACTTGAGGACGAACGGGATGGAGAGCGCGGCGAAGACCGTGTAGATCACGTAGGTGAAGGACAGGTTCCAGTCGGCCAGCGACGGGAAGCTCGCGGTGATGGCCCAGTTGGCGATCCACTGCGCGGACGCGGCCACACCGAGGGCGGCGGCCCGGATCCGGTTCGGGAACATCTCGCCGAGGAAGACCCAGACGACCACACCCCAGGACAGGGCGAAGAAGAGCACGAACACATGGGCGGCGATCAGCGCGGTCCAGCCCTGCGCGGCCGGCAGTTTGCCGTCGACCAGGTCGAAGGAGAAGGCCCAGGCCTCCAGCGCCAGACCGATCACCATGCCGACCGAACCGATCAGGGCGAGCGGACGGCGGCCGATGCGGTCCACGAAGATCATCGCGATCACGGTGCCGACGATGTTGATGATCGACGTCGTGAAGGAGTAGAAGAACGAGTCCGTCGGGTCGACACCGACCGACTGCCACAGCGTCGAGGAGTAGTAGAACGCGACGTTGATGCCGACGAACTGCTGGAAGACCGACAGGCCGATGCCGACCCAGACGATCGGCTTGAAGAGGAAGGAGCCGCCGAGCAGGTCCTTGAAGGTCGACTTGTGCTCGCTCTTCATGGCGTGCTCGATCTCCGAGACGCGGGCGTCGAGGTCGATCTTGTCGCCCTCGACCTCCGCGAGGATCTCCTTGGCACGCTCGTGCTTGCCGACGGAGATCAGAAAGCGCGGGGACTCGGGGATGGCGAAGGAGAGCAGGCCGTAGAGGACGGCCGGGATCACCATGACGCCGAGCATGACCTGCCAGGCCTCCAGGCCCATCAGTTCGCCGCGCTGGTCACCGCCGGCGGCGTTCAGCAGACCCCAGTTGACCAGCTGCGAGATCGCGATGCCGATGACGATGGCGGCCTGCTGGAAGGAGCCGAGCCGGCCGCGGTAGGCCGGCGGGGCGACCTCGGCGATGTAGGCGGGGCCGATGACCGAGGCCATGCCGATGGCGAAGCCGCCGACGATCCGCCAGAAGGCGAGGTCGTACAGCGCGAAGGGGAGCGCCGAGCCGACGGCGCTGATGGTGAAGAGGACGGCCGAGATCTGCATGCACCGGATACGGCCGATGCGGTCGGCGATGCGTCCGGCGGTCGCCGCACCGATGGCACAGCCGATCAGGGCGATGGCGATGACCTGCGCGAGGGCCGCGGAGCCGATGTCGTAGCGGCCCCGGATGGCCTCGACCGCGCCGTTGATCACGGAGCTGTCATAGCCGAAGAGGAATCCGCCCATCGCGGCCGCCGCCGCGATGAAGATGACGTGCCCGAGATGATCGGGATGAGCCGTCCGGGCTCCTGGTTCGGATGCCTGTGCTGTGCTGGTCACGTTTACTCCTCGGGCCACCGGCAACGCTGTCGGTGTGGTCAGCCCCCAGATAGGTGGTACCTGAAGGTAAATCCAACGTTGCTGACCTTATGCCTTCAAGTATCAAATTCAAACGCGGTGAAATGTGAGAACTTAGACATGCCACCGCCACATACGTTCACTTCTTGAAGTCAGAGGAGGTCAGCGCAGCCGCTGGCTGATGACCTTCGATACCCCGTCGCCCTGCATGGACACGCCGTACAGCGCGTCGGCGACCTCCATGGTCCGCTTCTGGTGCGTGATCACGATGAGCTGCGAGGCCTCCTGCAGCTCCTGCATGATGCGGATCAGCCGCTGGAGGTTGGTGTCGTCGAGGGCGGCCTCGACCTCGTCCATGACGTAGAACGGGCTGGGCCGCGCCTTGAAGATCGACACCAGCAAAGCTACGGCCGTGAGGGACCGCTCGCCACCGGAGAGCAGGCTGAGCCGCTTGACCTTCTTGCCCGGCGGCCGCGCCTCGACGTCCACACCCGTGGTGAGCATGTTGTCAGGGTCGGTGAGGATGAGCCGCCCCTCCCCGCCCGGGAAGAGCCGGCTGAAGACGCCCTCGAACTGGCGGGCCGTGTCCCGGTATGCCTCGGTGAAGACCTGCTCGACGCGCTCGTCGACCTCCTTCACCACCTGAAGCAGATCGGCGCGGGTCTTCTTCAGGTCCTCCAGCTGCTCACTGAGGAACTTGTGCCGCTCCTCCAGCGCCGCGAACTCCTCCAGCGCGAGCGGATTGATCTTGCCGAGCTGCTGGTAGGCCCGCTCGGCCGCCTTGAGCCGCTTCTCCTGCTCGGCCCGGTGGAACTGCTTCGGCAGGTTGCGCGGATGCTCCGGGTCCTCGGGCAGCTCCTCGCCCTCGGCGGGCGGAGAGGGCGGCACCAGCTGGTGGGGGCCGTACTCGTCGACGAGCCCCGCCGGTTCGACACCCAGCTCCTCCAGCGCCTTGGTCTCCAACTGCTCGATCCGCATCCGCTTCTCGGCGCCGAGCACCTCGCCCCGGTGGACGGAGTCGGTCAGCTTGTCGAGCTCGGCCTTGAGGTCGCGGCCGGTGCTGCGCGCGGCGGTCAACTCGCGTTCCCGCAGCGCCTTGGCGGCCTCCGCGGCGGTCCGCTCCGCGTCCGCGCGCGCGAGGGACACCTCGACGTGCGCGAGCAGCTGCCGCGCACCGGAGGCGACCGCCTCGGCCACGGCGGCCTCGTGCCGCAGCCGGGCCCGCCGCTGCTCGGCACGCGCGCGTGCGTCTCGCTCCGCGCGGGCGGCCCGGTCGAGGGAGTCGGCACGGCCGGCGAGCCCCTTGACCCGCTCTTCATGGGTACGGACCTGGAGGCGGGCCTCCATCTCGGTCTGGCGGGCGTTGGCGCCGTCAGCGGCGAGACGGTCCCGTACCGACGTGTCGGGCTCCTCCTCCACCGGCATCTCCTCGGCGACCGCGAGGCGTTCGGCGAGTTCCTCGACTTCTTCGAGCGCCCTCTCCAGCGACTCCTGCGCGCGGGCGGCCGCGGCCGTGGACCGCTCGGCCTCACCGGCGGCGCCCTTCGCCTGGCCGGCGAGGCGGCCGAGCTGCTGGGCCACGGAGGACTTCTCACGGTCGGCGGCCCTGCGCTGCTCTCCCAGTTGCTCGACCAGGGCGGCGCATGTCTTACGGCGCTCGACTGCGGTGTGCTGGGCTTCGGTGAGTTCCTCGCACTGCACGGCCAGCTCTTCGAGTTCGGCGGCTGCCTGGTCTACGGAGGCCTGTACTTCGAGGAGGCTGGGGGCGCCCGCGGAGCCACCGTGGGCGAAGTGGGCGCCGAGGAGGTCGCCTTCGGCGGTGACGGCGGTGAGGTGGGGGTTGGCGTAGACGAGGTCTTCGGCGTCTTCGAGGGTGTTGACGACGACGATGCCGTGGAGGAGTCGTCTTACGGCGGGCATGAGGTCGGAGGGGGCGCGGACGAGATCTGCCGCGTGGTGATGTGTGGCGTGGTGATGTGTGGCGTCCGCGGGTCCGTCGTGGCCGGTCGCGCCCCGCGGCGGAGCCGCAGATTGATTCAGCCCCGCGCCCCTGGGTCGGTCCGACTCCCCGGCGACCAGCAGTGACGCTCTGCCTCCGTCCTGCTTCCGCAGCATGCGGATCGCTTCCGCCGCCGCCGAAGGCGAGGTCACCGCCAGCGCGTCCGCCGCCGCTCCGAAAGCCGCCGCCAGCGCCACCTCGTGGCCGGGCGTCACCGTCAGCAGTTCCGCCGCCGGGCCCAGCAGGCCGGTGAGGCGGTCCTTCGCTCCCAGCAGGGCGCCCGTGCCGTCCTTCCTCCTCAACCCCATCGCCAGCGCATCGTGGCGAGCCTGGGTCGCCGCGCGTCGGCGTTCCGCAGCCGTGACCGCCTCACGGGCGGCGGTCAGTGCGGCCTCCGCCTCGGCGAGCTGCCGCTTGGCCGCCTCGTGCTGCTCCGCCAGCTCCGCGTCGCCCGCGTCCAGGCCGTCGACCTCGGCCCTCAGCGCCTCGTACTCCTCCTGCGCGGCTACGGCGCGTTCCTGGGCCTCGTCCCGGGCGGCGGCGAGGCGGTCGATCTCGGCCTGGGCAGAGGCGGCGCGGGAACGGGCCGCGTTGACCTGGCCGCTCAGGCGGGCGAGGCCCTCGCGGCGGTCGGCGATGGCCCGGGCGACGTCCTTCAGACGCCGTTCCTCCTGGGTGAGCGCGCGCTCCAGCTCGGCGCGGTGCGCGACCGTGTCCTCCAGTGCGTGCTCGGCCGCCTCCAGGGCGGCCTCCAGCTCGGCCTCCTGCTCCCGGATGCGGGCGGCCTCACGTTCCATGTCCTCGGGGTCACGGCCCCGCCGTTCCTCGGGCGGCGCCGAGGTCGCGCTCTTCACGCGCGCGTCGGCCAGCGAGATCGTGCCGCGCACCCGCTCGGCGAGCTGGGAGAGCTCGTACCAGGTCTGCTGGGCGCGCTGGAGCCGGGGCGTGAGCTGCCGTACCTCGTCCTCCAGCAGGGCCTCGCGCTGGAGCGCCTTCTTCAGTTCCTGCTCGGCGCTCTCCTTGCGCTCCTTCAGCGCGGCCTCGTCCGCGACCTCGGCCTGGAGCGCCTGCCGCAGTCGTACGAGATCGTCGGCGAGCAGCCGGAGGCGGGCGTCGCGCAGGTCGGCCTGGATGACGGCGGCCCGGCGGGCGACCGCGGCCTGCCGGCCGAGCGGCTTGAGCTGGCGCCGGAGTTCGTCGGTGAGGTCCTGCACGCGTGCGAGGTTGGCCTGCATCGCGTCCAGCTTGCGCAGCGCCTTCTCCTTGCGCTTGCGGTGCTTGAGGACGCCGGCGGCCTCCTCGATGAAGGCGCGGCGGCCCGTCGGATCCGCGTGCAGGACGGAGTCGAGCTGGCCCTGGCCGACGATCACGTGCATCTCGCGGCCGATGCCGGAGTCGGACAGGAGTTCCTGGATGTCGAGGAGACGGCAGGTGTCGCCGTTGATCTGGTACTCGCTGCCGCCGTTGCGGAACATGATCCGCGTGATGGTGACCTCGGCGTACTCGATGGGCAGGGCCCCGTCGGAGTTGTCGATGGTCAGGGACACCTCGGCGCGGCCCAGCGGCGGGCGCCCGGTGGTGCCCGCGAAGATGACGTCCTCCATCTTGCCGCCGCGCAGCGACTTGGCGCCCTGCTCACCCATGACCCAGCTGAGCGCGTCCACGACATTGGACTTGCCCGAGCCGTTCGGACCGACCACACATGTGATCCCCGGCTCGAACCGGAGCGTGGTCGCCGAGGCGAACGACTTGAACCCTCGGAGGGTCAGGGCCTTGAGGTGCACGGCGCTGGACTCTACCTTCCGGGGGTGTCTCACTCCATGAACGCGCTGTTGCCCGCGGTTTCACCGTTGAACGTGGAGGGCACACCAAACGTTAAGAGAGTGAAAGGGTGCACGGGGGAAAGAAAGAAGGGACGCCGAAGCGTCCCTTGCAAACTCTGACAACTTAGCGATTGATACCGGTTAGCGGTTGATACGGGCCGCCCGGACCACTGCGTGAGCTGTCGTGTAGCGATGCAGTGATCAGGTGAGCGCAGGCTCCGCCTGGTGTGCGTCGATGCTCTCCATGATCCTGTCGTGAGAAGCGGCAGCCGCGAGCGCGTCGTTCTCCGCCTGGATCCGTACGAGCTCGGATTCCAGGTCCTGGACGCGCTGCTGGAGCCGTCGCATCTCGGCGAGGAGTCGAGGGTCCGAGCCGCCGACGTAACCGAGAAGCGCCTTTGCCATGATGGATGGTCCTCCACACTGAGTGACCGACCGAAGCGGTGTGGGTCGTGAGGGATTCGCACCCGCGGTGCTTGACACTTTTTAGTTCGTGCTGCCGTTCTTCCATGCCAAACAGCTAAGGTGCGCGGGGTGCTTTCAGCGTCTCACCAAAAAGTTTGACGGTCAACACGATCACGCCCCGTATTGGTGGCAACCCTCGCCGGCGCGGCCTGAGAACGGCGGCGCTGCGGCTCCCTCGGGACCCCGGGGGCGTGACGATCATTCTTAGCTGCGGAGCCTGCCACGACACGGGGTTCTTGGCAACCACCAGCGCCTTTCTGCTTCCGGCAGGTGCCCGTGGCATGTCCCTCCGCTGCCGCCTGGGCCGTTTTACAGAAACGGCTCATCGGATGGCGAAGCCGTCGTAACCCCCGCGAGGTGTGTCCCAGATCTCGGTGACGCCGTCGACACGGCCGGGCGTGTCGTCACCCAGGAGCCAGTCGAGGAGTCCCTGACAGTCCTTGGGCGGTCCCTCCGCGACCACTTGCACGCGTCCGTCGTCCAGATTGAGAGCAAAACCACTCAGGCCACCGATCTCGAGGGCCTTGGCCCGCGTGAACCAGCGGAAACCCACACCTTGGACGCGTCCTCGCACCCAGGCGACCAGTCGTACATCCTCGCTCATGGGTGCAACCTAACCGGCCAATGTCTCTCCCGACACTCCCTCCTCTGGCGCCATGCGGTACTGTCCGCTGCCAATGAATCTCATACGAAACTCACTCCATCGTGTGGGTTTTGTGACTTTGGTTGACCGGGGGGACGCGTCGACCTCAAGAACAGACGAGGAAGGCAAGGACATGGGACGCCACCGACGCTCCGCCGCCGGCCGCGCCGCCACGGGCCGCGCCACGGGGGTCACACAGACATACGGCTCCTTCGGGAGCGGACACGACCCGCAGGACTCGTACAACTTCGCCTCGGTGGGCACCCCGGCCCACCCGAGCCACGACGACGCCGACCCCTACGCGCGCAGTGACGCCTACCTGTTCGCGTCGGAGGAGGAGTACGCGCTGTACCGGGGCGAGGGCTACACGCCCGCCGACGGTCAGCGTCGCGGCGGCTCGCACCGGCGGCGCAGGAAGAACCTCGTGACGCCGGTCAAGACCGGTCTGCTCGGGGTCTCGGCGGCCGTCGCGATCGGCACGGTCGCGGTAGCCGCGGGCGTGGTGCCCGGCCTGGACAACTACAGGATCGGCGGCGGCACCACCACCGGCGGTGACGTGCAGGCGGCGGGCTCGCCGACCAACTCCCCGGCCGAGCAGGGCGGCGCCTCCGGCAGCGCCGAGGGCCGTGAGGACGGCTCGTCGACGAGCCGCGACGCCGAGCGTGCCTCCTCGCCCGCGCCGGCCCCCTCGGCCTCGGCCTCGACCGCGCCCTCGACGGCCGCGCCGACCGAGGAGCCGACGAAGAAGCCGAAGACCCCGCCGAGCAAGAAGCCGAAGACCACCCCTTCGCAGAAGGAGCGAGAGCCGGCGAAGCAGAAGACCACCGCGCCGGTGGAGGTCTCCACGGAGGCCGCGGCCGCGGCCCAGGTGCTGGAGCTCGTCAACGTCGAGCGGGCGAAGGTCGGCTGCAGTCCGGTCGCCGCCGACAGCACGCTGGCCGACCTGGCCGGGGCCTTCAGCAAGGCCATGGCCGACCAGGGGTTCTTCGACCACACCGACCCGAGCGGCGCCACGCCGTGGGACCGTGCGGCGCAGGCCGGGATCACCACGCTCGGCGGCGAGAACATAGCCCGGGGCCAGGCCGACCCGGCCGCGGTCATGGAAGCCTGGATGAACAGCCCCGGTCACCGGGCCAACATTTTGAACTGCGACTTCAAGACGCTGGGTGTGGGCGTGCAGTTCGGTGCGGGCGGCCCCTGGTGGACCCAGGACTTCGGGTACTAGACACCACGGACGGCGGTCGCACTAACTTCTAGTTAGTGCGACCTGTCGGTTAGTGCTTTCTTCCAGTACGCTCGTGATATGGACACCACGCAGCAGCCCCTGGAGGCGCGGGACCTCCCGTACGACGTGTTCGCGAAGGCCTGTCCCTCGCGCGGCACCCTGGAGCACGTGACGGGCCGCTGGGGCGCACTCACCCTCGGCGCCCTGCACGAGGGCTCGCTGCGCTTCAACGAGCTGCGCCGCCGGGTCGACGGCGTGAGCGAGAAGATGCTCTCCCAGACGCTCCAGGCGCTGGAGCGCGACGGCCTGGTGCACCGCGAGGCCCAGCCCACCAACCCGCCCCGGGTCGACTACGAGCTGACCCCGCTGGGCCGCGAGGTCGCCGAGCGGCTGCTGGGCCTCATCCACTTCGTCGAGGGCCGCATGGACGACGTCCTGGCCGCCCGCGAGCACTACGACGTGACGCGCGGCGCCCGCTGACACCTCGGGCAGAAGTAGCTGGACCGGTTCATCCACGGCCGCCGGCGCATCGGCGTACCGCACCGCTTGCACGGCAGCCCCTCACGGCCGTAGGCGTCGAGGGACCGGTCGAAGTACCCGGACTCGCCGTTCACGTTGACGTACAGGCTGTCGAAGCTGGTGCCGCCGACCGCGAGGGCCGCGTTCATCACATCCCGGACGTGGCCCAGGAGTTCGGCCGTGCGCGGGCGCGTGAAGCCCGCGGTGGGGCGCTCGTAGTGGATACGGGAGCGCCAAAGGGCCTCGTCCGCGTAGATGTTGCCGACTCCACTGATCAACGACTGGTCCAGCAGGGCCCGTTTGATGGTGGAGCGCTTGCGGCGCAGGGCCTGGTGGAAGGCCTCGTCGTCGAAGAGCGGGTCGAGGGGGTCGCGCGCGATGTGCGCGATCACGTCGGGCAGGCCGTCGGGGGTGTTGTCGTGCAACGACAGTCCGCCGAAGGTGCGTTGGTCGACGAAGCGGAGTTCGGTGTCGACCTCGTCGGCGAACCTCACCCGGATCCTGAGGTGCTTCTCGTCGGGCACCGCGTGCGGCTGGACCAGCAGCTGGCCGCTCATCCCCAGGTGGGCCAGGACCGACTGGTCCGTGTCCTCCAGGGGCAGCCAGAGGTACTTCCCGCGACGGCTCGGGGTGCCGACACGGTGACCCTTGAGGCGGTGCGCGAAGTCGTCGGCACCGGCGAGGTGGCGGCGGACCGCACGCGGGTGCAGCACCTCGGCCTCGCCGACCGTACGGTGGGCGACCCACCGCTCCAGGCCTCGCCGTACGACCTCGACCTCGGGCAACTCGGGCATGGGGCTCCCCCGTCACGGACCGGTGTATGCGCCGAGCGCCCGCCCCGGTGTTCAGGGGCAGGCGCTCGGCCGCGCTGTTCTTCCGGACGCTCTGTCGCCAGGCGTCAGGCGGAGACGGACGACGGACCTTCGTCGTCGTCCTCGGCGGCTTCGACGGCTTCGACAACCGCTTCGGCCGCCGCCTTGGCCCGCTCGTCCGCGGCGGCCCGGATGGACCTCCAGGCGGACTCCGCGGCCTGCTGCTCCGCCTCCTTCTTGCTGCGGCCGGTGCCGGTGCCGTACGAGACGCCTCCGACGCGGGCGGCAGCAGTGAAGGTCTTCTCGTGATCGGGGCCGGTCTCCGTGACCAGGTACTCGGGCACACCGAGCCCTTCGGTCGCGGTGAGCTCCTGGAGACTGGTCTTCCAGTCCAGGCCGGCACCGAGGTTCGAGGACTTCTCGATCAGTGGATCGAAGAGGCGGTGGACGAGCTCGCTCGCCGCCTCGAGACCCTGGTCGAGATAGACAGCGCCGATCACCGCTTCAAGGGTGTCGGCGAGGATGGACGCCTTGTCCCGGCCGCCTGTGCCCTCTTCACCCCGGCCGAGCCGGATGAAGGAACCCAGTTCGAGCCCACGGCCCACCTCCGCCAGCGCACGCGAGTTGACCACCGCGGCCCGCAACTTGGCCAGTTGGCCTTCGGGCAGGTCCGGGTGGGTGGTGTACAGCGTGTCCGTGACCACCAGGCCGAGCACGGAGTCCCCGAGGAACTCCAGGCGCTCGTTGGTGGGCAGGCCGCCGTTCTCGTATGCGTAGGAACGGTGGGTGAGCGCACGCACCAGAAGGGCGGACTCGAGCTTGTACCCGAGCCGCCCTTCCAACAGCGTGTGGGACGAGGCCTGGTTGTCGCCCGAGTTCTTCTTCGGCGTGGACACAGTGCCTCTCACCAGCCGCTCAGACCTCGAGGACCTGGCGCTTGTTGTAGGTGCCACAAGCGGGGCACGCGATGTGCTGCAGCTTGGGCTCGTGGCAGCGCTCGCACGCAACCAGGGTGGGGACCGCAGCCTTCCACTGCGACCGGCGGTGGCGCGTGTTGCTGCGCGACATCTTCCGCTTCGGAACAGCCACGGCTACTTCTCCTGCTTCTCGTTGGCGGGCGCCGATCGAGGCGCTTCGCCACTCATCTCGTCCTTCTCGCCGTCTTCGAGTGAACCGGCGAGTCCCTGCAGTGCCGCCCAACGGATGTCGACGGCGTCATGGTGGTGGTCCGGGTCGTCCGTGAGCCGCTCTCCGCACTCGGAGCACAGGCCCAGACAGTCGTCCTGGCACACCGGCTGCATCGGCAGTGCGAGCACCACCGCATCACGCAGCACGGGTTCGAGGTCGAACAGGCCGTCCTCGATGAAGAGCCTGTCCTCGTCTTCCTCGGCGTCGTCGGCCGGTTCCGCCTTCGGGCGGCCACGGTCGTCGGCGTCAGGGTACGAGAACATCTCCTGGAAGTCCGCTTCGAGCGCCAGCTCAAGCGGCTCCAGACACCTTACGCACTCCCCCTCGGCCTGTGCACGGGCGGTGCCTGTGACAAGCACCCCTTCCATGACCGACTCGAGCCGGAGTTCGAGCACGACCGGGGCGCCTTCCGGCACTCCGATCACTCCCTGGATGCCGAGATCCTTGGGAGCGTCGATCTCGCGGGTCAGGCGCTGCAGCGCGCCAGGACGCCGCCCCAGCTCGTGTGTGTCGAACACGAGAGGGTTGCGGTGGTCGAGGCGCGCGTTGGGAGCCATTCCTGCTTTCGATCTTCGAGCTCAGAGGGACGCCGCCCTTCGGTGTTCCCGGGCAGCGGTGATCGCGGACGTACACGCGACCGAAGAGCCAGGATACTGGACCTTTCGCTCACGGCCCAATCCGGTGCTCTCCTACTGGCCGCGACCCTGCTCGTACGCCCTCAACTGCTCCGGCGTGATCATGCCGGTGTCGAAGAGGCTGGTCTCGTCGAGGGCGTAGTCCTGCTGCGGCTGGTGCGTCTGCTGCGGCTGCTGGGCCTGGTGCTGGTCGTACGCGGCCTGCTGCTGGTCGTAGCCCTGGTAGGCGTAGGGATCAGCCTGCTGGTAGCCGTACGGGTCCTGCTGGGCGTAGGGATCGGGCTGCTGCTGATAGCCGGCGTAGGCGTCGGTCTGCTGCTGGTAGCCGTACGCCGGCTGCTGGGCGTAGTCCGGCTGCCCGGACTGGTCCCGGGACTGGGCCTGGGCCCGGGCGTCCTGCTCCGCGAGGGCGGTGAGGTCGGCCAGGTAGTCGGCGTCGCTGGAGTGCTGGACGGTGGCGGTGTTGTCGGCGAGGGCGCCGAGGTCGTCGGTGGCGATACGGCCGTGCAGCTTCTGGCGGCCGCGGCCGACGGCCTCCAGGGTCTTGGCGAGGACCGCCTCGAAGGCGCCGAGCTTGACGTCGACGTAGGAGTCGGCGTCCTTGCGCAGCGTCTCCGGGTCGTGGCTGCGCTCGGGGGCGTCCTCGTCCTCGTAGCCGTGCTCGTCGAGGCCCGGGCCGGTGCCGAGGAGCTTCTCGCGGCCGCGGCCGACCGAGCCGAGGGTCTTGGTGAGGACGACCTCGAAGTTGGCGAGCTTGGAGTCGACGTAGTCGTCGGCCTCCGCGCGGACCTCCTCGGCCTCCTGGCGGGCCTCGTTCAGGATCCGGTCGGCCTCGGCCTGGGAGCGGCGGGCGATCTCGGTGTCGGAGATCAGTGAGCCGCGCTCGGCGTGCGCCGTGGAGATGATGCGCTCGGCCTCCTGGCGGGCCTGCTCGACCATCTGCTCACGGTCGCCGATCAGCTCCTCGGCCTGTGCGAGGGAGCCGGGCAGGGCCTGGCGCAGCTCTTCCAGCATCGCGAGCAGTTCGGCGCGGTTGACCATCACCGAGGCCGACATGGGCATCGACCGGGCACCGGAGACCGTGGCCACGATCTCGTCGAGCTTCTTCTGCACGTCCACCTGTGCTCGCCACTCTCTACAGCTGTGTTGGAGACGGACGGGACGACTGTAGCCCCATCAGCCTTTGCGGAGGCGCTCGTTCAGCGCTTCCAGAACCCGCGGGGGAACCAGGTGGGAGACGTCTCCGCCCCAGGTCGCGACCTCCTTGACGAGCGAGGAAGACAGGAAGCTGTAGGTGGGGTTGGTCGGTACGAAGAGGGTCTCGACTCCGCTCAGCCCGTTGTTCATCTGGGCCATCTGGAGCTCGTAGTCGAAGTCGCTGACCGCGCGCAGGCCCTTGACGATGGCCGGGATGTCGCGCTCCTTGCAGTAGTCGACGAGGAGGCCGTGGAAGGCCTCCACGATCACGTTGCCGTACTCGGCGGTGACCTCACGGATCAGGTCGATCCGCTCGTCGATCTCGAAGAGGCCCTTCTTGGACTTGTTGATCATCACCGCGACGTAGACCTCGTCGTACAGTCTGGAGGCGCGGGAGATGATGTCGAGGTGTCCGTTGGTGATGGGGTCGAACGACCCGGGACAGACGGCGCGGCGCACTTGAGATCCCTCGCTCTCCGGTCCGGTCATCGTGCGTCTTCGCACGTAGAGGCGGCGCGACCGTACCAAAACGTTCCCTCGCCGTAGCGACGGGCCTTGACCGCCTCGAAACCGGGCGGCCAGTTGAATTCTCCACCTCTGGTGCTGCGCTCCACGGTGACGAGGGCCTCCGGCGCGAGCCAGTGTTCCGTACGGAGTGTGAGGAGAATCTCGCGAAGATCGTGATCTGTGACTCGGTACGGGGGGTCCAGGAAGACGATGTCGTACGGCTGTGCCGGTGCCGGTTGTTGAATGACCTGTTCCGCTTTGCCCGCGCGGACCTCGGCACCGGGGAGGCCGATGTTCTTGACGTTCTCGCGGATCGTGCGGGCGGCGCGGGCGTCGGCCTCGACGAGCAGGGTGTGGCCCGCGCCGCGGGACAGGGCTTCCAGACCGACCGCACCTGATCCGGCGTAGAGGTCGAGGACCCGCTCCCCTGCCAGAGGGCCGCCGAGGAGGGACTGCCAGGTGGAGAAGAGCCCTTCGCGCGCGCGGTCGGAGGTGGGACGGGTGCCGTTGCCCGGGGGGACCGCCAGGCGGCGCCCACCGGCCTTGCCGGCGATCACGCGGGTCATCTTCGGTCCTTGTTCGGGGATGGCTGCGGGTCCAGTTTCTCAGCCCTTTTCCAGGTACTGCTCCCTCTCCTCGTCCAGGAGGGCGTCCAGGGCCGTGCGCAGGCCGGGGAGCCCCGCAAGCTCCGGGTCCGCGTCCACCACCGCCGTCGCCTCTTCCCTGGCCTCCGCGATGATCTCCTCGTCCTCGATCACGGCGAGGACCCGCAGCGAGGTCCGGGCGCCCGACTGGGCCTGGCCGAGGACGTCGCCCTCGCGGCGCTGCTCCAGGTCGATGCGGGACAGCTCGAAGCCGTCCAGGGTCGACGCGACCGCGTTCAGGCGCTGGCGGGCCGGGCTCGCCTCGGGCATCTCCGAGACCAGGAGGCACAGGCCGGGCGCCGAGCCCCGGCCCACTCGCCCGCGCAGCTGGTGGAGCTGGGAGACGCCGAAGCGGTCGGCGTCCATCACGACCATCGCCGTGGCGTTGGGGACGTTGACGCCGACCTCGATGACCGTGGTGGCGACCAGGACGTGGGTCTCGCCGGCGGCGAAGCGGCGCATGACCACGTCCTTGTCGTCGGGGTGCATACGGCCGTGCAGGACCTCGACCCGCAGGCCGCTCAAGGGGCCCTTGGTGAGCTGGTCGGCGATGTCCAGGACGGCGAGCGGCGGGCGCTTCTCGGCCTCGTCCTCCACGGACTTCCGGGCCTTCTTCGGGTCGTCCTCCTCGTCGCCGATGCGGGGGCAGACGACGTACGCCTGGTGGCCGTTCTCCACTTCCTCGCGGACGCGTTCCCAGGCGCGGGCGAGGAAGTGGGGCTTGTCGGCGGCGGGGACGACATGGCTGGCGATGGGCGAGCGGCCGGCCGGGAGCTGGTCGAGGACGGAGGTCTCCAGGTCGCCGAAGACCGTCATCGCGACCGTGCGCGGGATGGGGGTGGCCGTCATGACGAGGAGGTGGGGCGGCTGCTTTCCCTTGCCGCGCAGGGCGTCCCGCTGCTCGACCCCGAACCGGTGCTGTTCGTCGACCACGACCAGGCCCAGGTCGTGGAACTGCACCTTGTCCTCGATCAGCGCGTGCGTGCCGATCACGATCCCGGCCTCACCGGTGACCAGATCGAGCATCGCCTGCCTGCGCGCGGCCGTGCCCATCGAACCGGTGAGCAGCACGACCTTGGTGGCGTGCTCGGAACCGCCCAGCATCCCGCCCTCGGCGAGCTCGCCCATCATCTCCACGATCGAGCGGTGGTGCTGCTGCGCGAGCACCTCGGTGGGGGCCAGCATGGCGGCCTGTCCGCCGGCGTCGACGACGGCGAGCATGGCGCGCAGGGCCACCAGCGTCTTTCCCGAGCCCACCTCTCCCTGGAGCAGCCGGTGCATCGGATGGTCCGTCGCCAGGTCGTCGAAGATCTCCTTGGAGACCTTCTGCTGGCCTTCCGTGAGGGTGAAGGGGAGGCGGTCGTCGAAGGCCGAGAGCAGGCCGTCCGGAGCCGGTTTCCTCGGTACCGCCGGGAGTTGGGCGTCCGCGTGGCGGCGGCGGGCGAGGGCCACCTGGAGGACGAAGGCCTCGTCCCACTTGAGGCGGGCGTGGGCGTCGGCGACGTCTGCCTTGGTGTGCGGGCGGTGGATCTTGAGGAGGGCCTCGGGGAGGGGGACCAGGCCGCGGCCCTCGCGGAGGGACTCCGGGAGGGGGTCCATCGCCTCCTGCGCGCTCGGCAGGACCGTCTGGATCGCCTTGCCGATCTTCCAGGACTCCAGTTTGGCGGTGGCCGGGTAGATCGGGATCAGGGCGCCCGCCCAGGTCTCCACCGTCTCCGCTGCCTCGTCGTCGGCACCGCGAAGCAACTCGTAGGCGGGGTGCGCCAGTTGGAGGCGGCGGTTGAAGAGGGAGACCTTGCCGGAGAACATCGCGCGGGTGCCCGGCAGGAGCTCCTTGTGGGGCTTGTGAACGCCGTTGCCGAAGAAGACAAGTTGGAGGCGGCCACTGCCGTCCGTGATGGTGACCTCCAGCCGCTGCCCCTTGCCGCGCGGCGCCTTGGCGGAGGCGAAGGTGTGCAGACGGGCGTCGGCGACCTGGGCCACCACGGTGACGTGCTCGTCCATGGGCAGGTCGGCGAGGTGGGTCAGCTGCCCCCGCTCCTCGTATCTGCGCGGGTAGTGGTGCAGGAGGTCGCCGACGGAGTGCAGGCCGAGGTGCTCGGCCATCACCTTCGCGGTGGCGGGGCCGAGCACCTTCTTCAACGGTTCTTCCAGTGCGGGCACGAGATCCATTGCACACCACACCACTGACATTGCCGTATACATACCGGGAAACCCCTGGTCAGACGGCTGGTTGGGGGCATACGATGGCGCGCTCCGGCCATCCGCCCGCGGTCACCGCCCCACCCGGGACCGCCCGACCCCGCGCCGCGCGAACGTTCCCCCCACCGGCGCTGCGACGATGGATTCCCAGACCTCACAGTCATCACAGACACCCCAGGTACCTCAGCAACCTCATACGTTCCAGGTCGACCTGCGCGGTCTGGTGGACCTCCTCTCCCATCACCTCTACTCCAGCCCCAAGGTCTATCTCCGCGAGCTCCTGCAGAACGCGGTGGACGCCATCACGGCCCGGCGGGCCGAGCAGCCGGAGTGCCCTGCCCGCGTGCGGTTGTACGCGGAAGACGGCGCCCTGCGGGTCGAGGACTCCGGGGTCGGGCTCACCGAGGCGGACGTGCACAATCTGCTGGCCACCATCGGACGCAGTTCCAAGCGGGCCGAGGGACTTCAGGAGGTCCGCTCCGACTTCCTCGGGCAGTTCGGGATCGGCCTGCTCGCCTGTTTCGTGGTGGCCGAGCGGATCCGGGTGGTCAGCCGCAGCGCCCGTACGCCGGACGCGCCGCCCGTGGAGTGGACGGCGAGCGACGACGGTTCGTACCGGGTGCGGACGCTGCCCCACGACGCCCGTCCGGAGCCGGGGACCACGGTGCATCTGGTGGCGCGGGCGGGTGCCGGCGAGTGGCTCGCGCCCGACCGGGTCCTCCAGCTCGCCCGGGACTTCGGCTCCCTGCTGCCGTACGACGTCCGGGTCGGCGACGAGGCGGTCACCGATCTGCCCGCGCCCTGGGACCGGCCGTACCCCTCCCCCGCCACCCGCAGGGTGGCCCTGGCGCGGCACTGCCACGAACAGTTCGGCTTCACCCCACTGGACTCGATCGAGCTGAACGTGCCGCTGGCCGGGATCCGGGGCGTGGCGTACGTCCTTCCCTCGGCGGTCAGCCCCGCCCAGCGGGCCACCCACCGGGTGCACCTCAAGGGCATGCTGCTGACCGAGCGGGCCGAACAGCTGCTGCCGGACTGGGCGTTCTTCGTGCGCTGTGTCCTGGACACCGACAGTCTGCGGCCCACGGCCTCGCGCGAGTCGCTGTACGAGGACGAGACGCTGGCCGCCGTACGGGAGGCGCTCGGGGAGCGGATCCGGTCCTGGCTGACGGGCCTCGCCGCCGGTGACCCGGACCGGCTCGCGGCCTTCCTGTCCGTGCACCACCTGGGTGTGAAGTCGCTCGCGCGGCACGACAAGGACATGCTGCGCACGATGCTGCCGTGGCTGCCGTTCGAGACGACCGACGGACGGCTGTCGCTGGAGGAGTTCGCGCAGCGGCACGCGGTCGTGCACTTCACACGGACCGTCGAGGAGTACCGGCAGGTCGCCCCGATCGCCTCCGCGCAGGGCGTCGGGGTGGTCAACGGCGGTTACACCTACGACAGCGACCTGGTCGAGGCGCTGCCCTCGGTGCGGCCGGGGACGGTCGTCGCCGAGCTGGACGCGGACACCGTCACCGCCCACATGGACCTGGTCGATCCGGCCGAGGAGCTGGCGCTGTCGGGCTTCCTGGCGGCCGCGCGGGCCAGGCTCGACCCGCTGGGCTGCGATGTCGTCCTGCGTTCCTTCCGGCCGCTGTCCGTGCCCGCGCTGCACCTGGACGACCGGGACGGCCGGCACGAACAGGCCCGCGCGGAGGCCGAGGACCAGGCGGACGACCTGTGGGCGGGCATCCTCGGCTCGCTGCGCGGGAGCGCCCCACGCGCGCGTCTCGTGCTGAACCATCTGAACCCGCTGGTACGGCGGATCGGTTCGCTGGGCGATCCGGAGCTGATCGGCACCGCCACCGAGTCGCTGTACGGGCAGGCGCTGCTGATGGCCCAGCGGCCGCTGAGGCCCGCGGACTCGGCGCTGCTGAACCGGGCCTTCATAGGCCTGCTGGAGTGGGCCACGAACGGCGAGGAGGGCCGCTGATGAGCGAGGTCGACGGGAGCGCGGCCTTCGACGCACTGCGCCGGGCGATGGCGGAGAACGCCGAGCAGCCGGAGGGTCCCGCCCGCAACGCGCGCGCGGAACAGCTGCTCGCCGAGGCGGAGAAGCTGAACATTCCGCTCGCGGTGATCGAGGCGCTCGGGCACCAGCTGAAGGTCTACAACTACAGCTCCGAGAAGGCCAAGATGTTCGTCCCCTTCGCGCGGCTGCTGCGCATGTGGGACGAGCACCCCGAGGACTTCGACGAGTACGAGACGCACTCCCTGCACTGGGTCTTCAAGTGGATGACGACCGGCATGCTCGACCAGCCGCACATCCCGCTCGCCGCCATGGAGAAATGGCTCGGCGAGATGGAGCACCGCTACCGGCTGGCCGGGCACTCCGAACGGGCCGTGCGCAGCGCCGAGTACAGCGTGGCCGCGCACGTCGGGGATCTTGAGCGGGCCGAGCGCGCGTACGCCGCGTGGCTGGCCGCCGACCGGGACAGCATGGCCGACTGCCACGCCTGCGAGCTGCACGAGCAGGGCTGGTGGCAGTCGCAGCGCGGGCGGGACGAGGTGGCGCTCGATCTGTGGGCGCCGGTCCTGGAGGGCGAGTTCACCTGCGCCCACGAGCCGCACGCGGTCCTCGCCTCCTCCCTCAGGCCGCTGCTGCGCCGGGGCCGCCTCGACGAGGCGCGCGCCAACCATCTGCGGGGCTTCCGGCTCGTACGGTCCATGGAGAGCATGCGCGGCGCCTACGCGGACCACGTCGAGTTCTGCGCGCTCAGCGGCAACGAGGCACGCGCGCTGGAGCTCCTTGCGGAACGTCCCGCGTACTTCACGGCCGACGGCCATCCGCGCAGCAGGCTGGACTTCACGGCCGTGGTGGCTCTGCTGATGGACCGGCTGACCGAGCTGGGCCTGGGTGAGCGATCGGTGCCGGGGCCCACGGGCCGGTCCTGGACCGCGGCCGAGCTCGCCGACCACGCGCGCGCGGAAGCCCTCGCGCTGGCCGCCCGCTTCGACGAGCGCAACGGCACAGCCCACGTGAGTGAGCAGGCACGCGCGCGTATGGCGCAGCGGCCGCTGGTGGAACGGCTGCCGCTGGGAGTAAGGGCGGTCCGGACGGTCGCCGCTCCCCTGGTGGCGCCTCCCGCCCCCGCTCTCGCGAAGGAGCCCGATCTGCCCGCGCTGGTCGCCGAGGCCCGGCGGTTGTCGGACACCCTCCGGCCGAACGCCGTGGAGGCGTGGGCGGCGGTCGCACGGGCCGCCGAGGGCGTCGAGCTCGACCCGCGCGACCGGGCGGAGATCGCCGACCACGAGGCGATGGACCTGGGCCCCGAGGGCATCGAACTGTTCGAGCGGGCCGCCGAGTTGTACGCGGCGGCGGGCGACCCCGGCGAGGCGCTGGCCGCACACGCGCGCGCCGCGTACGTACGCGCGCTGGCGGGCGAGGTGGACGAGGCGCTCACGGCGGTCGCCGGCCCCTGTGACGAGGTCCTCGCCCTCTACTCCGGCGACGGGACGGGCGTCCTGCAGACGGCGTCGGTGCTGATGTCGCGGGCGCGGATCCTGATGCGGGCGGTGCACGAGACCGCGGACGACGGTGTCCTCGGCGAGGCGGATCAGGCCGTACGGGAAGTCCTGGCACTCGTCGACGGGCGGGCCGGGGACGACGTGCGGCTCGCCGCGCGGGTCGCCGAGGCGCGGGCGATGCTGGCGGAACTGGCCGCGCGGAGGGGGGACCTGGAGACCGCCGCGGAGCTGTTCGCAGGGGCCGCGTCGGAGTTCGTGGCGGCGGGTCTGCCGTGGTTCGCGGTGGAGTACGAGGCCAGGCTCGCCGGACTCATGCACCACCTGGGCGACCTGGCCGGGACGGAGCGGGCGCTGCGGGCGGCCCTGGAGCACGGCGGGCCGCACCTGGAGGCGATCGGACGGGCCCAGCTGCATCTCCAGCTCGCGGAGGTCGTCGGCGGCCGGGGGCTCGCCGAGGAGGCCGCCGAGCATGCCCTGGAGGCCGCGCACTGGGCCGACGAGGCCGGGGAGGGGCCCACGCTGGGCGCTCTGGCCCGGCACCAGCTGGGCGGGTTCCTGCTGCGGCTGGGCCGGTGGGCCGAGGCCGCGGAGGTGCTGGAGTCGGCGCTGCCCGACCTGAGCGCGGAGCGGCACGGCGAGGGGGCGGTCGTACAGACGCAGTGGTGGCTCGGCGACTGTCTGAGCGAGCTGGGCGAGCACCGGGAGGCGGCCGAACGGCGTCTTCAGGCCGCCGAGATCGCCCGGCAGTGGCCGGAGCAACACGACCACGCCACGCTCGCCCACCTCGCCGCCGAGTCCCTCGGGGCCGCGGGGCTGTCCGCCGAGGCCGACCGGGCGTACGCGCGCGCGGGCGCTCTGTGGCGTGAGCTCGGCAACGTGCACGGCCTCGTCCGTTCCCTGCGCGCCCGCGCGTGGCTCGCGCTGCGCGCGGAGGACGGGGCGGACGCGGCACGGGAGTTGATGGCGGAGGCGGTCCGCGAGTGCCAGGCCGCGCTGGGCGACGCGGAGGCCGACGAGGACGCACGGCAGCGGCTCGTGGGCGAACTCGGGCACACCCACCGGCAGTTCGGCGACCTGCTGGCCCGTTCCGTGCCCGAGGAAACCGAGGACGATCCGATCCAGTCCGTGCTGGAGGAGGCGCTGGCCCAAGTGGTGGAGGCGATCGTCGTGTTCGCCTCGCTCGGGGACGGTGCCCTGGACGCCCGGACCGGTGCCGAACTCGCGGCGGGTTGGCTGGCGGCCGACCTGAGCCGCCCGGCGGAGGCGGCGGCACGCGCGCGTGCGGTGCTCGACGCCTACGGCGACGCGGAGGGCACCGACGACACGGCACGGTCGCGACGGGCCGAGGCGGAGCAGATGCTGGGGCTCATGGCGGGGCCGGACAGCTGATCGCCAGGGTTTCTACTCGACCCCGATGAGCAGCACGGCCCCCTGCCGTCCGCCCCGGTACACCACCGTGTCCACGGCGAGGTACGACTCCCGTACGCGCGCCTCCAGGTGGTCGGCGACGGTCTCGGGGGCCTCGTCGCCGAGGACGAGGGTGACCAGTTCGCCGCCGGCCGACAGCATGCGGTCCAGGACGGTCTCGGCGGTGGCGGTGACGTCCGAGCCGATCACCGCCACGTCCCCGTCGATGAGCCCGAGGACGTCACCGGCCTGGCAGATGCCGGCCATGGTCCAGGACTGGCGTTCGGCGACGGCGACCTCGGCGTAGCGGGTCGCGCCGGCCGCCGAGGTCATCTGGACGACGTCCTCGTCGAACCGGCGCTCCGGTTCGTGCACCGCGAGCGCCGCGATGCCCTGGACCGCGGAGCGGGTCGGGATCAGCGCGACCCGGATGCCCTCCGCGCGGGCCTGCTCGGCCGCGGCGGCCGCGGTGTGGCGCAGGTCGGCGTCGTTGGGCAGCAGCACGACCTCGCGCGCGTGGGCCCGTCGTACGGCCTCCACGAGCTCCCCGCTCGCGGGTGGCTCCCCGGGGCGGGCGAGCACGGCGGTCGCGCCGGCCTCGGAGTACAGCCCCGCCAGGCCCTCGCCCGGCACCACGGCGACGACGGCCCGCTGGGCGGGCTCTCGCGGCGGCCGTTCGGCGCCGGTGGTGTGCACGTCACCGAGGCCGAAGTGGGTGACGCGGATCCGGTACGGCCGTCCGGCCTCGACGCCCGCCTCCACGGCGGCGCCCGCGTCGTCGACGTGCACATGGACGTTCCACAGCCCGTCGCCGCCGACCACCACGAGGGAGTCCCCGAGCGCGTCGAGCCGCTGCCGCAGTCGCGCGACGGCGGTGTCGTCGGCTTCCAGGAGGTAGATCACCTCGAAGGCGGGGCCTCCGGTGGCCGGGGCGTCGGCACACTCCTCGGAGGCCGCGAGGACTTCGGCGGAGAGTTCAATGGAGCCCGCGGATGCCGCCGGGGACGTCCCGCTCACCACCGGCACCGCCCTGGGCACGTCCCCCGTGAACGTCTCCACGAGAGCCCCGAGCACCGCCACCAGCCCCCGCCCGCCGGCGTCCACCACCCCCGCCCGCTCCAGGACGGCCAGCTGGCCGGGTGTCGCGGCGAGGGCGGCGCGCGCCCCCTCGTAGGCGGCCCGTGCGACCGTCCCGCAGTCGCCCTCCGCCGCCCCGGCCGCGTCGGCGGCGGCCGAGGCGACCGTGAGGACCGTGCCCTCGACGGGGTGGGCCACGGCCTGGCGGGCGGAGTCGGCGGCGTGCCGCAGGGCGAGCCGGAGTCCCGCGCCGTCCGTGTGAGCCGTCTCACCTTCGGCGGCGAGCACCTGGGCCATGCCGCGCAGCAGCTGGGCGAGGATCGTGCCGGAGTTGCCGCGGGCGCCTATGAGGGCTCCGTGCGCCATCGCGCGCGCGGCGTCGGCGAGTGCCGGTTTCCCCGAGCCATGGGCGTCGTGGCCCTCGAAGACGGCCTCCACGGCCGCGGCCGCCGACTCCGCCGTCAGGTACAGGTTGGTGCCGGTGTCCCCGTCGGCGACCGGGTAGACGTTGATCGCGTCGATCTCCTCGCGCGCCCGGCCCAGCGCCCGCAGCGCGAGGCCGCACCAGGCGCGCACCGCGAGAGCATCGAAGAATGTCTGCGGCACCTGCGCCACCTGCGCCTCCTCGGGCTGCTGGACTGGACGCAGCGTAGACCCCGGGCGGGTGTCCGCCGGAAGAGGGCCGGGAGCGGATGCCTGATCAGCCATGGTAGTTTCGTTCTGCTGGCGCAGTCGTTGTATGCTGCTCCGGTTGCCCGATGCAGATCGGGCCAATCCCCCTGGCAGCGCCACTCAGATCTCTGATCCTACGATCTCGATCCCGGCCCGCCGGGATCCGACCGTAAGTGCATCTGAAGTCTTTGGAGTGACCCGTGGCTGCCAACTGCGACGTCTGCGGCAAGGGGCCGGGCTTCGGCAACAACATCTCGCACTCGCACCGCCGTACGTCCCGTCGCTGGAACCCGAACATCCAGCGCGTCCGTACCGTGGTGGGCGGGACGCCGAAGCGCGTGAACGCTTGCACCTCGTGCATCAAGGCCGGCAAGGTCTCGCGCTGACGCACAGCTAAGCGCGCGGCCACTGCTGGTTCGCTGCACTGAGCCGGTCCACCTCAGGGTGGGCCGGCTTTTTGCCGTGCCCTGAGCCGGTCGGGCCTGCGCGACGTCCGGAAGCGAACTCAGGCTCCGGGTGCACCCCGCGTGAGCGCCCAGCCATGATCCACGGGTCCGATCCCGGCGCCGAGCGCGAACCCTGCGGCGATCGCCCCCGTGACGTACTCCTTGGCGGCCGTCACCGCCTCCGGCACGGACCGCCCCTTCGCGAGGTGCGAGGCGATCGCGGAGGCGAGGGTGCAGCCGGTGCCGTGCGTGTGCCGGTTGTCGAGGCGGGGCGCGCGCAGCCAGTGCTCCTCGGAGCCGTCGGTGAGCAGGTCGACCGCGTCGCCCGGGAGGTGGCCGCCCTTGATGAGCACCCACTTCGGTCCGTACGACAGGACGGCGTCGGCGGCCTCGCGCAGGTGGGTCTCCGACTCGACCCGGAGGCCGGTGAGTTGGGTCACCTCGTCGAGGTTCGGGGTGGCGACGGTGGCCACCGGGAGCAGTCGTCGCCGTACGGAGTCCAGGGCGGACGAAGCCAGCAGCGAGTCGCCGTGCTTGGAGACGCCCACCGGGTCGATCACGGCCGGAGCGTCCGTGCCGGCGATCAACTCGGCCACCGCCTCGACGAGTTCGGCCGAGGCGAGCATCCCGGTCTTCACGGCCTGGACGCCGATGTCGTCCACGACACCGCGGTACTGGGCCCGCACCGCCTCCACCGGAAGCTCCCAGGCGCCCTGGACGCCGAGGGAGTTCTGCGCGGTGACGGCCGTGACGACACTCATGCCGTGCACGCCGAGCGCGAGCATGGTCTTCAGGTCGGCCTGGATGCCGGCCCCTCCGCCGGAGTCGGAGCCCGCGACCGTGAGCACCAGGGGCTTCACGACTCGATGTCCCCGCCGAAGTGGTCCCAGCCGCCCTTGCTGGTCCAAGGCGCCCCGTCGACCGTCACCTGGGGCAGCGCCGAGGGGTTGAGGACCTCGCCGATCACCTTCCAGCGGGCCGGGAGCTTCACGTCCGGCGGGAAGGTCGCCACGATCGCGTGGTCCTCTCCCCCGGTCAGCACCCACTGGAGGGGATCGACACCGACGGCCTGCCCGATGTCGTTCATCTGGGTCGGGATGTCGATCGCGCCGGAGCGGATGTCGATACGGACCTTGCTGGCCTCGGCGATGTGCCCGAGGTCGGCGATCAGCCCGTCGCTCACGTCGCACATCGCGGTCGCGCCGAGCGCGGCGGCGGCCGGGCCCGCGTGGTACGGCGGCTCGGGGCGCCGGTGCGCCTCCACGAAGGCACGGGGTGAGCGGAAGCCGCGGGCGAGCACCGCGTACCCGGCCGCGGACCAGCCCAGCCAGCCGGTCACCGCCACGAGGTCGCCGGGCTGGGCGCCGGCCCGGGTGACCGGCTCCTGGCCCCGCAGATCACCGAGGGCGGTGATGGAGACCATGATCGTGTCTCCCCGTACGACGTCCCCGCCGACCACCGACGCGCCGGCGACCTGGCACTCGTCGCGCAGGCCGTCCATGAGCTCCGAGGGCCAGGTCACGGGGAGTTCGGCGGGCACGACCAGGCCGAGCAGCAGAGCGGTCGGCACGGCGCCCATGGCGGCGATGTCCGCGAGGTTCTGCGCGGCCGCCTTGCGCCCGACGTCGTAGGCCGTGGACCAGTCGCGGCGGAAGTGCCGGCCCTCCAGAAGGATGTCGGTGCTCGCCACGACCCTGCGGTCGGGCGCGGCGACCACCGCGGCGTCGTCGCCGGGGCCCACCCGGACCGCCGGGGTGGTGGTGAGACGGGAGGTGAGCTCCCTGATGAGCCCGAACTCGCCGAGCTCACCAACAGTGCCCTTCATTGCCCTACGCCCCTTCTGTGCCGTGCCGTGCCCGGTCGCGCGTCATCAGTGTCCTCGATACGGTCGAGGGGACCGTGAACTTCTGTCGTGTCCGCACCCCGGCACGGGCGTTCGCGCCCCGCGGGTCTCCCCGTGACGAGGGGCGACGCGATACCGTGGCGTTCCTTTTCCCCACATGATCCTCGTGGCCGCCCTGGAGGTTCCGTGGTACAGGCGTACATCCTGATCCAGACGGAGGTCGGCAAGGCGTCGACCGTCGCCGAGACGATCAGCAAGATCCCTGGAGTCATCCAGGCCGAGGACGTGACAGGTCCCTATGACGTGATCGTCCGCGCACAGGCCGACACCGTGGACGACCTGGGCCGGTTGGTGGTCGCCAAGGTCCAGCAGGTGGACGGCATCACCCGCACCCTGACCTGCCCGGTCGTCCATCTTTAGCCCCCGTCTACCCTTGGCCGGTGAACTTCTTCCGTCACCGGCCTCTCGGTCTTTGCGCGCTCGCCCTGCTGATCACGGTCGCGGGCTGCTCCTCCGCAGACGACAGCGCGTCGGCGGCGGTTCCCTCGCCGGGGGCGGGCGTCGCGAAGCTGTGCCGAGAACTGGACCGGGTACTGCCGTCCAAGGTCGACGACCAGGACCGTCAAGATCCCGAGCCCGCGTCCGCGCTGACCGCGGGCTGGGGTGACCCGGCGATCATACTGCGGTGCGGTGTCGAGCGGCCCTCGAAGATGGACGATCCGGAGGCCGACGGGGTCGAGGCCGACGGAGTCGGGTGGCTGCTGGAGAAGCGGGACGACGGGTCGTTCCGCTTCACCACGACCCTCCGGAAGGCATACGTCGAGGTGACGATCCCCAAGGACCGCACCGCGGACGGCATGGCGCCGCTGGTCGATCTGGCGCCCGGCATAAAAAAGGCGATCCCCGAAGGGATCGCCGACTAGCTGCCGACCGACCGCGGACCGGCTACCGAAGCCCCGTCGACCGGCGGAGCGCCGCCTCGATGAGCCGGTCCACCAGCTCCGGGTAGCTGATCCCGCTCTTCTCCCACATCTGCGGGTACATCGAGATCGGTGTGAAGCCCGGGAGCGTGTTGATCTCGTTGATCACGAACTCGCCGTCCTCGGTGAGGAAGAAGTCCGCGCGGACCAGGCCCTCGCAGGAGGCCGCGTCGAAGGCGTCGACCGCGAGCTTCTGGACCTCGGCCGTCTCCTCGGGCGTGAGCGGCGCCGGCACGATCCCCGGGGTCGAGTCGATGTACTTCGCCTCGAAGTCGTAGTACGCGTGCTCCTGCGGCGGGGGGATCTCGGCCGGGACGGACGCGCGCGGGCCGTCCTCGAACTCCAGGACACCGCACTCGATCTCGCGGCCCCGCAGCGCCGCCTCGACGAGGATCTTCGGATCGTGGCGCTGCGCCTCGGCGATCGCCTCGTCCAGGCCGGACAGGTCGTCGACCTTGGTGATGCCGATCGACGAACCCGCGCGCGCGGGTTTCACGAACAGCGGCCAGCCGTGCTCGCCCGCGAAGTCGACGATCTTCTTGCGGGCCGCGGACTCGTCCCGCTCCCACTCGCGCGGCCGGATCACCACGTACGGGCCGACCTTGAGCCCGAAGGAGGTGAACACCCGCTTCATGTACTCCTTGTCCTGGCCGACGGCCGAGGCGAGCACGCCCGAGCCGACGTACGGGACCCCGGAGAGCTCCAGGAGGCCCTGCAGGGTGCCGTCCTCGCCGTAGGGGCCGTGCAGGACGGGGAAGACGACGTCGACCTCGCCGAGCGCCTTGGGCACCGACCCGGGCTCGCTGTAGACGACTTCGCGGTTCGCGGGGTCCACGGGGAGCACCACGCCGCCCTCGCTCGACTCGGCGAGGTCCTCGACGCTCGGCGTACGGCGTTCGGTGATCGCCATGCGGTCCGGTTCGTCGGTGGTGAGCGCCCAGCGGCCGTCCCGGGTGATGCCGATCGGCAGGACGTCGTACTTGGTCCGGTCGATGGCCCGCAGTACCGCGCCGGCGGTGACCACGGAGATCCCGTGTTCGGAGCTGCGCCCGCCGAACACGACGGCCACGCGCGGCTTGCGAGGCGGCTGCTCAGGGTTCTGGGGGAGGTTCTCGGTGCTCATATCGCGTTGAGAGTACCCGTTGGTAGTGCCGTGAGACAGCGTCCACCCCCGCGGCGAACGAGGCAAAAACCGGCGTCGTGGCTCAGCGTCGCTCGGGCTTCGCGCTGCGCGACATCAGCTCCTTGACGGCGACCACCGGGGACTTGCCCTCGTGCACGATCCCGACGACCGTCTCGGTGATCGGCATGTCGACGCCGTGCCTGCGGGCCAGATCCAGCACGGACTCACAGGACTTGACGCCCTCGGCGGTCTGCCGGGTGACCGCGATGGTCTCCTGCAGGGTCATGCCCTTGCCAAGGTTGGTGCCGAAGGTGTGGTTGCGCGACAGCGGCGAGGAGCAGGTCGCCACCAGGTCGCCGAGACCGGCGAGGCCGGAGAAGGTCAGCGGGTCGGCGCCCATGGCGAGGCCGAGCCGGGTCGTCTCCGCCAGACCGCGTGTGATGAGCGAGCCCTTGGCGTTGTCACCGAGGCCCATGCCGTCCGCGATGCCGACGGCGAGGCCGATGACGTTCTTCACGGCGCCGCCGAGTTCACAGCCCACCACGTCCGTGTTGGTGTAGGGGCGGAAGTACGGCGTGTGGCAGGCCGCCTGGAGCCGCTGGGCCACCGGCTCCTCGGTGCAGGCGACCACGGCGGCGGCCGGCATCCGGGCGGCGATCTCGCGCGCGAGGTTGGGTCCGGTGACCACGGCGATACGGTCGGCGCCCACCTTCGCGACGTCCTCGATCACCTCGCTCATCCGCATGGCGGAGCCGAGCTCGACGCCCTTCATGAGGGAGACGAGAACGGTGTCGGGGGCGAGCAGCGGGGTCCACTCGGCGAGGTTGGCGCGCAGGGTCTGCGAGGGGATCGCGAGGACGGTCAACTCGGCGTCGCGCGCCGCCTCCGCGGCGTCCGCCGTGGCCCTCAGGTTCTCGGGGAGCTCGACGCCGGGGAGGTAGTCCGGGTTCGTACGCGTGGAGTTGACCGCTTCCGCGAGTTCGGGGCGGCGCGCCCACAGGGTGACCTCGCACCCCGCGTCGGCCAGCACCATGCCGAAGGCGGTGCCCCATGAACCGGTGCCGAAGACGGCCGCCTTGACGGGCTTGCTCACTTGCTCTTCTCCCCCTCGTGACCGCTCTGGGCCTGGGTCCGGCGCCGCTGCTCGATCCGCTCGCGGCGAGGGTCGTACGCCGTGTGGGGCGCCTTCTCCCCGCGGATGATCTCCAGCTGGGCGGTGACGGCGGCCATGATGACCTCGGTGGCCGCCTTCAGGAGGTCCGGGGTCATCTCCTTGTCGTAGAACGGCGACAGGTCCACGGGCGGCCCCGCGAGGACGTGCGAGGTCTTGCGCGGCCGGAGGTGGAGCTTCTTCGCGTACGGCGGCAGAAGTTCGTTGGCGCCCCACTGCGCGACCGGGACCACCGGGCACTTGGTCTGCAGGGCCACGCGCGCGGCGCCGGTCTTGCCGATCATGGGCCACTGCGCGGGGTCCCGGGTGATGGTGCCCTCGGGGTAGAACGCGACGCATTCGCCGCGTTCCACGGCGTCGATGGCGGCCCTGAAGGCGCTGAGCGCGTCCGTGGTCTCGCGGTAGACGGGAATCTGCCCGGTGCCGCGCATCATGACACCGACGAATCCCTTGTTGAAAAGAGGGCTCTTCGCGAGGAATCGCGGAACGCGGCCGGTGTTGTACTGGAAGTGCGCGTACGCGAAGGGATCGATGTGCGAATTGTGGTTGACCGCGGTGATAAATCCGCCGTCAGCCGGAATGTGCTCCATTCCACGCCAGTCCCGCTTGAGCAGAACCATGAGCGGCGGTTTGGCGATCACCGCTGCCAGGCGGTACCAGAAGCCGATTCTGCGGCGGGGCACTCGGACACCTTCCTCTAGAGCCTGGGGGGCCGCACAAGTGTCGCCCCAGGCCGTCTGTCTGTCGAGAACACCGTACGCCCCGCCACCGACACCGCCAGATGGGGCGCGTGACGACTGAGTGACAATGGCCGCGAGAAGAGAAGGACGGAACGCTCGTGCAGTGGACGTTGGTCATCCCGTTGAAGCCTCTGGCGCGGGCCAAGAGCAGGCTCTCGGACACCGCGGACGACGGGGTGCGGCCGGGTCTGGCCCTCGCCTTCGCCCAGGACACCGTGGCGGCCGCGCTGGCCTGCCCGGCGGTCGGGGATGTGGCGGTGGTCACCGACGACGCCCTGGCCGGCCGCGAGCTGGCGGCCCTTGGCGCCCGCATCGTCGCCGACGAACCCCGGGGTGGCCTGAACGCGGCCCTCGCGCACGCGGCGGCCGTCGTGCGGTCGACGCGTCCCGAAAGCGCCGTCGCGGCACTGAACGCCGACCTTCCGGCGCTACGGCCCCTGGAATTGGCCCGGGTCCTCGGCGCCGCCGCGGAATTCCCGCGCGCTTTTCTCGCGGACGCCGCAGCAATCGGCACCACCCTGCTGGCCGCCCGGGAAGGCGCGGAATTGCGTCCCGCCTTCGGCCCGGATTCGCGCGCACGCCATCGCGCCTCGGGAGCGGCGGAACTCCCCCTCACCGACGTGGATTCCGTACGACAGGACGTGGACACCGGCGACGACCTGCGGGCGGCGCTCGCGCTCGGGGTGGGCCCGCGGACGGCCGCCGCCGCGGCGCGGTTGCTGATTCCCGGGCAGTAGGCTGCGGCCATGCAGGCGACCGCGTACACGTACGACCCCGAAAGCCGCAGTGGGCAGGTGCTTCTCGACGACGGCACCCCCGTGCCCTTCGACGCGCCGGCGTTCGACGCGGGGGGTCTGAGGCTGCTGCGTCCCGGCCAGCGCGTGCGCGTCGAGATGGCCGGGGACAAGATCACCCTGGTGACCCTCCAGACCTTCTGAACCCCCTTGCACACGCCGCGGGCCGGACTCCGATGCGGAGTCCGGCCCGGCGCGTGAGTGCCCCTGTGCCCTTACCTCTTGCGGGCCGTGGCCTTCTTGGCGGTGGTGGTGCGGGCGGCCGACTTCTTGGCGGGCGCCTTCTTGGCGGTCGCCTTCTTCGCCGGGGCGCTCTTGGCCGTCGTCTTCTTGGCGGTGGTCTTGTTCGCAGCGGTGCTCTTGGCGGCGGTGCCGGTCGCCTTCTTGGCGGGGGCCTGCTTCGCCGTCGTCTTCTTGGCGGTGGCCGTGGTCTTCCTGGCCGTCGTCTTCTTGGCGGTGGTCTTCTTCGCCGCGGCGGTCTTGGCGGTGGCCTTCTTCGCGGCCGCCTTCTTGACCGTGGCCGAAGCTCCGCCGGTCAGGCTGCCCTTGGGCGCCTTCTTGACCGCGACGTCGTTCTTCGGGAGCTTCTTCGTGCCGCTCACCAGGTCCTTGAAGCCCTGGCCCGCGCGGAAGCGCGGAACGGAGGTCTTCTTGACCCGAACCCGCTCGCCCGTCTGGGGGTTGCGGGCGTAACGGGCCGGGCGGTCGACCTTCTCGAACGAACCGAAGCCGGTGACCGAGACCCGGTCGCCCGCGACCGTCGCGCGGACGATGGCGTCCAGGACCGCGTCGACCGCGTCGGCGGCCTGCTGGCGGCCGCCCACCTTGTCGGCAATCGCTTCTACGAGCTGCGCCTTGTTCACGTCTTCCCCTTCGGAGACATTGCCAGAACGAAACTGTTCAAGCTTTTTCGCACGTTAGGCAGATATATACCGCAAATCAAACACGAAACGGGCTTATCACCCTTGCGCCGCAACAAACTCGGCTGCTCTGGACTTGTTCAGCGTTCCTCTTCCGGGATTCGACCCGCGTCGAGGTCGGTCATGAACCCCTCCAGACGCCTTGTCGCTTCGACGACGTCGTGCTTGGCCGCGGCCGTAATGACCAGCAGCTTCCGGGTCAGCGCCATCCGTACGCCCTCCGGGACTTGCAGTGCGCGCACTCTTGCGTGCGCTTCCTTCAGTTGGTCCGCGACTGCCGCATAGAGCTCGAGTTGGCCGTCGTGTTCCATGCACAGATTGTGCCATCTGGGGCGAGTTGTCGCCTGCTAGGGGTGCAACTGCCGCCCCAAACGGCCTTCCGGGCACATCCGGGAGTCACGGCTACAAGGGACGCGTACCCCGACAACACCCGCCGTAACGTGGGAAGTTGAGCGGGCGTGTCGCGCGGCTCGAGGCCGTCCGGGCGCAGACACGGCCGTACCCCCGATCGGGCTGATCGGGGGTACGGCAGGGGTGTTGGGCTGGCCGAAACTCGACCTGTTCAGTTGCTCCGAAGGAGGGGTGCGGTCACGCCTGCAGTGTCCGCGGCTTGTACGAGGGCCGCTTGGCCTCGTACGCGGCGATGTCGGGCTCGTTCTGGAGGGTGATCGAGATGTCGTCCAGGCCGTTCAGCAGCCGCCAGCGGGAGTTCTCGTCCAGCTCGAAGCTCGCGGTGATGCCCTCGGCGCGCACCTCGCGGGCCTCGAGGTCGACCGTGATCTCGGCCTCGGGGTCCTTCTCGGTGAGCTCCTGGAGCGCGTCCACGATCTTCTGGTCCAGAACCACCGTGAGCAGGCCGTTCTTGAGCGAGTTACCGCGGAAGATGTCGGCGAAGCGGGAGGAGATCACGGCCTTGAAGCCGTAGTTCTGCAGTGCCCACACCGCGTGCTCACGGGAGGAACCGGTGCCGAAGTCGGGGCCGGCGACCAGCACCGTGGCGCCCTTGCGCTCGGGCTGGTTGAGGATGAACTTCTCGTCCTTGCGCCAGGCCTCGAACAGTCCGTCCTCGAAACCGTCCCGGGTCACCTTCTTGAGCCAGTGAGCAGGGATGATCTGGTCGGTGTCGACGTTGGAACGGCGCAGCGGGACGGCCCGGCCGGTGTGCGTGGTGAATGCTTCCATGACTCTCAGACTCCAGCGGCGACAGGGGCGTCGGACAGGTCGGCGGGCGAAGCCAGGTGGCCGAGCACCGCGGTCGCGGCCGCGACCTGCGGCGACACCAGGTGCGTACGACCGCCCTTGCCCTGCCGACCCTCGAAGTTGCGGTTGGAGGTGGATGCGGAGCGCTCACCGGGGGCCAGCTGGTCCGGGTTCATGCCCAGACACATCGAGCAGCCCGCGTGCCGCCATTCGGCGCCGGCGTCCTTGAAGACCACGTCCAGGCCCTCGGAGACGGCCTGCAGGCCCACGCGCGCGGAGCCGGGGACGACCAGCATCCGTACGCCGTCGGCGACTTTGCGGCCCTTGACGAGCTCGGCGGCCGCGCGCAGGTCCTCGATGCGGCCGTTGGTGCACGAACCTACGAAGACGGTGTCCACCTTGATGGAGCGCAGCGGCTGGCCGGCCTCCAACCCCATGTATTCCAGGGCCTTTTCGGCGGCGTGGCGCTCCGAAGCGTCTTCGTACGAAGCAGGGTCGGGGACGTCGGCCGAAAGCGGCGCGCCCTGGCCCGGGTTGGTGCCCCAGGTGACGAACGGCGACAGTTCGGCGGCCTCGATGACGACCTCGGCGTCGAACTCGGCGTCCTCGTCCGTCTTCAGGGTCTTCCAGTACGCGACGGCCGCGTCCCAGTCCTCGCCCTTGGGCGCGTGCGGGCGGCCCTCGAGGTAGTCGAAGGTGGTCTGGTCGGGGGCGATCATGCCCGCGCGGGCACCGGCCTCGATCGACATGTTGCAGATGGTCATGCGGGCTTCCATCGAGAGCTTCTCGATGGCGGAGCCGCGGTACTCCAGGACGTAGCCCTGGCCGCCGCCGGTGCCGATCCTGGCGATGATCGCCAGGATCAGGTCCTTGGCGGTGACCCCGTCGGGCAGTTCGCCGTTGACCGTGATGGCCATGGTCTTCGGGCGGACCAGCGGCAGGGTCTGGGTGGCCAGGACGTGCTCGACCTGGGAGGTGCCGATGCCGAAGGCCAGGCCGCCGAAGGCGCCGTGGGTGGAGGTGTGGGAGTCGCCGCAGACGACCGTCATGCCGGGCTGGGTCAGACCCAGCTGCGGGCCCACCACGTGCACCACACCCTGCTCGACGTCGCCCAGCGGGTGCAGGCGCACACCGAAGTCGGCGGCGTTCTTGCGCAGCGTCTCCAGCTGGATGCGGGAGACCGGGTCGGCGATCGGCTTGTCGATGTCGAGGGTCGGGGTGTTGTGGTCCTCGGTGGCGATGGTCAGGTCGAGCCGACGCACCTGGCGACCGCTCTTGCGCAGACCGTCGAAGGCCTGCGGGCTGGTCACCTCGTGCAGCAGGTGCAGATCGATGTAGAGGAGGTCGGGCTCGCCCTCGGCGCGCCGGACGACATGGTCGTCCCAGACCTTCTCCGCGAGTGTCCTACCCATCGCTTTCCCTCCGGTCGGCCAGAGCCGCGCCGACCCAACTAGAAGCTCTTGTGGAGGCGACGCCCATGGCCCCTGTTCCCGGGCACCCGCCGCCTGGCCCGTTGGTCCGCGGGCCGCTGTGCCTACAAGGGTTGCGCGTCTCACGGAAAAAGGAACTTGCGTTTCACAGAGTGAGACGTGAGTATCGTTTCATGGACAACAGTAGCGGCGTCGGCGTTCTGGACAAGGCAGCCCTTGTCCTGAGCGCCCTGGAGTCCGGTCCGGCCACCCTCGCGGGCTTGGTCGCGGCGACCGGACTGGCACGACCCACGGCCCACCGGCTGGCCGTGGCTCTGGAACACCACCGCATGGTGGCACGCGACATGCAGGGCCGTTTCATTCTGGGCCCGCGCCTCGCCGAGCTGGCCGCGGCCGCCGGCGAGGACCGCCTCCTCGCGACGGCCGGCCCGGTGCTCACGCATCTGCGGGACATCACCGGCGAGAGCGCCCAGCTCTACCGCCGCCAGGGCGACATGCGCATCTGCGTCGCCGCGGCGGAGCGCCTGTCGGGCCTGAGGGACACGGTCCCGGTCGGCTCGACGCTCACCATGAAGGCGGGCTCCTCGGCCCAGATCCTGATGGCCTGGGAGGAGCCGGAGCGCCTGCACCGCGGTCTCCAGGGCGCCCGCTTCACGGCCACCGCCCTCTCCGGCGTACGGCGCCGCGGCTGGGCCCAGTCCATCGGCGAGCGCGAGCCGGGCGTCGCGTCCGTCTCCGCTCCGGTCCGCGGCCCCTCCAACCGTGTGGTGGCCGCCGTCTCGGTCTCCGGCCCCATCGAGCGGCTGACCCGGCACCCGGGCCGTATGCACGCCCAGGCGGTCATCGACGCGGCGGCCCGCCTCTCCGAGGCACTGCGCAGAACGGGCTGAGGCCACAGGTTCGTCGTACGCCCACCGGAAAAGAGCCGGCCTCAACGCCGCGGCAGGCTCTGGACCGACGGGCGGCTGACCCACCTGGGAGCGTCACACGCTCCCGGCCCGATGAGCGAACCTCTCCTTCGCGTACCGCCCGCGCGCAGCGACCGGCACCTGCCCGTGCGCCGCGGCGAGGCCGAACGCCGGCATGTCGACGTAGATCGACTCGTGCGACCCCTGTGGCACCACGTACGCCTCGTGCCACAGCCCCACGTGCTGGCGCACCTTCCCCGCCTTCTCCTTGCGGTTGATGATCGCCCACACCCCGTGGTGCAACATCTCCGGCGAGTGCGCGTACGCGTACAGCTTCTCCTTCGACTCCCAGTACTGGACGACGTAGTACGTCCGCGGTGAGGCCGTGAGCAGTACGTGGGAGAGCAGCCCCCGCTCGGGCGCCTTCGCCAGCTCCCGCAGCATCCGCGGCATGGCCAGCAGGACCGGGATCCATTGGTGCACGGCCCAGAAGTGGTTGACGCGCATCCCGATCAACAGGACGACGACATCCCCCTCCGTGGACGCGGTGGTGCGGCCTGCGACTACCTTCTTCCCGAACATGGGACCCCCTTGTTGGCAAGCGGCACTATCCGACAGCGGATGCTTGGATAGTGCCGGTATCCGAGAGGGGGCACAAGAGATGCGGCTGGCCGAACTCAGCGAGCGCAGTGGCCTGTCCACCGCGACGATCAAGTACTACCTGCGCGAAGGGCTGTTGCCGCCCGGCCGCCAGGTCAACGCGACGACCGCCGAGTACGACGAGGAGCATCTGCGGCGGCTGCGGCTGGTGCGCGCGATGATCCAGGTCGGCAAGGTGCCGGTGGCCACGGTCAGGAAGGTGCTGGGGCACGTCGACGACGACTCCCTGCCCCGCGCCATGCGCCTGGGCGCGGCGGTCTGGGCATTGCCCCAGGTGCCGGAGCCGGACGCGGACGACGAGTTCGTGCGAGGCGCGCGGGCGGCGATGGAGGAGTTGCTCAGGACGCTGGGGTGGACCAACGCACAGACCATGACGAACGTCTCCCCCGCGTTCCGTTCGCTGGTGGTGGCGGCGGCCGCACTGCGCCGTCTCGGCTACGACTGGAGCCCCGAAATGCTCGTGCCCTACGCGCGGTTGATGCGCCAGGTGGCCGAACTGGACATGGGGTTCATGGAGTCACACCTGTCGGAGGCGGAGAAGGTCGAGGTCGCGGTGCTGGGCGTGGTGCTCGTGGAACCGCTGCTCCAGGCACTGCACCGACTGGCCCAGGAGGAGGAGTCGACCCGGAGATACGGTTACGGATGAACCGGGGGCGCGGCCGAACCCGGAACGCAGCGAAGGCCCTCCGCCACTGCGAAGAGCCTTCGTCTCGTACCCCCGACCGGATTCGAACCGGCGCTACCGCCTTGAGAGGGCGGCGTGCTAGGCCGCTACACAACGGGGGCCTAGAACCTGCGTTTCCGCAGGTCGAGCTGGTCTACCTGGACTCGAACCAAGAATGACGGTACCAGAAACCGTAGTGTTGCCAATTACACCATAGACCAATGCGATTCAATGAAACGCGTACCCCCGACCGGATTCGAACCGGCGCTACCGCCTTGAGAGGGCGGCGTGCTAGGCCGCTACACAACGGGGGCCCTAGCGATCCTGCATGAGAGTCAGCGGGTGCGACCCGGACTGACCCTCCGGGAAGGATCTGTACCCCCGACCGGATTCGAACCGGCGCTACTGCCTTGAGAGGGCAGCGTGCTAGGCCGCTACACAACGGGGGCTTCGCGGAGTTGATCTCCGCCTGCAGATGAGCTCTGCGAGCTGGCCTACCTGGACTCGAACCAAGACTAACTGAACCAGAATCAGTCGTGCTGCCAATTACACCATAGGCCACTGGAACGCAAGCCCCGAGGGGGATCTTGTTCTAGTTCGCTCCTCCGGTTCCGGCCTTTCGGCCCGCTCCCCGGCGGCGCAGGAAGAACATTACCCGAAGGTGGACGGGGCTCCAAAACGGGTATCAGCGCCGAGGATCGCGGGGAGTTCGGCGAGCGAGGCGATGCGGCGCGGCCCGGCGGGCGTGGGGACCTGGGCGTGCACACCACCGTCGCGGTCGATCCAGACCGAGAGCAGTCCGGCCTCGGCGGCGCCCCGGCCGTCGATCTCCGGGTGGTCGCCGACGTACGCCACCTGGTGCGGGGCCAGCTCCAGGGCGTCGCAGGCCGCGAGGAAGGCGCGGGCCTCGGGCTTGGAGACGCCCAGCTCGGCGGCGCACAGGATGACCTCGAAGCGGTCGTGGACGCCGAGGACGCGCAGCTTGTGATCCTGGACGTGGATGCTGGAGTTGGACAGCACCGCATGCCGGTGACTGGCGGCGAGGGCGTCCAGGACGGGCAGGACGTCCGGGAAGAGGGCCCAGGCGGTCTCGTAGTGCGCGATGTACCGCTGGAACCAGGCGTCGGCCTCCGCGTCGGTCAGCTCCTCGCCGAGGAACACCCGCACCCGGTCCCGCCGCTGCCCCTGGAAGTCAACCTCCCCCGCCGAGAACCGCGCCCACTGCGCGTCGGTGACCGCCCGCCACCGCGCGATGGCCTGCTCGACGCTCTCGTACGCCTCCAGCAGCCCCTCGGCCGTCAGATGCAGGCGCATTCCGATGCGGTCGGCACCGGTGTAGTCGAAGAGGGTGTCGTCGACGTCCCACACCACGGCTCGGATGCTCACGTGCCGACGGTAGCCCACGACGGCCGCCGGCACACCGGGGCCGGTCGGCCGATACGAGACGGGGTGGGACCTGGAATCCAGGTCCCACCCCGTCTCGCGGGCGTGACTTACGCGGCCAGCTTCGCCAGCGCCGCGTCGATCCGGGCCAGCGTCGTCTCCTTGCCCAGGACCTCCAGGGACTCGAAGAGGGGCAGGCCGACCGTGCGGCCGGTGACCGCCACGCGGACCGGGGCCTGGGCCTTGCCGAGCTTGAGACCGTGGCTCTCGCCGGCGGCCAGGACGGCCTCCTTGAGGGACTCCGGCGAGGTCCAGTCCGCAGACTCCAGCTTCTCGCGGGCCGTGCGGAGCAGGGCGTCCGAGCCCTCCTTCATCGCCTTCGTCCAGGAGGGCTCGTCGAAGACCGGCTCCGGCAGGAACAGGAAGTCGACGTTGTCGGTGATCTCCGACAGCACCTTCAGGCGGGTCTGCGCGTGCGGCGCGATCGCCTGCCACTTCGACTCGTCGAAGTCCTCCGGGGACCACGGGGCGAAGGGAGCCTTCAGCCACGGGGCGCAGCGCGCCGTGAAGTCCTTCACGTCGAGCAGGCGGATGTGGTCGGCGTTGATCGCCTCGCACTTCTTCAGGTCGAAGCGCGCCGGGTTGGGGTTCACGTCGGCGATGTCGAAGGCCGCGATCAGCTCGTCGGTGGTGAAGATGTCCTGGTCGGCCGAGAGCGACCAGCCCAGCAGGGACAGGTAGTTGAGCAGGCCCTCGGGCAGGAAGCCGCGCTCCCGGTAGAGGTTGAGCGAGGCCTGCGGGTCGCGCTTGGAGAGCTTCTTGTTGCCCTCGCCCATCACATACGGCAGGTGCCCGAAGGCGGGCACGGTCTTCGCGACGCCCAGCTCGATCAGCGCCCTGTACAGGGCGATCTGGCGCGGGGTGGAGGACAGCAGGTCCTCGCCGCGCAGGACATGCGTGATCTCCATCAGCGCGTCGTCGACCGGGTTCACGAGCGTGTAGAGGGGCGCCCCGTTCGCTCGGACGATCCCGTAGTCCGGCACGTTCTCCGGGGTGAAGGTCAGCTCGCCGCGGACCAGGTCCGTGAAGGTGATCGTCTCGTCGGGCATGCGGAAGCGGACGATGGGCGTACGGCCCTGGGCCTTGTACTCCTCGACCTGCTCGGCGCTCAGGTCCCGGCAGTGGCCGTCGTAGCCGGACGGCTTGCCGGCCGCGCGAGCCGCCTCGCGGCGGGTGTCCAGCTCCTCCTGGGAGCAGTAGCAGTGGTACGCGTGGCCGGCGTCCAGGAGCTTGGCGGCGACGTCCTTGTAGAGGTCCATGCGCTGCGACTGGCGGTACGGCGCGTGCGGGCCGCCGATCTCGGGGCCCTCGTCCCAGTCGAAGCCCAGCCAGCGCATCGAGTCCAGGAGCTGCTCGTAGGACTCCTCGGAGTCCCGGGCCGCGTCGGTGTCCTCGATGCGGAAGACGAGCGTGCCCTGGTGGTGCCGGGCGAACGCCCAGTTGAACAGGGCGGTGCGGACCAGGCCCACATGGGGGTTACCGGTGGGCGAGGGGCAGAAACGTACGCGGACGGGTGCGCTAGCCACGCTTGACAACCTTGTTGGTGAGAGTGCCGATGCCTTCGATGGTGACGGCGACCTCGTCGCCGACGGTGAGCGGCCCGACGCCTGCCGGGGTGCCCGTGAGGATCACGTCGCCGGGGAGCAGCGTCATGGCCTCGGAGATGTTGACGATCAGATCCTCGATGCCGTGGATCATCTCGCTGGTGCGGCCGAGCTGGCGTTGTTCGCCATTGACGGTGAGCTGGACGGTCAGGTCCGCGGCCGTCTCGAGGTCCAGGTCCGTCTCCACCCAGGGGCCCAGCGGGCAGGAGGTGTCGAAGCCCTTGGCCCGCGCCCACTGCTTCTCGCGCTTCTGGACGTCACGGGCGGTGATGTCGTTCGCGCAGGTGTAACCGAAGATCACGTCCTTGACGCGCTCACGCGGGACCTCGCGGCACATACGGCCGATGACGACGGCCAGTTCGGCCTCGTGGTGGACGTCCGCGGAGAAGGACGGGTACTGGATCTCGTCGCCGGGGCCGATCACCGAGGTGGAGGGCTTGAAGAAGGCGAACGGGACGTCGGGGACGTCGTTGCCCAGTTCTTTCGCGTGGTCGGCGTAGTTACGGCCGTACGCCACGACCTTGTTGGGGAGCACCGGCGGCAGCAGACGCACCTTGTTGACCGGGACCTTCGTACCGGAGAGCTCGAAGTCCGCGAACGGGATGCCCTTGATGATGTCGAGGACGAGCTCGTCCGGCCTGTCGCCCTCGACCGCGCCGAAGGCGACGTTCCCGTCGATGGAGAATCTGGCGATGCGCACGGGATCTGGGCGCCCCTCTACTCGGCCGGCTGGAGTCTGACGCTCCAGGCTAACGCGGGAAGGGGTGCCCCGAGGCTCAGGACCACGCGGCGCCCGGGCCACCTCCCCGAAGGGCGGTGATCCGGGCGCGCTAGGGTTACTTGGCGGCGGAGACCGGGATCTCCATCAGCACCGTGCGCCGGGGGTTGGCGGTCTGGGCGGGGAGGTCGAGCGGGTGCTCCGGCTGCTCCGGGATCTGCAGTGCGTCGGCGTCCTCGAGGTGCGCCAGCGTCGTGCGCCGCGGGTTGGCAATGTTGCGGAACATCATCGTCGTCTTCACGGTTGTACTCGACCTCGGATGTGGTGGGTTGGGCAGATGCGGCCTTCTTGTAAAGCGTCAGGCTAAACATGCCATTCCCTTCAGAACGCGCGAAGACCCTGTGATCGTCATGTGAGTTTGCTCACTGACCTATGGGCAAACCGGACATTTCCCAGCATCAACTCACCCCAACGAAACGGACATTGACTCCCTGAAGCCATCATTCCGCTCCTGATCATGGCGACTGGGACACCCACCCCCGCGGGGTGACTCGCGGACCTATGTCCGATATCGACAAGAACGCTTTCCACACCCGGTGACACGGCCCTCACGTGGTGTCACGTAGGTCACGGTCTGACCCTCGGACCTTGTTGGAGATCCTGCACTGTGCTGGAATTCCACGGACCGCCGCGGGATCGAGCCGGCGCACAGGGGGCGCTGAGAAGCGCCGAGCGGCGGTGAGAAGGGGGAGCCAGCGCCGGTCACTCACGATCACCCGGGGTGCGTATTCAGGGCGCTCCCCACAACGCCGACACCGTGCTCCGCCGTTCTGCGGAGGAGCGCCTGGTCCAGAGGTTGCGACGCTAGTGCAGGGACGTTTCAAGAGGGATGGCAGCGCTTCGGCCGAGCCGGAGCGGCACGGCGGGACTGGCCCCAATGTCGGCAGTTCCTCCCCCCAGCACGCCCAGAACCCGGGCCCGAACCCGTCGGCCGACGGTGGTTCCGGCCCCGGACGCCCCGGCACGTCGGCGTCCTCGGGTCCGGCGGCCACGCCGCCGGTGAAGCCGCCGAAGGGCCCCGGCCCGGGGTCGCGCGTAGCCCTGCGCAACTGGCGCATCTCCACGCGCCTGGTGTCGCTGCTCGCGCTCCCCGTGGTGGCGGCCACCTCGCTGGGCGCGCTGCGCATCAACGACTCCATGGACGACATCCAGCAGCTCGACAACATGAAGCTGCTGACGGAGATGACCAAGCAGGCCACCGAGCTGGCCGCCGCCCTCCAGGAGGAGCGCGACCAGTCGGCCGGGCCGCTGGCGCACAACTCCACGGCGAGCAACATCACGGTCAAGGGCTACCGGGACAAGACGGACCGGGCCGCGACCAACTTCATCAACTCCGCCGAGGACATCGACACCTCCAGCAAGGACGGCAACCTCCAGGGCGTCCGCGACAGCCTCGTCGGCCTGGTCCGCGACCTGGACACGCTCAGCAAGATCCGCAGCGACGCCTACGAGACCAAGGGCAACGCCACCCAGACGGTGGAGTCCTACCACCGCCTGATCACCCACCTGCTGGACCTCTCCCAGGACATGGCCGAGGCCACCAGCAACCCGGACATGATCCAGCGCACGCGCGCCCTGGCGTCCTTCTCCTCCGCCAAGGAGTACGCCTCCATCCAGCGCGCGATCCTCGCCGCGGCCCTGCCGGCCAACAACACGTCCCTCGGCAAGCTCACCGAGAACGACCGGCTGTACGCCCAGGGCGCCCTGGAGAGCGAGGAGTCCGACCTCAACAGCTTCCGGAGCATCTACGGCGACGACGGCGCCGAGGAACTCCTCAAGCCGATCGAGGACGGCAGCTCCACCATCGAGGCGTCCGACCAGTACGCGGGCCGTGCCTTCGGCCGGCCCGAGGGTCTCGCCGACCTCGACCGGCGCTCCTACAAGGACTGGGTCGACGACAGCTCGACCAAGATCCAGCAGATGGGCAACATCGAGCACACGCTGCTCGAGGACATGGAACAGAAGGCGCGCGAGCTGCGCAGCGCCACCGAACGCGACGCGATCATCGCCGGTGCGCTGATCCTGCTCGTGCTCGGTGTCTCCCTGGTCGGCGCGTTCGTCGTCGCCCGGTCCATGATCCGCTCGCTGCGGCGCCTGCAGGAGACCGCCACCAAGGTCGCCCAGGACCGCCTGCCCGAGCTGGTCAAGCAGCTGTCCGAGTCCGACCCGCAGGACGTCGACACGTCCGTGGAGTCGGTCGGTGTGCACTCCCGGGACGAGATCGGCCGGGTGGCCGCGGCCTTCGACGACGTGCACCGCGAGGCGGTCCGCCTCGCCGCCGAGCAGGCCCTGCTGCGGGGCAACGTCAACGCGATGTTCACCAACCTCTCGCGCCGCTCCCAGGGCCTCATCCAGCGCCAGCTCTCGCTGATCTCCGAACTGGAGTCCCGCGAGGCCGACCCGGACCAGCTGTCCTCGCTGTTCAAGCTCGACCACCTCGCGACGCGTATGCGCCGTAACGGTGAGAACCTCCTCGTCCTCGCCGGTGAGGAGCCCGGCCGCCGCTGGACCCGCCCGGTCCCGCTGGTCGACGTGCTCCGCGCCGCCGCCTCCGAGGTGGAGCAGTACGAGCGCATCGAGCTGGCCTCCGTGCCGACCACCGAAGTCGCCGGCCGGGTCGTCAACGACCTCGTGCACCTGCTCGCCGAGCTGCTGGAGAACGCGACCTCGTTCTCCTCCCCGCAGACCAAGGTCAAGGTCACCGGTCACGCGCTGCCCGACGGCCGCGTCCTGATCGAGATCCACGACACCGGTATCGGCCTGTCCCCCGAGGACCTCGCCGCGATCAACGAGCGGCTCGCCTCGCCGCCCACCGTGGACGTCTCCGTCTCCCGCCGCATGGGTCTGTTCGTGGTCGGCCGGCTGTCCCAGCGCCACGGCATCCGCATCCAGCTGCGCCCGTCCGACTCCGGTGGTACGACCGCGCTGGTCATGCTGCCCGTCGACGTCGCCCAGGGCGGCAAGAAGCCCCAGCCCAAGCCCGGTCAGGGTGCCCCCGGTGCCCCCGCGGCGGCGCAGGCCGCCGCCGGTGTGGCCGCGGCCCGTCGTGGCGGTGGCAACGGCCAGGGCGGTGGCGCTCTCGGCGGTGCGCCCGGTGGCGCGGGCGGTGGCGCCCTCGGCGCCGGTGCCCCCTCGGGCGGGCGGCTCAACGCCGGTCAGGGACCGCGGGCCGCGCTGCCCGGCAGTGGCCAGGGCGGTCGCCCCGGTGCGCCGGGCGGACCGCGTGGACCGCAGGGTGGCGGTATGCCTCCGCAGGGCCGCCCCGCTCCGGCCGGCGCCGGGTTCGGTGGCCAGGCGCCGGGCGCCCCGCAGGGTCTCCAGGCCGCGGGCACGGGTGGTCCGGGCCAGGACGCCTTCAGTGGCCAGGACGCTTTCGGCGGCGGACAGGACGCCTTCGGCGGCCGGGGTTCCGTGCCCCCGCAGGCGCAGGCCCCGAACGCCGGCCAGGCTCCCGAGCCGGGCGGCCGGCGCCGTCGGCCGCAGCTGCCGGGCCGCGGTGGTCCGCGGGCCGAGCTGCCGGGCGGCGACCAGCAGCCCCGCACGCCGAGCTGGAGCGACGACAACGCGCAGCCGCCGGTGCCGCGCGCCTCGCTCGACGTCCCGCGCGGGCACGACGAGCAGGACCCGGCCGCCACGTCGCGCATGCCGCGGATCGAGGACCACCGGAGTCCGGCGAGCACCTCCGAGTTCCCCCGCCCGGACTTCGACGCCCCGCAGAACACCGGCCAGTTCCCGCGGCCGGGAACCACCGGCCCGCAGAACACCGGTCAGTTCCCGCGGCCGGGATCCACCGGCCCCCAGGACACGGGCGAGTTCCCCCGTCCCGGCGCGAGCGACCCGCAGAACACGGGCGGGTACGTCCGTCAGGACGTCTTCGGCACTCAGCCCGCACCGAACGGCGGATCCCAGACCGGGCAGTTCCCGACTCCGCAGGCGTACGACAACGGCTCGACGGGCCAGTTCGCGATGCCGGGCTACGACGGCAGCTCCACCGGTCAGCACTCCCTGCCGGGCCGTCCGGACCCCGCGTCCACGGGCCAGTTCGAGCGCCCCCAGACCAACGGCGCCGACTTCGGTGCCCCGCGTCCGCCCATGCCGCCGCGTCCGCAGCAGCGGCCGGTCCGCCAGGAGCCGGAGGCGTTGCCGCCCGCGGGTCCGGGCGACGGCCGTACGCCGCTGTACGACACGTTGGAGACCAACTGGTTCCACGGCAGCCAGCAGCAGGCACAGGAGCAGCCGGCCAACGGCAACGGCTCCTCCCCGGCTCAGGCCCCGCGGCAGCAGCAGGCTCCGGCGGCCCCACAGAGTTCCGGTGGCGCTCCGCAACGGCCCGCGGCCTCCGCGGCCTGGCGCAGCTCGCCGAACGACGACCTCGTCCGGCAGGCGGAACGTGTCCGCCAGCCGGCCGCGGGCGGTGTCACCACCTCCGGTCTGCCGCGCCGGGTGCCCAGGGCGAACCTCGTCCCGGGTACGGCTCAGCAGCAACAGCACCAAAGCGGTCCTGCTGTCTCGCGTGCGCCTGACGACGTGCGCGGTCGGCTGACCAATCTCCGTCGGGGTATCGCGCAAGGACGTCAGGTCGGCGGCAACGGCCAGACGGGCAGTTTCCCGAACCCCACTCACCAGCAGGAGCGTTAGTTGAGCCCGATGAGCCAGGCGGCACAGAACCTCAACTGGTTGATCACCAACTTCGTGGACAACACCCCCGGGGTGTCCCACACCGTCGTCGTGTCCGCCGACGGCCTTCTGCTGGCGATGTCCGAGGGCTTCCCGCGCGACCGTGCCGACCAGCTGGCGGCCGTCGCGTCGGGGCTGACCTCGCTCACGGCGGGTGCCTCGCGGATCTTCGAGGGCGGCAGCGTGGCCCAGACCGTCGTGGAGATGGAGCGGGGATTCCTCTTCCTCATGTCCGTCTCGGACGGTTCGTCGCTCGCGGTCCTCGCGCACCCGGAATGCGACATCGGCCTCGTCGGCTATGAGATGGCACTGCTCGTCGATCGCGCGGGGGCCGTCCTCACGCCCGATCTGCGAGCCGAGCTGCAAGGCAGTCTGCTCCACTGACCCCACCGGATCCACCCGTCTCACCAAATCACCGTCCGGCCGCCACAATCCCCCCACCGGCCTCACCAGACGGCTAGCCAGACCGACTTGCTGTCCCGCCCGGAGGATTCATGACCCCGCCCACCGCCTCTCATGATCCGTACGCGGAGCCGTACGAGGATGAGGGCGACCAGCCGCTGGTACGTCCGTACGCGATGACCGGCGGCCGGACCCGGCCGCGCTACCAGCTCGCCATCGAGGCCCTGATCAGCACCACGGCCGACCCGGCGGCGCTCATGGGACTGCTCCCCGAGCACCAGCGCATCTGCCACCTGTGCCGTGAGGTGAAGTCGGTCGCCGAGGTCTCGGCGCTGCTCGCCATGCCGCTCGGGGTGGCCAGGATCCTCGTCGCGGACCTCGCCGAGGCCGGCCTGGTGGCCATCCACCAGCCGGGCGGCGACGAGAACAACGGCGGCGCTCCCGATGTGACGCTGCTCGAAAGGGTGCTCAGTGGACTTCGCAAGCTCTGACGCGGGGCGGACCACCACCTCCGCGAAGATCGTGGTGGCGGGTGGCTTCGGCGTGGGCAAGACCACGTTCGTCGGCGCGGTCTCCGAGATCAACCCGCTGCGTACCGAGGCCGTGATGACGTCCGCGAGCGCGGGCATCGACGACCTCACCCACACCGGGGACAAGACGACCACCACGGTCGCCATGGACTTCGGCCGCATCACGCTCGACCAGGACCTGATCCTGTACCTCTTCGGTACACCCGGGCAGGACCGCTTCTGGTTCATGTGGGACGACCTGGTCCGCGGCGCGATCGGCGCGGTCGTCCTGGTCGACACCCGGCGTCTCGCCGACTGCTTCCCCGCGGTCGACTACTTCGAGAACAGCGGCCTGCCCTTCGTCGTGGCCCTCAACGGCTTCGACGGGCACCAGCCGTACGCTCCCGAGGAGGTGCGCGAGGCCCTGCAGATCGGGCCGGACGCGCCGATCATCACGACGGACGCCCGGCACCGGTCGGACGCCAAGAGCGCCCTGATCACGCTGGTCGAGCACGCCCTCATGGCACGTCTGCGGTAACGCCCCAGAGACGTGTCGACCAGCTCCCAAATCAAAAGCGTCATACGGCAGTTGTCGTAGATGTCCCGGAGCCGGCTGTGGCCTTGGACACGGTCGGCCCCGGCGTTCATAACGTTTCGGCAGAGGAATCGGGTGGTACGGCCACGCGTGGTTGCCAACCGGTCTCGCTGCGCTCACAACAGCCCCGTCTTTTGACGGGGCTCGCTCTTTATGACCGTTTTATCTAGGGCTTACATCACACGGAATCCGCGCGTACCACTGTTTGGAGGTGTGCAGGCCGTCGTGCTGGAATGCCTGAACTGCCCAATAGTCAAAGACGTACTCACTAGTCGATGACGTACTGGGCTCTGAGAGACTGCGGCACAACGTAGGTGCCGACCCCTCCGAGAGGTTGTTGGTCGAGTGAGGCGAAGCAAGAACGGTCCCGAGCCGTCGGCCCGGGGCAACTTCACCCCGCCGCCGCGCGGAGCGGCGTCCGCCCCTGTGCCCGGTCCGGAGCCGACGGCCGCGCCGCCGTCCGGCGGTGGCCGGTTCTCCCCGCGCAACTGGCGGGTGCCCACCCGGCTGAACGCGATCCTGCTCATACCCGTGATCGTCGGCCTCGTCATGGGCGGCTTCCAGGTCAAGAGCTCGATCGACACCTGGCGGGAAGCCGAGGACGCGGAGAACACCGCGCGCCTCGTGCGGGCCTCCCTCAGCTACGCCGACGCCCTCTACCAGGAGCGCGACAGCACCGCCGCCCCCCTGCTGAGCGGGGAGGGCCAGGACAACGCCACGGTCGTCGCCGCCCGCAAGAAGACCGACCAGGCCGCCGACGCCTTCGACGAGGCCGCGCAGAACATGCCGCAGAAGGCCGGCCTCGAACGCCGCCTCAAGCTGTTCCGTGACGGCGAGGGAGCCCTCCAGACGCTGCGCGCGGGCGCCTACACCTCCCCCAAGCTCACCGGTGTGAAGACCGAAGAGGGTTACACCCAGGTCGCGCACCCGCTGACGGAGTTCGCCAACGAGCTCGGCCTCGGCACCGGCAACATCACCAGCTACGGCCGCACGGTCTACGCCATCGAGCTCACCAAGGCGGCCCTGTCGCTGCAGCGTTCCATCGGCATGCACCTGCTGGTCAAGCCCGGCCCGGGTCTGAGCAGCTTCGCCAGCCAGAAGGTCGCCCTGTCCTCGTACGCGTACCTGGAGGGCATCGCCGTCGAGGAGTACGTCGGCGGTGGCACCGAGGCCGACGCGGCGAAGCTCGACGCCGCCAAGAAGCAGATCCAGACGGACGGAGCGGCGCTGGCCAAGGAGGCCGCCGCCAAGAACCCGGACTACGTCCCGCCGCCGTCCAGCTCGACGCAAATGGTCTCCAGCATCGCCCAGCTGCCGTCGATGGACCAGAGCGCCCGTGCGGCCCTCGGCAAGGACGGCATCACCGCCGAGAACTGGTGGGCGGTCAACACCCTCAAGTACAACGCGTACCGGCAGATCGAGACCGACCTGGCCGACACCGCGGTGAACGAGGCCGCGACCATCGCCGACAACGCCAAGCGCGACGCGTTCATCGTGGGTGCCGCCGTCGTGGTCGCCCTGCTCCTCGCCTTCATCCTGGCCGGCGCGGTCGCCCGGCAGATGTCCCGCTCGATGCGCCAGCTGCGCAACGCCGCCTTCGGCATCGCCGAGCAGCGTCTGCCGATGCTGGTCGACCAGCTCTCGCGCACCGACCCCGGCCGCGTCGACACCCGGGTCGCACCGATTCCGATCAACACCAAGGACGAGATCGGCGAGGTCGCCCGCGCCTTCGACCAGGTCCACCGCGAGGCCGTACGACTCGCCTCCGAGCAGGCCCTGCTCCGCGGCAACATCAACGCGATCTTCACCAACCTGTCCCGGCGCAACCAGTCGCTGATCGAGGGCCAGCTGACCCTGATCACCGACCTGGAGAACAACGAGGCCGACCCGGACCAGCTGGAGAACCTCTTCCGTCTGGACCACCTCGCGACCCGTATGCGCCGCAACGGCGAGAACCTCCTGGTCCTCGCCGGCGAGGAGCCCGGCCGCCGCTGGGACCAGCCGGTCCCGCTGGTCGACGTCCTGCGTGCCGCCTCCTCCGAGGTGGAGCAGTACGAGCGCGTCGAGCTGTCCGGTGTCCCGGAGGCCGAGATCCACGGCCGCGCGGTCACCGACCTCGTGCACCTGCTCGCCGAGCTGCTGGAGAACGCCACCACGTTCTCCTCCCCGCAGACCAAGGTCCGCGTCACCGCGACCCGGCTGCCGGACGGCCGCATCATGATCGAGATCCACGACAAGGGCATCGGCCTGACCGCCGAGGACTTCGCGGACATCAACCACAAGCTGGCCAACCCGCCGACCGTGGACGCCGCGATCTCCCAGCGCATGGGCCTGTTCGTGGTCGGCCGGCTGTCCGACCGGCACGGCATCCGCGTCCAGCTGCGCCCCTCGGGCGAGCAGGCCGGTACGACCTCGCTGGTCATGCTGCCCGACGCGATCACCCACGGTGGTGGTGGCGAGCAGCAGCCCGCCGCGCACGAGTTCACCGTCTCGCAGATCATGCCCGAGCAGCACCAGTACCAGGGCGAGGACTTCAACAACGGTCTGCCGATGCGTACGGCCGCGGAGCTCGGCTTCGACGACAGCCGCTACTCCGAGGTCCCGGACGACATACGCGAGCTGGACCCGGTCGGCCGCTCCCTGATGCGCGAGGAGCGCCGCGCGGCCCTGGAGGCCCAGGGCCAGGACGAGCCGCCGGCCCTGCCGGGTGCGGAGTCGTCGTACGCCGACGGGTTCGACGCTTCCCGCGCCGCCCCGCAGACCGGCTACGACAACAGCCGCAACGGCTACCCCGAGCAGCAGCCCGCCTCCTACGACCAGCAGACGTCGTACGAGGAGGCTCAGCAGGCGCCGTACGAGGAGCAGCGGCAGACGGCGTACGAAGAGCCGAACCGTCCGGCGTACGAAGAGCCGTACTTCGCGCAGAACGGCGGCCTGCCGCAGAACGACACCTTCTCCCCGTCCGGCGGCTACCCGGAACCCTCCTATGCGGAGCCGGTCCAGGAGGAGCCCGCGGCGGTGCACGCCGCCGCCTCGGAGCCCTTCTCGGGCTTCGAGGAGCGCCGCTACCAGGATGACTGGCCGCAGTCCGACGGTTACCGCAACGGCTACCCGGACCAGTACGCTCCGGAAGCGGAATCTGCGCAGGCCGCTGACGTGAGTGAGCGTGACCGCGTAGGCTTCGACCGTCCGGGACCGGCCCCCGCCTCCGTGGGTCACGAGCTGACCGACGCCGGGCTCCCCCGCCGTGGCTCCCCCGGGAGCGTCGCCAACGGCACGAACGGTTCGAACGGCACGCGGAACGCGAACCCGGAGCCGTCGGTCTCAGCGCCGGAGAGCACCAGCATCGGCGACAGCTGGCGCTCGGCCAACGACGCGCGGTGGCAGCAGGCCTCCCAGCTCCGGAAGCCCAAGGCGGGCGGGGTCACCTCCTCCGGTCTGCCGCGGCGGGTACCCAAGGCCAACCTGGTCGAGGGAGCCGCCGAAGCCACCCAACAGGGGGGCCCATCGGTCTCCCGTGCTCCTGAGGACGTCCGGGGCAGGCTGAGCAACCTGCGTCGCGGTGTCCAGCGGGGCCGCAACGCAGGCAGTGAAACGAACGGTCAGGGCTTCGGTTCTGACAGCACCTACAACCAGGAGCGTTAGTGTGAGCCCGATGAGCCAGGCGGCGCAGAACCTGAACTGGTTGATCACCAACTTCGTGGACAACACCCCGGGGGTGTCCCACACGGTGGTGGTCTCCGCCGACGGACTCCTTCTGGCGATGTCCGAAGGCTTTCCGCGCGACCGAGCCGACCAGCTTGCTGCCGTCGCCTCCGGTCTGACCTCGCTGACCGCGGGTGCCTCGCGCATCTTCGAGGGCGGCGCGGTGAACCAGACGGTTGTGGAGATGGAGCGGGGATTCCTCTTCATCATGTCCGTATCCGACGGTTCGTCCCTCGCGGTTCTCGCACATCCGGAGGCGGACATCGGTCTCATCGGGTACGAGATGGCTCTTCTGGTGGACCGTGCCGGTTCGGTCCTGACGCCCGATCTGCGTGCGGAGCTCCAGGGCAGCCTGCTCAACTGACAAACAGACGGTGCGTTTTGGCGTCCCGGGGCCGTAAGGTTTCGGGACGCGGCTCCACACAGCGTGATGGGTGCCCCGGCACAGTCGGAGGAGGAGAGAGAGTGGCAACACCCCCAGGTGGTTCATCTGGCAATTGGTCGTACGGCCCTGGCCAGGGTCAGAACGACGGTTCCCAGAACCCGAACCGCTACAACTTCCCCTCCGCACCCAGCCAGCGGCGTCAGCAGCCGTACGCCCCCCAGGGCCCTCAGGGTCCCGGTCCGTCGCCGTACGACCAGCCGCCCGCCCCGCGCATCCAGCCCGTGCAGCCGCAGCGGCGCTCCTCCGAGCCTTCACCCGCGGGAGGCGCCAGCAACCCCCTGGTGCGTCCGTACGCCATGACCGGCGGCCGGACCCGCCCGCGCTACCAGCTCGCCATCGAGGCGCTGGTGCACACCACCGCGCAGCCGCACCAGATGCAGGGCCAGTTGCCCGAGCATCAGCGGATCTGCAATCTCTGCCGAGAGATCAAGTCGGTAGCCGAGATCTCGGCGTTGCTGACCATTCCCCTCGGCGTGGCCAGGATCCTCGTCGCCGACTTGGCGGAGGCGGGACTGGTCGCCATCCATCAGCCCGGCGGCGACGAGAGCGCCGGCGGCCAGCCAGACGTGACACTGCTCGAAAGGGTGCTCAGTGGACTTCGCAAGCTCTAGCGGCGGTCCTTCCCGCTCCACCACCTCGGCGAAGATCGTGGTGGCGGGTGGCTTCGGCGTGGGCAAGACCACGTTCGTCGGGGCCGTCTCGGAGATCAACCCGCTGCGTACCGAGGCCGTCATGACGTCCGCGTCAGCGGGCATCGACGACCTCACCCACACCGGGGACAAGACGACCACCACGGTCGCCATGGACTTCGGCCGCATCACCCTGGACCAGGACCTGATCCTGTACCTCTTCGGTACACCCGGCCAGGACCGCTTCTGGTTCATGTGGGACGACCTGGTCCGCGGCGCCATCGGCGCGATCGTCCTCGTGGACACGAGGCGCCTTGCCGACTGCTTCCCCGCGGTCGACTACTTCGAGAACTCGGGGCTTCCTTTTGTGATCGCCCTGAACGGCTTCGACGGCCAGCAGCCGTACAACCCGGACGAGGTCCGGGAAGCGCTGCAGATCGGTCCGGACACGCCGATCATCACGACGGACGCGCGGCACCGGGCTGACGCGAAGTCGGCGCTGATCACTCTCGTGGAGCACGCGCTGATGGCTCGCCTGCGGTAACACGGACTTCTTGCGGCTACTGGGCTGCCACGGACGGTTGTACGCCGTCTGCGGCGGCCCAGTGGTTTGTCGCGCCCACGCGGCGGAGCCGCACATCGACACAGCCCCGCGCCCCCAAAAGCAAAAGCCAAGGGCCCCCTCTCCTTCGAGAGGGGGCCCTTGGCTGCCGTACCGGACGGCTCAGTGCCAGCTGTGCGGGGCGCGGAAGCCGCCCTCGCGCTCCAGGCGGCGCCAGCCGGCCTTGGGGCGGCCTCGGTGGGCCGGGGCCTCGGAGGGCTGGGCTGCCGCGCGAGCCAGGAGGATCGCCGTGATCGCGGCGACTTCCTCGGGCTCGGCGTGGCCCTTCTCGACGCGGATGTCAGGGGTGCTCATAGGTCACAGTCTCCGTGAGAGAGGTTTCCGCGAGGGTGTCGCGGAGGGTCCGCTGGGTTACTGCGGAGGGTTGCCGTGCTTACGGGAGGGCAGGTCGGCGTGCTTCGACTGGAGCATCGCCAGGGACCGGATCAGGACCTCGCGGGTTTCCGCCGGGTCGATCACGTCGTCCACCAGGCCACGCTCCGCCGCGTAGTACGGGTGCATGAGCTCGGACTTGTACTCCTTGACCATGCGGGCCCGCATGGCCTCGGGGTCCTCGGCCTCGGCGATCTGGCGCCGGAAGATGACGTTGGCGGCACCTTCGGCGCCCATCACCGCGATCTCGTTCGTCGGCCAGGCGTAGGTGAGGTCGGCGCCGATGGACTGGCTGTCCATGACGATGTAGGCACCTCCGTACGCCTTGCGCAGGATCAGGGAGATCCTCGGCACGGTGGCGTTGCAGTACGCGTACAGCAGCTTGGCGCCGTGGCGGATGATTCCGCCGTGCTCCTGGTCGACGCCCGGAAGGAACCCGGGGACGTCCAGGAAAGTGACGATGGGGATGTTAAAAGCGTCACACATCTGGACAAAGCGCGCAGCTTTTTCCGATGCCTCGATGTCCAGGACACCGGCGAGGGTGGAGGGCTGGTTCGCCACGATGCCGACGACCTGGCCGTCGAGGCGGGCCAGGGCGCAGATGATGTTGCGGGCCCAGCGCTCGTGGACCTCGAGGTAGTCTCCGTCGTCGACGATCTCCTCGATCACCTTGGTCATGTCGTACGGCCGGTTGCCGTCCGCCGGGACCAGGTCGAGCAGGACGTCGCCGCGCCGGTCGGCCGCGTCGGTGGACTCCGCCCGCGGCGGGTTCTCCCGGTTGTTCTGCGGGAGCATCGACAGCAGGTAGCGCACCTCGGCGAGGCACGTCTCCTCGTCGTCGTAGGCGAAGTGACAGACGCCGGAGGTCTCGGCGTGCACGTCCGCGCCGCCGAGGCCGTTCTGGGTGATCTCCTCGCCCGTCACGGCCTTCACGACGTCCGGTCCCGTGATGAACATCTGGGACGTCTCGCGGACCATGAAGACGAAGTCGGTGAGGGCGGGGCTGTAGGCCGCGCCGCCGGCGCACGGGCCGAGCATCACCGAGATCTGCGGGATGACGCCCGACGCCCTGGTGTTGCGCTGGAAGATGCCGCCGTAGCCCGCGAGGGCACTGACACCCTCCTGGATACGGGCGCCCGCGCCGTCGTTCAACGACACCAGCGGCGCCCCGGCCGCGATGGCCATGTCCATGATCTTGTGGATCTTCGTGGCGTGGGCCTCGCCCAGCGCGCCGCCGAAGATGCGGAAGTCGTGGGCGTAGACGAAGACCGTACGGCCCTCCACCGTGCCCCAGCCGGTGATGACGCCGTCGGTGTACGGCTTCTTGGCCTCCAGGCCGAAGCCTGTCGCCCGGTGCCGGCGCAGCTGCTCGACCTCCTGGAAGGAACCCGCGTCGAGGAGCAGCTCGATGCGCTCCCGTGCGGTCAGCTTGCCCTTGGCGTGCTGCGCCTCGGTCGCCTTCTCGCTGGGGCCGGCCAGGGCCGTCGCACGGATCTCGTGCAGCTCGGCCACCCGCCCGCGCGCGTCCGTAGGCTCACCCGTCGACTCACTCGGCGCCTCATCCAAAACGGTCATGTAGCGACCATACGAACACCCGCGAGAAAAGCGAGCCGTCGACTCCTCACAGTCTCCGGCCCGTTTTCCTGGTGCGACTGAACAGAACCCTGGAAGCATGCAGGCGTTCTGACTGCTCAGGGGGCCTGCCCCTTGTAGAGGTCGTACAAAGTCAGCGCGTGAGAGCCACCTCACATCCGTGTGTGGCGCATGCCGTCCCCGGAGTGACACGCAGGTGCAGCAGGCGGCCGGTGGCAAGCACCTCGACCGTGTCGTCGGCCCGGACGACCGAGCGCACGGGCCGGTTCCAGACGATCTCCAGCGGTTCGCCCGAACGGGGTGGCTCGCCGACGCAGAGGGTAGCGGTACGGCCGCTGTGGCGGACCAGCACGCTCGCCCCCGCCGACGCGGTGAGCGGACCCGCCGTACCGACTCGCCAGAAGTTCGCGGCGGTCAGGCCCAGGTGGTCGACGCGGACCGCCTGGCACGTGCTGTCGTTGGCGAGGACCGACAGCCAGTGCCGGTCGGCGGCGCGGGCGGCGACGGCTCGGCGGGAGGCGCCGGGCATCAGCACATAGGCGTACGAGGCGTCCACGGGGTCGGTGCCGTGGTCGAGCCAGAGGGTCTGCCAGCGCCGGGTGCGCCGTTCGGTCGTACTGGAGGTGTTGATGTCGGACCAGGCGCCGGTGCGGTCCTCGCGCAGGGCGCGCAGTCCGGCGGGGACGAGCCAGCCTCCGTGTCCCTCCAGATGGGCCCAGCCGCGCCCCCGTACGAAGGACTGGGTGCCGCCCTCCCCCAGGTTGCGGTTGTCGACGACCGTCTCGACCGGGACGCCGTCGGTACAGGTGATCCCCGCGCCGAGGCAGATCACCGCGTCCGCGACGCAGAACCATGACTTGCGGGCCTGAAGCGTCGACCCCAGCCCCTTGAGGTGCTGGCCGATCGCCGCGTACTCGCCGTCGGTCGTGCCGCCGACCCAGCGGACGTCCGGCTTGGGCTCGCCCCACTCGCCGCCGGCCCGGTCGGGGAGACGCTTGGTGGAGACGGTCGTGCCGGGGAGGCGGTACCAGTCGACGGTGGGCCAGTACCAGTCCGTGTACTGGTCGCTGCGGCCGTCCGCCCACCAGGAGACCATTCCGGCACCGGTGTGCCAGCCGCGCGGGTTCTCGCCGTTGCCGCATTCGTAGGCGGCGATCCGGTCGCTGGCCATGGCGATGTTCGCCACGAAGCCGGGGCGGCGATGGACGGCTCTGTCCATGGCGGCGAAGAGCGTGTGCCCGACCGGCTCGGGGGCGGCCGGGACGGGGGAGGCGGCCACCGCGTGCAGCCGGGCGAGGTCGGCCACCCCGAACTGACGTGCCGTCAGGATTGGGGTGACGGTGTCCCGTTCGATCCAGCCCTTCACCAGGCCGTGCCAGCGGGACCGCTCCTGCCCGCTCGCCCCGCCCGCGAGCAGCGCGATGGCGGCGATGATCCCCTGGCCGTGGAAGTGGTCGCCGCGCATGACGTGGCGGTCGTCGCTCTTCAGGTAACCGCGGCTGATGGCGCGGCCGTTGACGCTGTCCATCACCAACCCGTCGTGGATCAGCGGGGCGTAGGCGTGCTCGACGCTGTCGAGGACGGTCTGCCTGTTCGGGTCGGTCACCTCCCACTCGGAGCCGGCGAGCAGGGCGAAGAGGCGGCCCAGACCGTCGAGCACGACCTGGCCGTAGGTGCCGGAGTAGGCGACCCAGGTGTGCTGGACGAAGGAGCCGTCGGCGTGGAGGCCGTCGCCCTTCGTGACGTACGGGAAGACCGGCGAGAGGGCGTCCCGGGCGAGGGCGATCCGGTCGGGGGCCCTGCCGAGGATGCCGCGCAGGGCGACGGAGCGGCACAGGTCGACGCGGTTGGCGCCGGTGGAGGTACCGGAGTAGTCGGTGAGCATGGTGTCGGGGATGAAGTGGTCGACGGCGGCGCAGGCCGCGGCCTTCTGGGCGCCCGTGAGGTGGTCGTGGAGGGCGGCCGCGGTGTCCATGAGGAGGCGGGGGCTGCCGATCTGCCATTCCCACCAGTTGCCGTAACGGGTGGTGGCGGGGTGGTAGACGGTGGCGGAGAGGTGGTCGAGGCCGCCGAGGACGTCCGCGAGGAGCGTCTCGTCGCCGGTCGAGCCGGTGCCCCGCTGGAGGTAGGCCTGGGTCATGGTCCACAGGCGGCTGTAGCTGTGGGTGATGCCGGCCGGGGGGTCGTAGGGCAGGCCGGCCCAGAGGGAGGTGGGTGTCGGGACCATGGTGGCGCGAAAGCCGCGGGCGAGGTCGCCGGTCTCGGCGAGGCGGGAGGCGTACGGCTCCGACGCCGGGTCGTAGCCGGTGCCGAGGGCGATGTCGAGCCAGCGCCTGCGGAGGGTGTCGTAGGGGTCGGCCGCGGCGGCGTGGGCGGGCGGGGCGGCCGTCAGGAGCGCCGCCGCGAGTAAGACGGCTCTGCGGGTGGGTCGTACGAGGGCTCTGCGTTGCGGGTTCATACCGGGGCGTGTACCACCGCGAGGCAATCACGCCAACACTTCGCGGATGATGTTGAAACCTGTAGGGAATAGGTCTACGGTCGTTCCCGTTGAGTAGTTCAACATTCAACATCATCCCTTCCAGGAGCCTCGTCATGACGAACACCGACCTGACCGCACTGACCGGCGACTACACCATCGACGCCGCCCACTCCACGATCGGCTTCACCGTCCGGCACGCCATGGTCACCAACGTCAAGGGCAAGTTCGACGACTTCAGCGGCACGCTGCACCTGGACGGCGGCGACCCGTCCGCGTCGACGGCCTCCATCGACGTCAAGATGGACAGCATCGACACCGGGTCGGCGGACCGTGACGGGCACCTGAAGAGCGCGGACTTCTTCAAGATCGATGAGTTCCCGACGATGACCTTCCGCTCCACCAAGGCGGAGGCGCTCGGCGACGAGGACTACCGCATCACCGGCGACCTGACGATCCTCGGCACCACCAAGCCGCTCACCATCGACCTCGAGTTCAACGGCGCCGCGAAGGACCCCTTCGGCAACGAGCGCGTGGGCTTCGAGGGCAAGGCGGAGATCAAGCGCTCCGAGTGGGGCCTGACCTGGAACGCGGCCCTGGAGACGGGTGGCGTGCTGATCTCCGACAAGATCAAGCTGACCTTCGACATCTCCGCGATCAAGAACGCCTGAGTCCTCCCCACCCAGCAGGTGCGCCGGTAAAACGCGGGGCGACGGAAAGCGTACGTCCGTCGCCCCAGAAGGTGAGCGCGGTCACCGCGCCGGTAGCGCTCGCCGTCGGGTCGGACGCGGTGCCGCCCAGCACGCCGAGACGCGTGTCGCGACCTCGACGCCGATGCCGCGTGTGGCCCTTGGCCAGGCGGCGCGGTGATCGACGCCGGGGCGGGTACCGGTCGCCGATGCGGGTGAGTGCGGGGCCGGTCGCGGTGGCCTTGGTGGCCGTAGCGCTCAACCGGCGTGCGCCGCGCGGTCGTACTCGCGCATCATGGCCCGTATGACCAACGCTCCCGCCTGGATCACCGTCGCGTCGTACGAGAACGTCCGCGGCCGCCCGACTCCCCTGGCCGCCGTGCGGGCTTGACTGCGGGACCGCGGGATCGACTGGATGCCCTTCGCCGTCGAGCGCGAGGTGCGGTTCGGTCTCGCGTGCGGGCCCGGGGAGGACGGGCGGTGGCGGGGGTGGTTCACGGTGGAGGTGGCCGCGGAGGCGCTGTGGCGGCTCGGGTTGCATCCTGGTCAGCCGTCCTCCGTGGCCGACGGGCCCTCACCGCCGGGATGGTGGCATGCCGCCGGAGAGCGGTACGCCCTCGTCCGTCGGCTGTCCTGAGCTGCGCCGGACCTCAGGGCGCCCGGGCTCGGCTGGGTCTCCCGTGGTCCGGCCCGCCTCGTTCGGCCGTACGCCACCCGGTCTCGCCGCTCGCCGTTTCGGGACCGGCAGCAGCCACCACGCCGATGCCACTGTCAGTGCCGCGCCGACCGCGATCGCCGCGAGGCGGACGGGCAGGAGGCTTGTCGCGTCCTGGCCGAACCAGCCCAGGAGGAGGGACAGGGCGGTGGTCATTCCGGCCGCCCAGTAGGCATAGGTGAGGGGGCGCAGCCACAGGGCGATGGCCAGGACCGTGAACATCAGGGCCACCGAGACCGGGCCGGTGATCCCCGCCGCGGCGACACCGGCCGCCAGCACAGTGCCCGCGCAGGCCCCCGCGAGGCGCTCGATCCCCTTGCGCACGACGTCCGTTCGGCCGCGGTTGCCGCTCGCGGCGACGTACGCCGTCAGGACCGCCCAGGGCCAGTGGTCGCCGAAGAGGAGCCGGCCGGCGACGAAGGCGGCGGCGATCGCGGCCGCCAACTGCAACGCCATGCGGGTACTCGGGCGCGGACGGAGCCGGGTCGGGCGGCGGGGCGCGGGGTTCGGCGGCTCGGGATCGGGGCGCCAGGGGCCGTAGCGGTCTCCCAGCCCCTGCACCAGCCACACGCAGCACACCGCGAGCACCCCGATCAGTGCTGCCCAGGCCCAACTCACCAGCGCCCCCTGCGCCTTGGGCGGCAGCGCCGGTCCGGGGACGACCAGGAGGGCGACCAGCGGGAGGGTCATCAGGGTGCCCGCCTTCGTGGCGGTGGTGCCGTAGCGGCGGATCCAGACGGGGGCCGAGATCGCGGCCGTGAAGACCGCCGCGCCGACGACATAGTGCGCCGCGATCAGCCGGCCGAGGAGGATCGAGACCGCCGCCGTCGCGGGCAGCAGGGCGAGCGCGACGAGACGGCGGCGGGTGTCCGCGGTGCGCTGGGTTCTGGCCAGGGTGAGGGTCAGGGCGACCGCGAGGACGAGGACGTCGGTGTGCAGCCCGCCGACCGCCTCCAGGCAGAGGGCGAGGGCCCAGCACAGCAGCACCGACGTCATGGTCAGAGCGGCTTCGTACGCGTTGCGTATGAGTTTCACCGTCACCTAGCGAGATTACGGCCATCTAGCGGTCCAAGGTAGTAAGTATTCGCGTACGATCCCTCCATGGATCGCCTCTCCTCCGCCGCCCGCGTCCGCCGGGGCGTCGTACGACTGAACCGGCGGCTTCGGCAGGAGCGCGGTGACGGCAGCCTCCCCCCGAGCCAGTTGGAGGTGCTCGGGCATCTGCACCGGCACGGGCCCGCCACCCCCGGTGAGGTCGCGGCGGCGCTGCGGCAGCGGCCGCAGTCGCTCACCCGGGTCTTCGCCGAACTGGAGGCGGAGGGGCTGCTGGCGCGCGAGGCCGGGACCGTGGACCGGCGTCAGTCAGTGCTGTCCGTCACGGAGACGGGGCGGCTGGCGCTGGAGCGGGACATGGCCGAGCGGGACGCCTGGCTGGCAACGGCGCTGGCGTCCTTGAGCCCGACCGAGCGCGGGGTGCTGGAACTGGCCGCGGAGTTGATGGAGCGGGTCGCCGACGCCGAGACGTCTGGCTGACGACCGTGCGGACCGTCGCTCAGAACCCTCCCCCGCCGAAGTCCCCTCCCCCTCCACCGAAGTCCCCACCGCCGCCGAAGTCGCCGCCACCACCGAAGTCGCCGAAGTCCCCGGAGTCGAAGTCCGAGCCGGAGAGGTCTCCGCCGTCGTAGCCACCGCCGAAGTCGCCGTAACCGGAGCCGTAGTCGGCCGCGTAGGCGGGCGTGGCCATCATGCTGCCGAGGACCGTGCCGACCAGGAGCCCGGGGAGGAGGCCGCCGCCGAAGTAGCCGCCGGCCCAGGGGCCGTATGCCGGGCCCGCGTCCCAGTAGGGGCGGCGGCCCTGGTCGGTGTCGACCTCGCGCATCACCGGGTCGCGGCCGTCGGCCAGGCGGGTGGCGTCCGCGGCGCAGACCGGGACCTCGCGCGGGGCACCGCCCGGCGGCGTCCAGGTGGCGTCGGTGACCGAGGGACCGTGGCGGGGGTCGAAGAAGCAGGGGACCCGGCGCTCGGGCAGCGTCCGGTGTTCACGCCGCGCCGCGAGCTGGGCCAGCGAGAAACGGCCGTCCTCCAGGGTCCGGGTGACCGCCCGTACGTCCTCGGGTCTCGTGGCCGCCCCCATGAACGACTTCGCCTGCTCGTACGCGTCCAGCGCGCGCTCGTAGTCCGCGCGCATCGCGTCGTCGGCGCCCGCCTCCGCCGGGTGGAAGTCCAGCCGGTCCAGCTCCTCGCCGAACGCCGTGATGTCCTCGTCCACCACCACCCGCAGCTTCTCCAGCGCGGCCCGCTGCTCCTCCGCGTGCCGGCGCCGGTTGCGCCGCACCAGCGTGTACGCGCCCGCGCCGCCCGCCACGAGCACCGCGCCGACCGTGATCAGTGCCGTGGACGAGACGCCGCCTCCGTCGTCCGCGGACCGCCAGGTCGAGGGGGCCGAGCCGCCCATGTTGGTGACCGCGGCGGCGGTGAAGTCGTTCAGCTGGGCGCGGGTGTCCTCGCCCCCGACGGTGGTCACCAGGTTCCGTACGGCCGCCTTCGGCAGGACCGAGGAGTCGGCGCGGGCGTCGAAGGCGTCGCCCAGCCGGACCGCGTAGACGCCGGTGATGCCGGTCGCCGTACGCAACTTGGTGAACAGGTCCTTCTTCGGGTAGTCGGCGGGCAGCACCGCGACGAACAGCGGCCTGTCCGCCTTGGTGATCCGGTCCGCGAGGGCGTCCGCGTCCTTGGCGGACAGCTGGGCCGCGGCGGCCGGATCGACGTACACGGGACTCTTGCGGAGGGCCTGGCCGATCACCGAGACGCTGGTGTCGGTGACGGTGCCCGTCGTGGCCGAGGCGGGCGGGGCGCCCGCCGCCAGGACGGCGAGGGCCGCGACCACCAGGGCGAACAGCAGCCCCGGAAGGCTTCGGGTGCGTACCAGGGCCTGCGCGGTGGCCTTCATACTTCGACGCTACCCGAAGCCCTCCGAAAGCGGCCTCTCCGGCCGCCCCTCAGGCCGCCCGATACGCCTCCGTCAGCTTCCGCACCGCCTCTGCGTAGCGCCCGGTCAGAAGGAGGTGATCGGCGTCGGCGAAGGGCGCCGCGACGGCGGCCGTCATCCGCCGGTCCGCCTTCCGCTGGACGATCAGCCGGGCCTTCTCGACGAGCGCGCGGCCGCGGTCGCCGGCACCGGCCCGCTCGGCGGTCCTGGCGGCGGTTTCGAGCGCCCTGAGCGTGGCCGCCCCGCCCTCCGGGACCTTGGTGAGCGTGGTCAGGCCCCAGCCGTACGGGAACTGCGGGTCATAGGTCGGGTCGCCCACGTTGATCGGCAGCTGGGCCTGCGACCTGGGCCAGGTGACCGGCAGCCGGCCGGTGAAGGCACGTCTGCCGTACAGGACGTCCGCGACGCCCTCGCCCTCGGTCCCCGGCAGCCAGGAGGCGACCAGGGCGTCGATGTCGCCCAACTGGTCGCCGATGAGCTGCGGCCTCCCGGAGACGATCAGCACCGCGCACTTCATGGCCGCGCACACCTTGTCGACGGCTGCCCGGTCGGCTGCGGACAGCTGCAGGTCATGGCCGTTGCCGACGTCCCCGACACCCTCGGCGTAGGGGGTCTCACCGACGACGACCACGCCGACGTCGTAGCCGCCGGTCGGGGCGGACGCGTCCTTGGAGTAGGTCAGCGCCGAGGAGTTCTCGCGCATCGCCTCCAGGATCGTCGTGCCGGGGGTGATGTCGCCGGAGGAGCCCTGCCAGGTGACGGTCCAGCCGCCGCTCTGGTTGCCGATGTCGTCGGCGTCGGACCCGGCGACGTAGACCTTCTGCGACTTCTTGAGCGGCAGGAGCCCGCCGCTGTTCTTCAGCAGCACCTGCGACTCGGCAACCGCCTCGCGCGCCACGGCCCGGTGCCCGGCGGAACCGATCCTCGAAGCGCCGCTCGTGTCGGCGTACGGCTTCTCGAAGAGCCCCAGCCTGAACTTCTGCGTGAGGATGCGGGACACGGCGTCGTCGATCCGCCGCTCACTGACGCGCCCGGCCCGCACCTCCTCGATGAGCGCGGTGTGGAAGTCCTTGTAGGCGTAGGGGGCCATGACCATGTCGACACCGGCGTTGACGGAGGTCCGGACGTCGGAGGCGTAGTCCCCGGGGATCTGGTCGATGCCGTTCCAGTCGCTGATGACGAAGCCGCCGAAGCCGAGCCTGTTCTTCAGGACCCCGTTGATCATGTCGGCGCGGGCGTGCATCTTCACCGGGCCCAGGCCGTCGCCCACGAGGTCGAGCGAGGAGTACGACGGCATGACCGTGCCGACACCCCGGTCCACCGCGCTCTTGTACGGCGCGAGGTGGATCGCCTCCAGTTGCTTTCGGGTGACCGTGGTGACGCCCTGGTCGATGGTGTAGGTGCCGGTGGTGGAGGAGCCGTACGCGGTGCCGCCGTCGCCGACGAAGTGCTTGGCGGTGGCGAGGACCTTGTCGTCGTCCTTCAAATCCCGTCCGTCGCGGGCGCCTTGGAGGCCCTGGATGACCGTCTCCATGGACTCGACGAGGGCCGGGTCCTCACCGAAGGACTCGTAGGAGCGGCCCCAGCGTTCGTCGCGGGTGACGCAGAGACAGGGCGCGAAGTCCCAGGGGATGCCGGTGGCCCGGACCTCGGCGGCGGTGACCGCTGCCGTCCGCTCGGCGAGCCGGGGATCGCGGGTCGCCCCGATGCCGATGTTGTGCGGCATGACCGTGGCGCCGACCAGGTTGTTGTGGCCGTGCACGGCGTCGACCCCGTAGATGAGCGGGATCTGGAACCGGGTCGCCCGCGCCCGGAGCTGGAAGGAGTCGATCATCCTCGCCCAGGCCCCGGGCGTGTTGGGCGTGGGGGTCGAGCCGCCGCCGGAGAGCAGCGAGCCGAGGTCGGCGGTGGTGATGTCGGCCCCGGTTCCGACGGCTCCGCGCTCGGCCTGGGTCATCTGGCCGGTCTTTTCCGCGAGGGACATGCGGGAGAGGAGGTCGGCGACGCGCTTCTTCACCGGCAATTTGTCGTTCAGATACGGCAGCCCGTGCGCGTCGATGACGACCTGCGGGGTCTCGGCGGGGGCCTTGGCGCCGGTGACGGTGAGCCTGAGGGGGATGGTCTCGGCGGTCTCGGCGGCGGCCTTGTCCCTGCGGGTGGGCACCTGGATCGTCCGCGTGGTGCCGGAGGCGGTGCCCGCCGGGAAGGTGAACTCGCCCTTGAGCGGGGGGTGGTCGGTGTCCGAGGCCGTGCCGCCCGTCGTCTCGTAGGCGACCGTCACGGGCTCGTCGATCGGGGCGGATCCGGTGGTGGCGACGGTGACCTTCACGTGGGCCGTGCCGCCCTCCCGCACGGGGTACACCGCGGCGTCGGTGAGTACCGAGGCGCGCAGTGACTGGTCGGCCCTGCCGTACAACTCGACGCCGTCCATGGCGAACCGACCGGGCGCGCCGACGGGGAGGGTGACGGCGTACCCCCATATCCCGGTGAGTCCGAGGACGTGGTCGATCCCTCCGACGGGCTGGTAGTCGGTCCGGTACGCGAAGTCGGTGAAGGGGATCTCGATCTGCTTCCAGCCGGTGAAGTCGTCGGTGAAAGAGGTCGTCCACAGCTCGGAGGCCTCGCCGTTCGCGCCGCCGTCCTTGAGCTCGAAGGCGACCTTCCTGCCGTTGTCCTGGCCGTCCCACCAGAAGCGGACGCCCTGGTGGGCGGACCAGTCGTGGGCGGGTTCGGCGAAGGCGAAGTCGTGCGTGAAGCCGCCGTAGCCGCTGATGTCGTAGGAGCCGGAGAGGACCTGGTCGCCCTCGGGGGCGTCGTCTCGGGGGCTCAGCCGCAGAGTCGGGGGGTCGTCGGTGTCGCCGCCCCAGGGGAAGATGCCGCCTGCCGGCGGGTTGGCGAAGGGGACTTCGCCCTCGAAGCGGTCCACGGGGACCGGGGGCGGGTCGTCGGCGGCCCGGGCGACGGCCAGGGGCAGCAGGGAGGTGAGCAGGGCGGCGGAGACGAGCAGGGCGGTTCTTCGCATGGACCTTCCCTCGGCTCTCAGGGTTCACACAGGACTTACCTCACGGCGTGAGTGAACTGAGAGCACGCAAGTCCGTCAAGACATCGCGTCGGCCATTGCGTCGCAGGCGCACCAGCCCGCCCCTCCCTGCGACCCGGTCAGGTCCTGGTGGGAGACCGGGCGGTGGGCCTCGGCGATTCGGAAGCTCGCCGAGGCCGCTGCCGGGGTTACTCGGCCGGCTCGACGCCCGCGCGGAGCAGACCGTAGGTGTACGCGTCCTCCAGGGCCTGCCAGGACGCCGCGATCACGTTCTCCGCGACGCCCACCGTCGACCACTCACCCGTGCCGTCCGACGTGGAGATCAGGACACGGGTCGTGGACTGGGTGCCGTGGACGCCCTCCAGGATGCGGACCTTGTAGTCGACGAGGTCGAGCTTGGCGAGCTGGGGGTAGATCTTCTCCAGGGCCACACGCAGGGTGCGGTCGAGGGCGTTGACCGGGCCGTTGCCCTCCGCCGTGGCGACGATGCGCTCGCCCTTGGCGAAGAGCTTGACCGTGGCCTCGTTGGCGTGGGTGCCGTCGGGGCGGTCCTCCACGATCGCGCGCCAGGACTCGACGCCGAAGTACTTCAGGGGCTTGCCCTGGACCTCGGCGCGCAGGAGCAGTTCGAAGGAGGCGTCCGCCGCCTCGTACGTGTAGCCCTTGAGCTCGCGCTCCTTGACGCGCTCGACGACCCGGCCGACCAGTTCGCGGTCGCCGCCGAGGTCGATGCCGAGCTCCTTGCCCTTGAGCTCGATCGAGGCGCGGCCCGCCATGTCGGAGACCAGCATCCGCATGGTGTTGCCGACCTGCTCGGGGTCGATGTGCTGGTAGAGGTCCGGGTCGACCTTGATCGCGGAGGCGTGCAGGCCGGCCTTGTGGGCGAAGGCGGAGACGCCGACGTAGGGCTGGTGGGTGGAGGGGGTGAGGTTGACGACCTCGGCAATGGCGTGGGAGATGCGGGTCATCTCGCGCAGCTTGCCCTCCGGGAGGACCTTCTTGCCGTACTTCAGCTCCAGGGCGGCGACGACCGGGAAGAGGTTGGCGTTGCCGACGCGCTCGCCGTAGCCGTTCGCCGTGCACTGGACGTGGGTCGCGCCCGCGTCGACGGCGGCCAGGGTGTTGGCCACCGCGCAGCCGGTGTCGTCCTGGGTGTGGATGCCGAGGCGGGCGCCGGTGTCCGCGAGGACGGTCGCGACGACCGCCTGGACCTGGGCCGGGAGCATGCCCCCGTTGGTGTCGCAGAGGATGACGACGGAGGCGCCGGCCTCGGAGGCGGCCCGTACGACGGCCTTCGCGTACTCCGGGTTCGCGCGGTAGCCGTCGAAGAAGTGCTCGCAGTCGACGAAGACCCGGCGGCCCTGCTCCTTCAGGAAGGCGACCGTGTCGCGGACCATCTCCAGGTTCTCCTCCAGCGTCGTCCGGAGCGCGAGTTCGACGTGCCGGTCGTGCGACTTGGCGACCAGGGTGATCACGTCAGCGCCGGAGTCCAGGAGGGCCTTGACCTGCGGGTCCTCGGAGGCCTTGGCGCCGGCGCGGCGGGTCGCGCCGAAGGCGACGAGCTGGGCGTGCTTGAAGTCGATCTCCTGGCGGGCGCGGGCGAAGAACTCGGTGTCCCGCGGGTTGGCGCCGGGCCAGCCGCCCTCGATGAAGCCCACGCCGAAGTCGTCCAGGTGCCGTGCGATGGCCAGCTTGTCCGCGACGGTCAGGTTGATGCCCTCCCGCTGGGCGCCGTCGCGCAGGGTGGTGTCGAAGACGTGGAACTGATCGTCGAGCTCGCTGGTTGCGGTCATGGTCTCAAGGCTCCTGAGGATTTGGTCTCGGTCGTACCGGAATGACCGGCTCCACCGCCCCCACATATTCCCTCGCGCTCTCGCCTCCGGCTGCGGGTGGGCCAGAAAAAGCGAAAAACCCCTCGCGGGTGCGAGAGGTCTGCGCGCGGGTCGAGGACGACGGTGTCCACCCGTACCTGGTCGTACGTGGCGGTCACTGCGGACCGGCGCGCCTGCTGCCAATAATCATGGCGAACGAGAGCACGGGGGAATTCTGGCACAGACCGCCCCCGTGCTCACCCTCCGTCTCAGGATGCGAGCACTGTGCTGCTCATCGGAGGTGTCGTACGAACGCGTCGGCACCGTCGTTGGTGTCGCCGGCCGGGATCAGCGTCGGGTCTGAGGACCGGAAGAGGATCCGGCGGGCCCCGTCGGCGATCCCGCCCGGGAGGACGTCGGCCGTCGCGGTGCCGCCGGTGGTGTCCGGGGTGACCAGGGTGGTGGTGCCCTTCCTCAGGTCCCGCAGATAGACGGGGTACTCCTTGCCGTACCGGCTGCCGGGCTCGGTCACCTCCGACGTGAACGTGAGGTAGCGGCCGTCCGCGCTGATGGCCGCGTTCCGGGTGTAGACCTCGCCGGCACCGCCCTGGGTGCCGTGGACGCGCTGGTTGGTGCCGGTGCGGAGGGTGTGCACGAACACGTTCCAGCTGCCGTCGGTGTCGCCGGGGACCAGGTGGGTGTCCCGGGACTCGAAGACGACCGTACGGCCGTCGCCGCTGATGAACGGGTTCAGCGACTCCTTCTCGGTCCCCGAGCCGTCGTAGGAGCGGTCGATCTGGGTGTGCTCGCCCGTGCGGCGGTTGTACATCCAGACGTCGCCCCAGTCGTCGCCGCGCGGGCCATTGGCGTAGTGGTACTGGTAGACGATGCGGCGCCCGTCGTCGCTGACCGTCGGCTGGGAGGCGCTCCGCGGCTCCCAGGTCGGTTTGGGCCGGCTGATCCGCTCGGTGGTGCCCCTGACGCGGTCGCGCAGGAAGACCACGCCGGTGTGCTCGGTGGTGTCCTGGAGCGTGTAGACGGGGACCGGCCGTCGGGACTGACGGAGATCTCGGCGGGCCGCCCGCCGAAGCCCTCGGGGACCTCGATCCCGAATCCGACCCGCTTGCCGGTGTCGATGCCGGCGATCCACACCTCCGAGGAGTCCGCGCGGTACTCGACATAGACGTAGCGGCCGTCGTCCAGGACGGCCACCAGGCCCCCGAAGCCCACGAAGCGGAGCTTGCCGGTGTGCGGGTCGCGCAGGTACATACCGCCGTGCGGCACGTGGGGATCCAGGTCCTCGGCATCCGAACTCAGGGCGATGTGGCGGCCGTTGCGGCTGATGACCGCGGTACGCGTCTCGCCGTTCCCCGCCTTCCCCTCCGGGGTGACGCTCACCGGCTCGGTGTACGGGGCCCTGGGTGCGGCGCTCGCCGCGGGCCCCGTGAGTGCCGCGGCGGCGAGCGCCGCCACCAGCGCGGCCACAAGGCGCTTCCTGCTGTGCATGGTTGTTCCCCCGTGATCGGTCGTCGTCATTGCACTGTCCTCAGGAACACGTCCGACACCCCGTTGGTGTCCCCCTCCACCAGATCGGGTGACGCCGACTCGAACGCGACGACCGTGCCGTCGGCGTTGAACGAGGCGTCGTCCGAGGATCCGTCGGCCTGGACGGTGGTGCCGGCCAGGGCGAGCACTACTGCCGCTCCAGCAGGGCTCTTGAGGGACAGGACATCAGCGGGCCCCCCACCGGAAGACGTCGTGCACGCCGTTGGTGCCGTCGGCGGCGGTGCCGACACGGCCGGCTCGCGGTGCGGCGGATGCGGTGGTTGCGGTGAACGCGGCGAGCAAGGCCGCGCCCAAGAGACATGCGGCGGCTCTGGACATGTTCCCCCCTGGGATCCCCGTTGACGCACTGCCCCCGGCCACGCGCCGAGGGCTCACGAGGCAAACGCACCAGCGACCACAGGGTCAATCGGCCTTATTGCGTACAACCCGGGCGGAAGGTCACGCGTCAGCGAGGAGGCTCTCGTCGAGGAACTCCCGCACATGGCCGAGAACCGTCGTCCGGTCCGTCCCGCGCAGCCCGATCGCCACGTGGATGGAGAAGCCGTCCAGGAGGGCCCGCAGCCGGGCCGCAAAACGGTCCGCGTCGACCGCGTGGAACTCCCCCCGCGAGACCCCCTCCGCGAGCAGCGCGACCAGGTCGCGGTGCCAGGCGCCCTCGATCGCGGCCTGCCGGTCGCGGGCGGCCGCGTCGACGGCAGCGCTCTGCGAGCGGTTCCAGACCTCCAGCCAGAGGGTCCAGTGCGGGTCGCGGTGCCCGTCGGGGACGTACAGGTCGACGTAGGCGTCCAGCCGTTCGCGGGCGGTCGCCGTGCGGGTGAGCAGCAGGGCACGCTCGGCGCCGAGCCGTCCCTCGCTCCACTCCAGGGTCTGGAGCAGCAGTTCGTCCTTGGAGCGGAAGTAGTAGAGGAGGTGGCCGCTGCTCATGCCGACCTCGCGGCCGAGCGCGGCCATGGTGAGCTTCTCCAGGCCCCGCTCGGCGATCATCTCCATGGCCGCGGCGAGGACCTGCTCGCGGGGCGGGGCCTGTCTGCGGCCACCGGCCATGTGCCACTCCTCGAACTAGATCCTCGGCTGCTGCTGGGTGATGCAGTGGATGCCGCCACCGCCCGCGAAGATCGTACGGGCGTCGACCGGTGTCACCGTGCGGTCCGGGAACAACCGCCGGAAGATCCCGGCGGCGAGCTCGTCGCGCGGGTCGTCGAAGGCGCAGAGCACGACGCCGCCGTTGCAGAGGTAGTGGTTGATGTAGGAGTGGTCGACCCAGTGGCCGTCGGCCTCCAGGACGGTGGGCGCGGGCACCTCGACGACCTCCAGACGCCGCCCACGCGCGTCCGTCGCGGACCTCAGCAGGCCTACGACCTCCTTGGTCACCTCGTGGTCCGGGTGCGCCGGGTCCGGCTGGACGTGCGCCACGACCACGCCCGGGCGGGCGAAGGCGGCGACGATGTCGACGTGGCCCTGGGTGCCGTAGGTGCCGTAGTCGCCGGTCAGGCCGCGCGGGAGCCAGATGGCCCTGGTGGTGCCGAGCCTGGCGTGGATCTCGGCCTCGACCTGCTCGCGGGTCCAGCCGGGGTTGCGGCCGGCGCCGAGCTGGACGGTGTCGGTGAGCAGGACGGTGCCCTCGCCGTCGACGTGGATCGCGCCACCCTCGTTGACCAGCGGGCTGCTCAGCACCGGCACCCCGGCGAGGTCGGCGACCTGGCGGGCGATCTTGGAGTCGTGCTCCCAGCGGGCCCAGTCCTGACCGCCCCAGCCGTTGAACACCCAGTCCACGGCGGCCAGTCGGCCTTCCTCGTCCTTGACGAACGTGGGGCCGATGTCGCGCATCCACGCGTCGTCGAGTTCGCGCTCCACGAGTTCGACGTCCGGTCCGAGCAGTGCGCGCGCGGACTCGGCGTGGCCGGGTCCGTGCACCATCGTCACCGGCTCGAAGCGCCGGACCGCGCGGGCCACGAACGCCCAGGCGGCTCGGGCCGCGGCCAGTTCCCCGTCGTCGGTGAAGGTCGGGTTGGGGCCGGGCCAGGCCATCCAGGTGCGTTCGTGCGGGGCCCATTCGGGGGGCATGCGGTAGGTGACGCGGTGGGTCGTGCCGTGGGTCATCGGGGGTCCTACAAGTCCTAGAGAAAGTACAGGCGGTTGAGGGAGACGGATTCGGCCGGCTCGGAGTGCAGCGGTTCTCCGTCCAGCGTCACCAGGCCGGTGCGCTGGTCGACGTCCACCGCTCCGGTACGGGAGTTGCGGCGCAGGTCGGCCGGGCCGATGCCGCGGGTGCCGCGTACGGCGACCCTTCTCCTGCGGCTCGGCAGCCGGTCGTTGCCCTGGTCGAGGGCCGCCTGGGCGACGAAGGCGACGGAGATCTCGGCGGGGGTGGCGCCGTGCGCGCCGAACTGCGGTCCCAGGACAAGGGGTTCGCAGGTGTCGGTGGCCGCGCCGGGGTCGCCGACCACGCCGTAGGCCGGGAAGCCGGACTTCAGGACGAGTTGCGGCTTGGCGCCGAAGTACTCCGGCCGCCACAGCACGAGGTCGGCCAGCTTGCCGACCTCGAGGGAACCGACCTCGTGCGAAAGTCCGTGTGCGATGGCGGGGTTGATGGTCAGTTTGGCGATGTAGCGCAGCACGCGCTCGTTGTCGTGCTCCTCGGGCGCGCCGAACTCGGCCTTCATCTTCCCGGCCATCGCGAAGGTACGGCGGACCGTCTCACCGGCACGCCCCATGCCCTGCGCGTCCGACGAGGTGATCCCGATCGCGCCCAGGTCGTGCAGCACGTCCTCGGCGCCCATGGTCCCGGCGCGGATGCGGTCACGGGCCATGGCGGCGTCGCCGGGCAGGTCGGTCTTGAGGTCGTGGACGGAGACGATCATGCCGTAGTGCTCGGCGACGGCGTCCCGGCCGAAGGGCAGGGTGGGGTTGGTGGAGGAGCCGATGACGTTCGCGACTCCGGCCATCTTCAGCACGTTCGGGACGTGTCCGCCGCCGCAGCCCTCGATGTGGAAGGCGTGGATCGTACGGCCCTCCAGCACCTTCAGGGTGTCCTCGACGGACAGGCACTCGTTCAACCCGTCGCTGTGCAGGGCGACTTGGACGTCGTGCTCCTCGGCCACCCGGAGCGCGGTGTCCAACGCGCGGGTGTGGGCGCCCATGTCCTCGTGCACCTTGAAGCCGCTCGCCCCGCCTTCGGCCAGTGCCTCGGTCAGGGGGGCCGGCGCCGATGACGAACCCCGGCCCAGGAAGCCGACGTTGACCGGCCAGGCGTCGAAGGCACCGAACGCGTGCCCCAGCGCCCAGGGCGAGTTGACCCCGACGCCCCACACGGGCCCGAACTCCTGCCCGATGATCGTGGTCACCCCGGACGCCAACGACGCCTCCATGATCCGCGGCGACAGCAGATGGACATGGGTGTCGACGGCCCCCGCGGTGGCGATGAGCCCCTCGCCGGACACGATGGAGGTCCCGGTGCCGACGACGACGTCGACCCCGTCGAGGGTGTCGGGGTTCCCGGCCCGTCCGATGGAACAGATCCGTCCTTCCCGTATCCCGATGCTGACCTTCCGGATCCCCTGCACGGCGTCGATCACGACGACATTGCTGACGACGACGTCACAGGTCTCCCGCACGGCGGCGGCCTTGAGGTGCAGCCCGTCACGCGCGGTCTTCCCGAACCCCGCGAGGAACTCGTCGCCGTAGCGCTGCGCGTCCTCCTCGACCCGGATCACCAGCCCGGAGTCACCGAGACGCACGCGGTCGCCGGCACGGGGGCCGTGGGTGGCGGCGTACTCGTGGGGCGTGAGACGACGAGCCTCGGCGGGGTGCCCCGCGGGGCGGCTCATCGGACGACCCCATCGCCGAGCCCACCCAGGCGGGCAGAGCCCGCGGCACAGCGCAACGCCTGCTCGCGGGCACCCTGCTCGTCAAGGACCAGGCAGCGCGACCAGGCCGGACGACCGCTTGCGGGGCGGCGCATCGGACGGCCCCCTTCGTCCAGCACACCCACGTGGCCACAGACCGCAGCACAACGCAACGCCTGCTCGCGGGCAGCGAGATCGCGGGCCCCGGTGAGGTGGCTCGCGGGGCGACTCCCAGGCGGCCGCAGGCCGCGGCACACACGGCACAGCGCCTCCACGCCGGTACCGCGGCCGACGGCGTACGCGCAGGACGTCAAGCGACGCACCCCGCCCGGACGGCCCACCGCGCGACCTCCTCGCCGAGCACACCCAGGTTCTTCAGTAGGGCGGCGCACCCCGGCCCGACGGCCCGCAGGACGGCTCGCCGCACGGCCCCCTCGTCCAGCACACCCAGACAGCCACAGGCTGCAGCACAACCAGGACGCCTCCCCGCCGAGACCGTGGCAGACCGCGTCCTCAAAGGGAACGGGGCGGCTCATCGGACGGCCCTCTCGTCCCGCACACCCAGGCACCCGCAGACCGCGGCTCGACGCAACGCCTGCCGGCGGCTACCGCCCGCATGAAGGGTGAGGCGACGAGCCTCGGCCGGGTGGTCCGCAGGGCGGCTCATCGGACGGCCCCCTCGTCCCGCACACCCAGGCACCCGCAGACCGCGGCACGACGCAACGCCTGCCGGCGGCCACCGCCCGCATGAAGGGTGAGGCGACGAGCCTCGGCCGGGTGGTCCGCAGGGCGGCTCATCGGGCGGCCCCCTCGTCCCGCACACCCAGATACCCGCAGGCCGCCGCACGGCGCAGTGCCTCCTCGCGAGCCCCGGGTGCGTCCAGTGGTCCGTCGACCAGGCCGGCGAAGCCCATGGCCACGCGGGCGCCGCCGATCGGTACCAGGCCCACCTCGCCGGACTCCCCCGGCCCGAACCGCACCGACGAGCCGGCGGGCACCGCGAGCCGCATGCCGTAGGCCTCGGCCCGCGGGAAGTCCAGGCGCGGGTTGGCCTCGAAGAAGTGGAAGTGGGAGGTGACGGAGACGGGCACGGTCGCCGTGTTGGTGACCATCAGCCGTACGACCGCCTCGGGCTCGGCGTGTTCCGGCCCCGGCAGCAGCGCGCCGGGCGCCCGCTCGCCGAGCCCCCCGCCGATCGGATCGGTCACGACCGCGAGCCGCGATCCGTCGTCGAAGACCGCCTCGACATGGACCTCGGTGACGACGTCCGCGACACCGGGCAGGACGTCGTCCGGCCCGAGCACCGACCGGGCGCGCTCGACGGCCTCGGCCAGCCGCGCCCCGTCCCGGGCGGCCTCGCACACGGTGTCCGCGACGATCGCGGTCGCCTCCGGGACGTTCAGCCGCAGCCCGCGGGCCCGGCGCGCCCGGGCCAGCTCGGCGGCCCCGAAGAGCAGCAACCGGTCACGTTCGGTGGGGGTCAGCCGCATGTCGTTCCCTTCTTTAGAGCAGCACTCTAAATACCAGGGTCGAGCTAGTACAAGGTTGGCATCGAGTCTGAGACGAACAGGGGCCCACCACATCGAGCGTTACTCAAACAACGCGGGCCCGCCCGGACATCGTCCGAGCGGGCCCGTGCAGGACCTGGGAGGTCAGCCCAGCTTGTGCATCCAGCCGTGCTTGTCCTCGGCCGTGCCGCGCTGGATGTCCAGGAGGGCCTGGCGGAGCTTCAGCGTGACCTCGCCGGGCTCGCCGCCGGACTGGCGCCACTCGGCGCTCTGGCGCTTGACCGTGCCGACCGGGGTGATCACCGCGGCCGTGCCGCAGGCGAAGACCTCGGTCAGGGTGCCGTTCTCGGAATCGCGCTGCCACTGGTCGACGGAGACGCGGCCCTCCTCGGACGTGTAGCCGAGGTCCCGGGCGACGGCGAGCAGGGAGTCGCGGGTGACACCCTCCAGGATCGAGCCGGTGAGGGTGGGGGTGACGATCCGGTCGCCGTACACGAAGTACAGGTTCATGCCGCCGAGCTCCTCGACCCACGTGTGCTCGACCGCGTCGAGGTAGCAGACCTGGTCGCAGCCCTTGGCGGCGGCCTCGGCCTGGGCGAGGAGGGAGGCCGCGTAGTTGCCGCCGGTCTTGGCGTCACCCATGCCGCCGGGGACGGCCCGGACGCGGTCCTCGGAGAGCCAGATGGAGACCGGCTTCACACCGCCCGGGAAGTAGGCGCCGGCCGGAGAGGCGATGACCAGGAAGAGGTACTCGTTGGCCGGCTTGACGCCCAGGCCGACCTCGGTGGCGATCATGAAGGGGCGCAGGTAGAGGGACTCCTCGCCGCCGTGTGCCGGGACCCAGGCCTCGTCCTGCCGCACGAGCGCGTCACAGGCCTCGATGAACGTCTCGACGGGCAGCTCCGGCATGCCGAGCCGGTGCGCGGAGCGCTGGAAGCGCTCCGCGTTCTTCTCGGGCCGGAAGGTGGCGACGGAGCCGTCGGGCTGGCGGTACGCCTTGAGGCCCTCGAAGATCTCCTGCGCGTAGTGCAGGACCATGGTCGCCGGGTCGAGGGAGATCGGCGCGTACGGAACGAGCTGACCGTCGTGCCAGCCGCGGCCCTCGGTCCACCTGATGACCACCATGTGGTCGGTGAAGTGGCGGCCGAACCCGGGGTTGGCCAGGATCGCCTCGCGCTCGGTGGCGGAGAGCGGGCTGGCGGAGGGCTTGAGCTCGATCGTGGGCGTCGTCATGAGTGGTTGTCCTTCACCGGTTGTGTAGTGACGGGCCGCGCTCACGCCCTTTTACTGTCAGTGACCAGTGCTAGGACGTCCGAGCATTCCCTCATTCCGCGGCTCCGCGTTCGATTATCGCAAGCGGGGAGCCGGGGAAGAAACGGCGTGAAATGCGACCCAGGGGATGATGGTGTCACCCGGCGGGGGACATGCGAAAGCCGCCGGGTGCGAGTGACCCGGCGGCTTCGATTGCTTTTCGAGTGGCCCGCCCGGTCAGCCGGCTACTCGTACGGCCAGCGCGTCGCCGATCTCGGCGGTGCTGCGGGCGGGCTTGCCGGTCCGCTCGGCGAGGTCGGCGGAGACCGCCTCCTCGATACGGGCGGCCTCGGCCTCGTAGCCGAGGTGGCGCAGGAGCAGGGCGACCGACAGCACCGTGGCGGTGGGGTCGGCCTTGCCCTGGCCCGCGATGTCGGGCGCGGAGCCGTGGACCGGCTCGAACATCGAGGGGAACTCGCCGGAGGGGTTGATGTTCCCGCTCGCCGCGACGCCGATGCCGCCGGAGACGGCCGCGGCGAGGTCGGTGATGATGTCGCCGAAGAGGTTGTCGGTGACGATCACGTCGAACCGGGCCGGGTCGGTGACCAGGTAGATGGTGGCCGCGTCGACGTGGATGTAGTCGGTGGTGACGTCGGGGAACTCCGCGGCCACCTTGTTGAAGATGTTCGTCCACAGGTGCCCGGCGAAGGTCAGCACGTTGTTCTTGTGGACCAGCGTGAGCTTCTTGCGCGGACGGGCCTGGGCGCGGGCGAAGGCGTCGCGGACCACGCGCTCGACACCGAAGGCCGTGTTCACGGAGACCTCGGTGGCGACCTCGTGCTCGGTGCCCTTGCGGATGGTGCCGCCGTTGCCCGTGTACGGGCCCTCGGTGCCCTCGCGGACGACGACGAAGTCGATGGCCGGTTCACCCTTGAGGGGCGTGTCGACACCCGGGAGCAGCTTCGACGGGCGCAGGTTGACGTGGTGGTCGAAGGCGAAGCGGAGCTTGAGCAGGAAGCCGCGCTCCAGCACACCGGAGGGGACCGACGGGTCGCCGATGGCGCCCAGCAGGATCGCGTCGTGCTGCTTCAGCGCGTCGAGGTCGGCGTCGGTGAGGGTCTCACCGGTGGCGTGGTAGCGCCGGGCACCGAAGTCGAAGTCCTTGGTCTCCAGCTTCACATCCTGCGGAAGGACGGCGGAGAGGACCTTCAGACCTTCGGCCACGACCTCCTGGCCGATGCCGTCACCGGGAATCACTGCGAGATTGATGCTGCGAGACATGCGGGAACCCTACTCCTCGTCCCATGGGATGACATCGCCCGTCCGGGATACGGACACCGCGCGGGACCGCGCGTCATCCCTTCGGCTCCTGTTCACCCGCAGGAGTGGCGGTTGTCGGTGTCCGCTGGGAAGTTCACCACCATGGACCTCCCCGACTTCGGCATTCCGCCCCACCTCGCGCGCCGGATGAGCATGGCCGAGCAGCACGAGTACCTGCGGACGAAGCTGTCCCGGCGCCGCACGCTGGTGACCGCGGGCGCGGTGGCGGGCGGCCTGCTGACCGGCTGCTCCCCCGACGGATCGTCGAGGGCGACCGCCGGCGCGGCCGCCTCCCCGGCGACGCGGGTGCACGGCTCCGCCGTCTCCCCCTTCGGCCGCCACCTCGCCTTCGGAGCCGACCCGAAGACGCAGATGCGGATCTCGTGGCAGGTCCCGCTCGCGGTGCGGAAGCCGTACGTCCGCGTCGGCCTGCGGCCCGACGACCTGAGCCGCAAAATCGGGGCCGAGCTCCGCGACCTGCACACCCCGGGGCAGACCGGCGTACGCCTCGCCCTCGACCAGTACTACCTGCACGCGGCCCTGGAAGGTCTGCGCCCCGGCACGACGTACTACTACGGCGTCGGCCACGACGGCTTCGACCCGGCGGACGCGAGCCACCGCTCGACCATCAGCAGCTTCCGCACGGCCCCGGCGAGCCCCGAGAAGTTCGTCTTCACCGCCTTCGGCGACCAGGGGGTCGGCACCGCCGCGGCCGCCAACGACAATCTCCTGCTGCGCCAGAAGCCCGCCTTCCACCTGCACGCCGGCGACATCTGCTACGCCGACGGCAACGGCCAGGGCCTGACGTCGGACGGCTACGACCCGGGCTTCTGGGACCTGTTCCTCAAGCAGAACGAGGAGGTCGCGCGGAGCGTGCCGTGGATGGTCACGACCGGCAACCACGACATGGAGGCCTGGTACTCCCCCGACGGCTACGGCGGCCAACTCGCCCGCTGGACCCTCCCCGAGAGCGGCTTCGACCCGCGCTCGGCGCCGGGCGTGTACTCCTTCACGTACGGCAACGTCGGCGTCGTGGCACTGGACGCGAACGACGTGTCGTACGAGATCCAGGCCAACTTCGGCTACACGGACGGCAAGCAGACGAAGTGGCTGGAGAAGAGACTCGGTGAGCTGCGCACGAGCAGGGGCATCGACTTCGTCGTCGTCTACTTCCACCACTGCGCCTACTCGACGTCCTCGCACGCCTCCGACGGCGGGGTGCGCGCCGAGTGGCTGCCGCTGTTCGAGAAGCACCAGGTGGACCTGGTGATCAACGGGCACAACCACGTGTACGAGCGCACGGACGCGATCCGCGGCGGCGAGGTCGGCCGAGCGGTCCCGGTGGGCGGCGCGACCGACCCGACGAGGGACGGGATCGTGTACGTCACGGCGGGCGGGGGCGGCCGTGACCTGTACGGCTTCCCTGCGGGCGTGAAGGAGAGCTACGAGGGGCGCGTGCACGACCACGAGTCCGTCGAGACCTTCCAGTGGACGAAGTCGAAGGAGTCCAGGAAGGAGACGGTGGAGTGGTCACGGGTGCGCTACCGCGGGTTCTCGCTGCTCTCGGTGGAGGCGGTGAGCGGGGCGCGGCCGCGGCTGACGGTGTCGGCGCTCGCGCAGAGCGGGGAGCGCATCGACCATTTCGAGGTGCGGCGCGGGTCCTGAGGGCCCGCGCCGCACCTCGTACGGGTGCGGCTCCCGGCTGCGAGGGACCGGTCAGTGACCGGTCGAACCGCCGTTGTCACGGCGGTCGAGGGCGCGCTGCAGGGCTGCGGCGGCGTTCTTGCGGTCGGACTCGCTCGTACGGGAGGTGTGACGGACTCGACGGCGGGCGGTCGTCTCGGCCATGTGAAATCGACTCCTTCGCATTCCAGGGAAGTCCAGGAAAGGGACAACGAGACGCCGGAAGGGGCGGGGAGCGTCGAGCCGCAGGGGTTGCCTGCGCGGGGCCCGGCTCACGACCGCCATTCGCTTGATCGAGCGAGACGTTCGGCTTCTACAAAGCTAAGGGAGGACGGCCGGTCTGTCTCCACAATTACTCGGACTTCCTACTATCTGAGACGGTGGAGTGGATCACATGGCACTGACCTGCGGTTTCACCTACGGTCCCCTGCCCGGTACGAGCCGCGAACGGTCGGGCGCGTCCCGTACCGCGATTCCCTCCGCGCCCAGCGAGCCGGGCAGCCCGCACAGCCCGTGCCCGGGCCTCGCCGACCACGTCACCGTGCACGTCGTCGACTGATCAGCCGCCCGACTCCGGCTCGCGGAGCTTCAGCACCCCGACGTCCACACCGGGCCGACTGCACGAACTGCGCAACTGTCCGGAGTGCTCATACCACCGGCGTACGGATGTGCTGATGGAGGAGGCCGTCGACCTCGTGGTCGCGGCACGGGCTGATCTGGACGATCCGCAGCAGGTCGCCGAGCTCACCGCCCGCTGCGAGGCCGACACCCGGGCGCTGATCGCGGAGGCGTGCCAGCGCCGCGGCGGCGATGCCGCCTGGGCGGGGTAGCCGATGGGCACTCTGGTCAAGCCGACCGAGCCGATCAGCGACGGTGCCCGCTGGGTCCATGGCATCACCGATGAGATGGCGGCTCGGGCCAGACCCTTCGGGAAGATCCTCACGCGGCTGCGCCAGGTCGCCAAGGTGTCCGGCATGGGGCCGTACCCCTGCTGATCGGAGACGATCACGGTGCCTGTGCCCGCGAAGGCAGACACCCATGGCCCCAGCGATTCGGGAGTAATTGTCAAATGTTGTGGACCTGGGGAGGCTGTCACCGGCCTCGCCTGCGGTGCTCTCCGGAATTCCCAGGTGTCACCCGGAGGGTGTCGGGACCCGGTTGAAGAACCGTCCGGCCATGTCGGCCCCGATGATGGCGCCGTCGGCATCGCGAGTGAGAAAACCGCGCTGCCCGATCAGGCCGCCGCCGGTGACGATGTACTCGTCGCCGCTCCCCGGCAGCAGGCCGAGGCCGGCCGGCGGCAGGTCGGTCGGCAGTTCTCTGTCGGCCGCCGCGCGGATCTCCGGCTTGATACGGCATTCAACCGTCATCGTGTCACCGTTTGTATCGATGATCAGCGTCATGAATTCGTTCGCGTAGTGCCCGGTGATCTCCTGGGCGCGCTGCGGGTCGTACGGGAGCGGCTCGGGGTCCCGCTCGACCACGCCGAGGTAGTGTTCGAGCGCCCAGCGGAGCACGGCCTGGTTGAACTCCAGCCCGCTGTCGGGCCCGGCGTTGGACGCCGCCACGACGGCGAAGTCCCGCTCCGGGACCAGCAGCAGGTTGGCGAACTGGCCGTTGGTCGATCCGCCGTGCCCGACCGTGCGCACGCCGTCCACGTCGCGCAGGAACCAGCCGAGGCCGATGGCGTCACCGAGCGTGGAGCCGTGCAGCTCCACCGTCGGCTCCTGCATGCGCCGCGCCAGGTCACCGCCGCCGAGGTGGAACCGGGCCCAGCGCAACTGGTCGGAGACCGAGGACGCCAGACCGCCGCCTGGGTTGTTGCCGCGGGTGTCCTTCCACGTCCGAGTGACCTTGAGCCCCCCTTCGCTGAGGTTGTGGCCCACGGCGAACCAGCGGGTGATGGCCTGTCCGGCGGTGAAGACGCTGTCGGTCATGCCGGCCTGCTCCAGGACGAGTGAAGCGACAGCGGCCTCGTAGGTCTCGCCGGTGACGTTCTCGACGACCCGGCCGAGCAGGTTGTAGCCGAGCTGGCTGTAGGAGGCGCGGCCGCCGACTGGGCCGATCAGCGCCACCTCGGCCATGTTGGTCACCTCGCGGGCCAGCGCGTCGTCTCCGTCTCCGCTGTCGAAGACCGTCCGGGTGTCCAGCCCAGCGGTGTGGTTGAGCAGGTTCAGGATGGTGATCCGGGTGGCCGCGTCCTCATCGGGGAGCCGGAGTTCGGGAACATAGCGGCGCACCGGCGCCTCCAGCTCGACCCGCCCCTGCTCGAGCAGGCACATGATCGCGGTCGCCGTGTAGGTCTTGGTGACCGAACCCAGCACGAACAGCGTGTCCCGGTCGACGGGCAGCGGGTTGTCGATGCTCGTCACGCCGTGGCAGACGGTCAGCTCCCGTCCGTCCACCCGGACTCCCACCGCTGCCCCCGGAATGCCGAGATCCTTGGCCTTCTCCTCGACGAACTCCGCCAGCGCATCGTGTGACATCTCGATTCCCCCTCGATCGGTGTGGTTCGTGTACGGCGCCGGGCTGCTCATCAGGCGTGGCGGCGACTTGCACTCTGTTCAAGTGGAGGCTAGCGAACGACTTGAACACTGTGCAAGAACTTTCTTGAACGGCGTGCAAGCCGAGGGCTATCGTGAATCCATGCCCCGCAACACGCTGACCCGCGAACAGATCCTCACCGCCGCCATCACCCTGCTGGACGCCGAAGGACTGGAGGGGCTGAGCATGCGGGCACTGGGCCAGCGGCTGGGCTCGGCGGCCACCGCGGTCTACTGGCACGTGGGCAGCAAGGACAACCTCATCGCCCTCGCCGGGGACCAGGTGTGGCACGAAATCGCGCTGCCTGACCCCGACGAGGTCGGCTGGCGCACGGCGGCCACCATCATGGCCGACGACCTGTATGCGATGCTCACCCGCCACCCGTGGCTGCTGCAGGCCTTTGGCTCCTTCCTCATGTTCGGTCCCGGAAAGGCCCGCCACGACGATCACCTCCTCGCCATCTACGAGACCGCGGGATTCGCCGGCCCCGCAGCCGACCAGGCCGCGGCCGCCGTCTTCACCTTCGTCCTCGGCAACGCCCTCGGCGCAGCCGCGACAGCCTCGCTCGGCCGCAAACTGCGGCGCGAAGGTAGCGGTGACGCCGAACAGGCCATCGGCGACGCTCAGACCGAGGCTCGCGAGACCGCCGCACAATTCCCTCGGCTGCGCGCTCGCCTGGACACCCACAGCGCCGACTACGGCGCGGCGCCCGACAACACTTTCCAGGTCGGCCTCCAGGCCATCCTCGACGGGCTGGAGGCCCTGCAACGGGCCTAATGGGTGACCATTACACGACTCTCCGCGAAGGTACGCTCGGCCCACCGTTCGAAGGCGGGCCGAGGCGGAGGGCGGTGGCCGTGCGCTCCAGGTGCCGCAGCACAGCGGACTGGGCCAGGGTCTGGCGGATCGGTGAGGACCTTCTTGACCAGAGCCGTCTCCTCAACCTCGGTGACCTGCACCAACTTGCGAAGGCAGGCCGCGAAACGCAGACGCTCGGCCGGCTCTTCCTGCGGGGTGCCATAGGGGCTCATGCGCTTTGTCCCGCCGCTCGACCAGGACGCCGGTCTCGAACCTCGCTCCGGCGCGGACGAGGTCGACGAGGTGGGCCCCGGACCCTGTGAACCCAGCCGCGCTCATGCCTGGCGGCAGGGAACACCTCGGCCAGAGCCTTCCACAGGTGCGCTGGTCGGCCGGGTGTACCGGCGCCGGCACGACACCCTCACCCAGATCGCCACCTGTTTCGGTATTTCCCCATTCAAGGTCAGTTGCCGGCGTCTGCTGCCGAATAGGTGACCATGGTCTGGTCGGAGTTGTCCGCGAGGTGTAGCACGACGTGGCTGTAGCGGAGCGGCCCGAGCGTCGGGTGGCGTAGCTTCTTCGATCCGCTGGCCACCGCTGTGACGTCATGTCGCGGCCACCACTGCCGCACTTCCCGGCTGTCCTGCTTCAACTCGCCGACCAGCGCCTCGAAGGCGGGGTCGTCCGGGTGCCTGGCCGCAGCGAGCCGGAACCGGCCGAGCATGGCCCGGGCCTCCGGCTCCCATTCGAGGTACACCTCCCGGGCGCGCGGTGCGGTGAACATCCAGCGCACGAGGTTCCGCTCGCCGGCGGGCAGTGCATCCCAGTCGTCGAACAGTTCACGCGCGGCACGGTTCGAGGCCAGCACGTCCCAGCTGCGTCCCTTGACGAGGGTCGGGAACGGCTCGAGCCGCTGGACCAGGGCGACCACTTCGGGATCGATCCGCTCGTCCGGCGCCGGTACGGCAACGACGCTGGGCGCATCCTCGCCTCCGCGGGCCAGCATCCGCAGGTACAGCCGCTCGGCGGCGGACATCCGCAGCGCGTCGGCCAGGGCGTCCAGCACCTGGTCCGAGGGCTGCACGGGACGGCCCTGCTCCATGAACGTGTAGTAGGTGGTGGAGACGTTGGCCAGCAGCGCGACCTCTTCGCGGCGCAGTCCGGCCGTGCGCCGACGAATTCCGGCGGGCAGCCCGACATCGCCAGGGCGAAGACGCTCGCGCCGCGACCGAAGCAACTGTCCAAGGGCTTGCGGATCTCCGGTTGTTGCCATACGGCGCAGCCTAGTAAGGCCGGTACCAGCATCAAGGTGCTCTGGTTGCCGGTTTCAGCGTCATCCATGCTGAGCGCCATGACGATCACCCCGGAAACCATCACGGTCCCCGTGGCCGACGGCACCTTCCTGCCTGCCTACCTGGCCCGCCCGGTCGGCCGCGCCGCCCCGGTCGCGGTGGTGGTGGCGCACGAACTGTTTGCGGTGAACCCCGACATCCGCGGCGTGGCCGACGGCCTCGCGGCGGCCGGGTATCTGGTCCTTGCGCCGGAGTTCTACCACCGGAACACCGAAGCCGGGCGTTGGTTCGAACGTACCGACGCCGGGCGTGAGGAGGGATTCGCCCTGCTGCACCAGTTGGGCCGGGAGGAAGCTCTGTCCGACGTGGACGCCTGCCTGGGCCGGCTCGGCGCGCAGCCGGGGATCCAGCGGACGGCGGTGATCGGCTTCAGCGCCGGCGGTCACCTGGCGTACTTGGCGGCCTGCCGGTTGCCGGTCAGCCGGACCGCGGTGCTGTACGGCGGTTGGCTGCCCACGGCTGACATCCCGATGAGTCGGCCCACGCCCACGCTCGACCTCACGCCCGAAATACGCGGTCGGATCGTTTACCTGGTCGGCGAGGACGACCCGCTGATCGACGCCGGTCACCGTGGCCAGATCCGGTCCGCGCTGGAAAAGGCCGGCGTCGAGCACGAACTGGTCACCTATCCCGGTGTCGAGCACGCATTCTTCTGGCCTGGCACGCCTGCCTTCAACCAGTGGGCCCGAGACGACGCCTGGAACCGGATCCTGAGCCTGCTCGCAGAATGAAGCACGGTGCAGAGGAGTGCGGCCTGGGTCTTCCTCTCCTCCACCCTGGCCCACCGTACGACCACTTCAAGCAGGGCATTACCTGGCTGAACGCCGTGAGTGACCAAGCGTCGGGCGTCGGGCGTGGGGCGTGGGGCGTGGGGCGTGGGGCGTGGGGCGTGGGGCGTGGGGCGTGGGGCGTGGGGCGTGGGGCGTGGGGCGTCGGGCGTCGGGCGTCGGGCAGAGGGTAGTTCCCGTCACGCCGCAGGATTCTCAACGCACTCGGGGCGAAGGTCCGGACGTGTTCGGCGGTGCGGTCGAGTTTCGGGAACAGCGGGAAGGGACCGCCTTGAGCCGAGCCGTCCGACGGCGGCGTCGTCGTCGTCTGGACGATCGGGGCGGCAAGTTATCCAGCCGTCACGTCCCGCACGGACAGCCGTCAAGGTCGGAGCCGGTCATCCCGTACCGGGTGCGCGAGGGTGGTGTTCCGCATCGGAAAGAAGTGATCGAGGGGAAGAGGGGGTCAGCTGTGCTGCTCCTCGGTCTTGTGCAGGAGGCAGGATCCCCGTGGACTCCCTGGAACTCGACGGCGACCGACGCGTCTTCACCCTGCTCGAGGAGTGGGAGCCAGAGGACTAGGACGTGACAACGTGCGCACGCGAAGGGGCCGGACAACAGCCCGGCCCCTCCTGGTGACTTACGCGCCGTCAGCCCATGTGCGGGTACGGATAGTCGGTCGGCGGGACCAGCGTCTCCTTGATGGCGCGGGTCAGCGTCCAGCGCTGGAGGTTCTGCGGGGCGCCGGCCTTGTCGTTGGTGCCGGAGGCGCGGCCGCCGCCGAAGGGCTGCTGGCCGACGACGGCGCCGGTCGACTTGTCGTTGATGTAGAAGTTGCCGGCCGCGTAGCGCAGCTTCTCCATCGTGTACGCGGCCGCCGCGCGGTCTCCCGCGATGACCGAGCCGGTCAGCGCGTAGTCGGACGCCGACTCCATCTGGGTCAGCATCTCCTCGTACCGGTCGTCCTCGTAGACGTACACGGCGAGGAAGGGGCCGAAGTACTCGGTGGTGAAGACCTCGTTCTCCGGGTCCGTGCACTCGACGACGGTCGGGCGGACGAACCAGCCGACCGAGTCGTCGTAGGAACCGCCCGCGACGATCGTGCAGGTGGGGTCCGACTGCGCGCGGTCGATGGCGGCCTTGTTCTTGGCGAAGGCACGCTCGTCGATGACCGCGCCGATGAAGTGGGAGAGGTCGGTGACGTCACCCACGGCGATGCCGTCGACCTCGGCGGCGAACTCCTCGCGGAAACCGCTGTTCCAGATCGACGCCGGGATGTACGCCCGGGAGGTCGCCGAGCACTTCTGGCCCTGGTACTCGAAGGCACCGCGGGTCAGGGCCGTCTTGAGGATCGCGCGGTCGGCCGAGGGGTGGGCGACGACGAAGTCCTTGCCGCCGGTCTCGCCCACCAGGCGCGGATAGGTGCGGTACTTCTCGATGTTGGCGCCGACCGTCTTCCACAGGTGCTGGAAGGTCTTCGTCGAGCCGGTGAAGTGGATGCCCGCGAGGTCCCGGTGCTCCAGGGCGACCTTGGAGACCTCGATGCCGTCGCCGGTGACGAGGTTGATGACGCCCTTGGGCAGGCCCGCCTCCTCCAGCAGCTGCATCAACAGCACGGCGGCGTGGGTCTGCGTCGGGGACGGCTTCCACACGACCACGTTGCCCATGAGCGCGGGCGCGGTCGGCAGGTTGCCCGCGATCGCCGTGAAGTTGAACGGCGTGATCGCGTAGACGAAGCCTTCGAGCGGGCGGTGGTCGAGGCGGTTCCAGACGCCGGGGGCGTTGGCCGGGGGCTGCTCGGCGAGCAGGTCACGGGCGTACTTGACGTTGAAGCGCCAGAAGTCGACCAGTTCGCAGGGGGTGTCGATCTCGGCCTGCTGGGCGGTCTTGGACTGGCCGAGCATGGTGGAGGCGGCCAGCGTCTCGCGCCAGGGACCGGCGAGCAGTTCGGCGGCGCGCAGGATGATCGCGGCACGGTCGTCGAAGGACATCGCGCGCCAGGCGGGGGCGGCGGCGAGGGCCGCGTCGATGGCGTCCCGGGCGTCCTGCTGGGTGGCGTTGCGGAGGGTGCCGAGGACGGCCTTGTGGTTGTGCGGCTGCACAACCTGGAAGGCCTCGCCGCCGCCCAGCCGCTTCTCACCGCCGATGGTCATCGGCAGGTCGACCGGATTGTCGGCCAGCTCCTTGAGCTTCGCCTCCAGCCGGGCCCGCTCGGGCGAACCGGGGGCGTAGCCGCGCACCGGCTCGTTGACGGGGGTGGGGACCTGGGTCACAGCGTCCATGGATTACCTCTTCCGAGTGATTCTCGGGCTTCAGCCCGAGGGAGCTGAAGCAGTTGCGTATGGTGAGCGGCGGTCAGGGCTTGACCGTCACGAACTCGCCTCGGCGGGGTCGTGAGAAGCCCCTTCGGGGGCGGAGTCACGGGTTCCGTAACTCCTGCCACGGAATCAGGTCCGGCTCAGCCGGCCACGGGGCGGCGGCTGTCGGTCTCCGAACACTTCTCGGAGACCGACAGTCGCGGCTCATCCAGCGCATCACCCCTTGCTGATCATCGAGCGCGCGAAGAAACGCAGGTTCGCCGGCTTCTCCGCCAGCCGCCTCATGAAGTAGCCGTACCAGTCGGTGCCGTAGGCCGTGTAGACGCGCATGCGGTGACCTTCGGCGGCGAGCCGCAGATGCTCGTCGCCCCTGATCCCGTAGAGCATCTGGAACTCGTACTCGTCGGGCTTGCGGCCCGCCTGCCGGGCGAGTTCCTGGGCGATGGAGATCAGGCGCGGGTCGTGGGAGCCGACCATCGGGTATCCCTCGCCTTCCATGAGGATGCGCAGGACCCGGACGTACGCCTTGTCGATCTCGTGTTTCTGCTGGTAGGCGACCTCGGTGGGCTCCTTGTAGGCGCCCTTCACGAGCCGCACCCGGCTGCCCGCCGCGGCGAGTCGGCGGGCGTCGGCCTCGGTGCGGAAGAGGTACGCCTGGATCACACAGCCGGTCTGCGGGAAGTCCTTCCGCAGTTCCTCGTGGATGGCGAACATCGAGTCGAGGGTGGTGTGGTCCTCGGCGTCGAGCGTGACGGTCGTACCGATGGCGGCGGCGGCCTCGACGACGGGCCGGACGTTGGCGAGAGCCAGCTCGTGACCGTTCTCAAGTGCCTGGCCGAACATCGACAGCTTCACGGACATCTCGGCCCTGGTGCCCAGTTCGAGGGCCTTGAGCCGGTCGATGAGCGCCAGATAGGCGTCCCGGGCGGCCTCCGCCTGCCCGGGCATCGTGATGTCCTCGCCGACCACGTCCATGGTCAGCTCCAGGCCCTTCGAGGTGAGCTCCTGGACGATCGGCACGATCTCGTCGACCGTCTCGCCGGGGATGAAGCGGTCGACGACTTGCTTGGTCACCGGGGCCGCCGAGATCAGGCGTCGCATCCGGTCGCTGCGCGACGCGGCAAGAATCACGGGACCCAGCACGGGGCACCTCCACAAACCAGCAGACAGGACCACCGTGAAACCTAAGGATCCCTCCGATCGTCGGCCATCGACAGCTGTCACGCATCCGTGCCGCAGATCTCAGACAGATGTATGAAGCGGGGTGTTTTTGCGCGAGAATGACCGGGTGACAGGGGACCACAAAGGTGACTACCAGGAGCTGGTCGACGAGATCTCGGAACTCCTGGGCGTACCGGCGACCCTGGAGAACCGCGACTTCGAGCTGATCGCCTTCGGTGCGTACGACAGTGAGGGCGACCTCGATCCGTCGGCGCTGGACCCCGTCCGCACCCGCTCGATCCTGACCCGGCGTTCCACGGCCGCGGTCCGGACGTGGTTCGAGGGCTTCGGCATCACACGGGCTTCCGGCCCGGTACGGATTCCGCCGACCCCGGAGGCGGGGGTCTACCGGGGACGCATCTGCCTCCCCGTACGCCATCGGGGGGTCGTCCTCGGCTACGTCTGGCTCCTGGACTCCGACCCCGGCCCGACCGACCGGCAACTGGACGCGGCGATGCGGGTCACGGCCCGTATCGGCGCGCTGCTCGCGGACGAGGCGCAGCACGGGGCCGACCTGAGCCGGGAGCTGCGGGCGGTATTGACCGCCGAGCCCGGCTGGCAGGCGGACATGGCGGTGGCCACGCTGCGCACGGCCCTGGGCTCGCGGGGCGACGGCCCGTACGCCGTGGTGTGCGTCGCACCGTGGCCGTCCACCGACCCGGACGACGCCCCGTCGGCCCGTACGGTCCCGCACGCGACGGCCCTGTGCACGGTGCCGTGGGGCACCTCGGCCCAGTCACTGGCAGTCCTGGTACGCCTGCGCGCGACGGACACCCTGACCCCGGCGGGCTCGGCGGCGACCCGGTTGCTGGAGCGGGCGCGGAGTGTGGAGGGGGGCGGTGGTGTTCATGGCGAGGGTGGGGGTGGGGGCGGTCGCGGCGGGGGCGCCTACGGCGGGAAGGGGAGCGCGGGCGGCCGCAGCGAGGGCGTCCACGGCGCGACAGCGGGCGCGAGCGGTCACGGCAGCGGCGAGTCGAGCGCGGGCAGGTCGGGCGGGAGCGACGGTGGCCGGTCGGCCGGAAGCAAGGGCGGCGGACCGGACGACAGCAGGGCGAACAGGAGCGGGGCCAGCGGGCCGGGCGGCGCCGGCAGCAGCGGCCCGCCCGGGAGCGGAAGCAGCACGAGGTCGGTCCAGGACACCCCGAGCACCCCACACCGACCAGGTGGCGCTCGCAGCAGCAGCGACCGGCCGGGCAGCGGAACCGACACCGGGCCGGCCCAGGGCACCCCGGGCGCGGCACGCGGGACGGCAGGCGCGGCGCGGGACACGGCGGCCCGAGGCACCGTGGCCGCCGGGATCGCCGCCGCCCGCGTGGGCCTCGCCGAGCTGGCCCCCGCCTGGCAGGAGGCGTCCGCCGCGGCGCGGGCCGCGCTCGCGGAACCCGGGTTCGGGCCGGTCGTGGAGTGGTCGCGCATCGGCCCGTACCGTCTGCTGACCGCGCTGCCCCCGGAGACGGCCCACGACCCCGCCGTACGCCCCCTCCTCTCCCCCGCCCACCGCGAACTCGCCCGTACGGCCGAGGTCTACCTGGACTGCGCGGGCCAGGCCGGTCGCGCCGCCGCGGAACTGGGCATTCACCGCCAGACCCTCTACTACCGCCTGTCCCGCGTCGAACAGCTCACCGGCCTGGACCTGGACGACGGCGAGGACCGGCTGTTGCTGCACATGGTGCTCAAGGGGGCACGGCTATAGGCCCTCGGCGAGCCATGGACAACCCGTACTGGCGACCTTGTCACCTCGTCACCGAGAATCTCCCGGATGCGTCTGCTGATGATCGACCTCGACAACACCCTCGTCGACCGGGACGCCGCCTTCCGCGCGGCCGCGAGCGCCTTTCTCGCCGAACACCGGCTGCCCGCAGGGGACTTGGACTGGCTGCTGACCGTCGACGCGAGTGGTCACACACCGCGGCGGGAGGTCGCGACCGCGCTGTCCGAGCGGTACGGCGGCATCGACGCCCGGGACTTCCTCGACCGGGGCGCGGCCGGCCGGGTCACGCTGTCCGACCCGGTCCGCGAGACGCTCGTCGCGGCTCTCGCCGACGGCTGGTCCTGCGTGATCGTGACCAACGGGCGGACCGTGCAACAGGAGACGAAGATCCGCAACACCGGTCTCGACCGGCTCGTGAACGGCTGGGTGATCTCCGAGGCGGTCGGCCACCGCAAGCCCTCACCAGAGATCTTCCACGCGGCGGCCACCGTCGCCGACGCCCCACTCGACGGCTCGTGGATGATCGGCGACTCGGCCGCCGCCGACATCCGTGGCGCGCAGGGGGTCGGTGCGCGGAGCGTGTGGGTCTCGGCCGGCCGGCCGTGGACGGAACGGGACTACCAACCCACCCTCACGTCCCCCGACACCGCGTCCGCCATCCGCAGGGCGACCAGCGCCTGAGCCGGCCGCCCACGCACGGCGACTGCGACTGCCGGCTCCGGCGCCGCCGAACGGACCGGGTGCCGAAGACGCGGACGGGCGGTCACCCGCGCGTGGCGGCCTCGATGACCTGCCGCAGGCCCTCGGTGAGGGTGTCCGCGTCGGGCGCGCTCTTCGGGTCGAAGGCCCACTGGCCGATGAGCCCGGTCATCAGCGCCAGATAGAACCGGCCGAGCGTGTCGGCGGTCTCGTCCGTCACCTCCTCCTCCGGCACACCCATGAGCATGGCCACCAGGCCACGCCCGCCCTCACGCTGGGCACGGACCAACTGGTCGCGCACCTCGGGCAGTTGGTCGCCCATGCCCATGACCTCCAGGCTGAGCCGCCACATCGAGCCGGGCCCCCGCATGGTGTCCACGATGTTCGCCCACACCTCCCGGAACCGCTCCAGCGAGCCGGGTGCACTGGTGAATCCGTCACCCCCCTCGAAGGACACGTCCTCCACCAACGCGATGTAGGCCTGGCCCAGGAGCGCGTCCTTCGACCCGTAGTGATAGCCGATGGAAGCCAGGTTCGTCCCCGACTCCTTGACGATGTCCCGCGCGGTCGTGCGCAGGAACCCCTTCTCCAGCAGGCAGCGCTTGGCGCCTTCGAGCAGATCCTCGCGATGTCCCATGCCCTCAGCCTATCTAGACAAGCGATTTATACAAGCGTCATAGACAAGCGTTTAATACGCCCGTATAGTCAACGGCATGACGAACCCGACTCCCGCCCATGCCCTGGCCGGCCGCCGCGAATGGACCGCACTCGGCGTCCTGATGCTTCCGCTGCTCCTGGTCTCGATGGACGTCTCCGTCCTCTACTTCGCGATCCCCGCGATCAGCGCCGACCTGAAGCCGAGCGGCACCCAGCAGCTGTGGATCTTCGACATCTACGCCTTCGTCCTGGCCGGCCTGCTGATGACGATGGGCACGCTGGGCGACCGCATCGGCCGCCGCCGGCTGCTGCTGATCGGCGCGGTCGCGTTCAGCGCGGCCTCCCTGGCGGCGGCGTACGCGAACAGCGCCGAGATGCTCATCGCCGCCCGCGCGGTGCTCGGCATCGGCGGCGCGACCCTGATGCCGTCGACGATGGCGCTGATCCGCACGATGTTCACCGACTCCGGCCAGCGCGCGAAGGCGATCGGCATCTGGTCCGGAGTGATGACGGCCGGCATCGCCCTCGGCTCGGTGATGAGTGGCGTCCTGGTCGAGTACTTCTGGTGGGGTTCGGTCTTCCTGGTCAACCTGCCCGCGATGGTGCTGCTGCTGGTCCTCGGCCCGATCCTGCTGCCCGAGTCCAAGGCCTCCGCGCCCGGCCGCTTCGACTGGCTGAGCGTCCCCCTCTCGATGGCCGCGGTGCTGCCCGTCGTCTACGGCCTGAAGGAGATCCCGTCCGAGGGGTGGAACGTCCGGTACGTCGTCTCGATCACCGTCGGCCTGCTCTTCGCGGCCCTCTTCGTGCACCGCCAGCGCACGACCGCGAACCCGATGATCTCCCCGGCCCTGTTCCGCGGCCGCGGTTTCGGCCCCTCCGTCGCCCTGAACCTCATCTCCTCGTTCGCGATGATGGGCTCGGCCTACTTCACGACCCAGTACCTGCAGTCGGTGCTCGACAAGAGTGCGCTGGAGGCGGCCCTGTGGGCGCTGCTGCCCTCGGTGCCGATCGGCGCCGCGGCCCCGTTCGCGACCTCACTGGTGCAGAAGGGCGTCGACCGCGCTCACGTCATCACCGCGGGCTTCGTGATCGGCGCGGTCGGCTACGCGCTGCTGGCCTTCACCGGCACGGACTCGATGTGGCTGGTCCTGACCGCGTGCGGGGTGCTCGCCGTCGGCATCGTCGCCGTGATCTCCCAGATCACGGACCTCGCGATGGGCAGCGCCCCGGTGGAGCGGGCCGGGTCGGCGTCCTCCCTGATGGAGACCGGCGCGGAGTTCGGCGGCGCGCTCGGCATGGCGGTCCTCGGCTCCATCGGTACGGCGGTCTACCGCCACGAGATGCCGGGTTCGGCGCCGGACGTGGCTCGCGAGACGCTGGGCGGGGCGCTGGCGGTGGCCGACCGCTTCCCGGGGCTCGCGACGGCGGCCAGGGAGGCGTTCACCAGCGGGATGCAGGGGGCGGCGATCACGGGGGCGGTGCTGCTCGTCGGGGCGGCGGCCCTGGCGGCGGTGACTCTGCGAGGAGTCGAGGTGCGCGAGGAGACACCGGAGCCGGAACCTGAGCAGTCACTCGCATGATCACTCGCATGGGAAGAGGCTGGGCGGACCGAGAGTTCTCGGTCCGCCCAGCCTCCTGTCGTGAAGCGTCAGACCAGGTTCACCGCACGGGCCGACGTCGCCCCGATCTCCTCGGCGACCTCGGTCAGCACCCCGGCCGGAACCGTGTCGTCCACGGTCAGGACCGCCAGCGCCTCGCCACCGGCGATCGCCCGCGAGACCTGCATACCGGCGATGTTGATACCGGCCTCGCCGAAGATCCGGCCGACCGTACCGACGACACCGGGACGGTCCTCGTACTTGAGGACGACCATGTGGTCGGCCAGGGCCAGGTCGACGTCGTACTCGCCGACCGCGACGATCTTCTGGAGGTGCTTCGGCCCGGCCAGCGTGCCGGAGACCGACACCTCCTCGCCGCTGCCGAGCGTGCCGCGCACGGTGACGACGTTGCGGTGGTCGGCCGACTCGGAGCTGGTCGTCAGCCGCACCTCGACACCGCGCTCCTGCGCGAACAGTGGGGCGTTGACGTACGACACCGTCTCGGCGACGACGTCCTCGAAGACACCCTTGAGGGCGGACAGCTCCAGCACCTTCACGTCGTGCTGGGTGATCTCGCCGTACACCTCGACGTCGAGGCGGACCGCGACCTCACCGGCGAGCGCGGTGAAGATCCGGCCGAGGCGCTCGGCGAGCGGCAGGCCCGGCTTGACGTCCTCGGCGATGACACCGCCCTGGACGTTCACCGCGTCGGGCACCAGCTCACCGGCGAGCGCGAGGCGCACCGAGCGGGCGACGGCGATACCGGCCTTCTCCTGCGCCTCGTCGGTGGAGGCACCGAGGTGCGGGGTGGCGACGACCTGGTCGAACTCGAACAGCGGGGAGTCCGTGCAGGGCTCCTTCGCGTACACGTCGAGACCGGCACCGGCGACCCGGCCCTCCTTGAGGGCGGAGTACAGCGCCTCCTCGTCCACGATCCCGCCGCGCGCGGCGTTGACGATCCGCACGCTCGGCTTGACCTTGCGCAGCGCCTCGTCGCCGATGAGACCGACCGTCTCGGGGGTCTTGGGCAGGTGGACGGTGATGAAGTCGGAGACCTCGAGCAGCTCGTCAAGCGACAGCACCTTGACGCCCATCTGGGCGGCGCGGGCGGGCTGGATGTAGGGGTCGTAGGCGACGACCTTCATGCCGAACCCGGACATGCGCTGGGCGACCAGCGCGCCGATCCGGCCCAGACCCACGACACCGAGGGTCTTCTCGGCCAGCTCCACGCCCGTGTACTTGCTCCGCTTCCACTCGCCGTTCTTCAGCGCGGCGTTGGCCTGCGGGATGTGGCGGGCGGTGGCGACGAGGAGACCGCAGGCCAGCTCGGCGGCGGTCACGATGTTCGAGGTGGGGGCGTTGACGACCATCACGCCGGCCTTGGTGGCGGCGGAGACGTCGACGTTGTCCAGGCCGACGCCGGCTCGTGCGACGACCTTCAGCTTGTGCGCGGCGGCGATGGCCTCGGCGTCCACCTTGGTGGCGGAGCGGATCAGGATCGCGTCCACGTCGGCGATGGCCGGGAGCAGTTCGGCTCGGTCCGCTCCGTTGCAGTGCCGGATCTCGAAGTCCGGTCCAAGCGCGTCCACAGTCGCGGGCGACAGCTCTTCAGCGATGAGTACGACAGGTTTCGAGCTCACGTGAGTCCTCACAAGTCCATTGCGTGCGGACGGCCGTCCCGACGGCCGCAGGCGGTGGAGGGTACTGGCCGCGTGGAAGACGCACGACGCTGTGGGCCTGACGCGTATGTTGTGCGCCAGTGTAGTGGCGCGGCGGAGGTCGTCTTGCGCCTCTGCGGAAGGATCACCCGTCCGTGATGCGACGGGTTGGACAACGGGGCCGGAGCAGTCCGCTCCGGCCCCGTGGCCTGAGGCTTACGCCTCCTCGTCGACCCAGCTCATCAGCTTGCGCAGCTGCTTGCCAGTGGTCTCCAGCAGGTGCTCGGAGTCCTGCTGCTTGTACTCGTTGTACTTCTTCAGACCGCCGTGGTACTCGGCCATCCACTCACGGGCGAAGGTGCCGTCCTGGATCTCGGCGAGGATCTTCTTCATCTCGGCCTTGGTGGCGTCCGTGATGATCCGCGGGCCGGTGACGTAGTCGCCCCACTCGGCGGTCTCGGAGATCGACCAGCGCATCTTCTCCAGGCCGCCCTCGTACATGAGGTCGACGATGAGCTTCAGCTCGTGCAGGCACTCGAAGTACGCGATCTCCGGCTGGTAGCCGGCCTCGGTCAGCGTCTCGAAACCGGCCTTGACCAGCGCGGCCGTACCACCGCAGAGAACGGCCTGCTCACCGAACAGGTCGGTCTCGGTCTCCTCGGTGAAGGTCGTCTTGATGACGCCGGCGCGGGTGCCGCCGATGCCCTTGGCGTACGACAGCGCGAGCGCGAAGGCGTTGCCCGACGCGTCCTGCTCGACGGCCGCGATACACGGAACGCCGCGGCCCTCCTCGTACTGGCGGCGGACGAGGTGACCCGGGCCCTTCGGGGCGACCATGCAGACGTCCACGCCGGCCGGCGGCTTGATGAAGTCGAAGCGGATGTTCAGGCCGTGGCCGAAGAACAGCGCGTCGCCGTCGTTCAGGTTGTCCTTGATGGACTCCTCGTAGACCTGGGCCTGGATCGGGTCCGGGACCAGGATCATGATGACGTCGGCCTCGGCGGCGGCCTCGGACGGCGTCACCACGCGCAGGCCCTGCTCCTCGGCCTTGGCCTTGGACTTGGAGCCCTCGTGCAGACCGACACGCACGTCGACACCCGAGTCACGGAGCGACAGCGCGTGGGCGTGGCCCTGGCTGCCGTAACCGATGACCGCGACCTTGCGGCCCTGGATGATGGACAGGTCGGCGTCGGCGTCGTAGAACAGCTCGGCCACTTTGGGTTCTCTCCTTGTGTGCAGGTGTTGCGTCCCACCGTATGACGGCGGGCTGAGGTGAGGTTTCGGGGTCTCGGTATACGGGCGGCCCGGAGCCGCCCCTACCGATCCTTACGCGCTGCGGTCGAGTGCGCGCAGCGAGCGGTCCGTGATGGAGCGCGCGCCGCGGCCGATCGCGATGGTGCCGGACTGGACCAGCTCCTTGATGCCGAAGGGCTCCAGCATCTTCAGCATCGCGGACAGCTTCTCGCCGCTGCCGGTGGCCTCGATGGTGACGGCCTCCGGGGAGACGTCGACGGTCTTGGCGCGGAACAGCTGGACGATCTCGACGATCTGGGAGCGCGTCTCGTTGTCGGCGCGCACCTTCACCAGAACGAGTTCGCGCTGAACGGCCGAGCCGGGTTCCAGCTCGACGATCTTCAGCACGTTGACGAGCTTGTTGAGCTGCTTGGTCACCTGCTCCAGCGGCAGTTCCTCGACCACCGTCACCACGATGGTGATCCGGGAGATCTCGGGGTGCTCGGTGACACCGACCGCGAGCGAGTCGATGTTGAACCCGCGGCGGGAGAACAGGGCGGCGATCCGGGCGAGGATGCCCGGGGTGTTCTCCACCAGGACGGAGAGCGTGTGCTTGGACATGATCTGCTTCCTTTACGGCTCTCAGTCGTCTTCGTTGTCGCCGAAGTCGGGGCGGACGTCCCGGGCGGCCATGATCTCGTCGTTGGAGGTGCCGGCGGCGACCATCGGCCACACCATCGCGTCCTCGTGGACGATGAAGTCGACGACGACGGGGCGGTCGTTGATGGAGTTCGCCTCCGCGATGACCTTGTCCAGGTCCTCCGGGCGCTCACAGCGCAGACCCACGCAGCCCATCGCCTCGGACAGCTTCACGAAGTCCGGCACGCGCGTGCCCTTCGCGTCCGGGTTGATGTCCTCCGGACCGCTGTGCAGCACGGTGTTGGAGTAGCGCTGGTTGTAGAAGAGGGTCTGCCACTGGCGGACCATCCCGAGGGCGCCGTTGTTGATGATGGCGACCTTGATCGGGATGTTGTTCAGGGCGCAGGTGGTGAGTTCCTGGTTGGTCATCTGGAAGCAGCCGTCGCCGTCGACCGCCCAGACGGTGTTGCCGGGCATGCCGGCCTTGGCGCCCATCGCGGCCGGGACCGCGTAGCCCATGGTCCCGGCGCCGCCGGAGTTCAGCCAGGTGGCGGGCTTCTCGTACTGGATGAAGTGGGCGGACCACATCTGGTGCTGGCCGACACCCGCCGCGAAGATCGTGCCCTCGGGGGCGAGCTGGCCGATCCGCTCGATGACCTGCTGCGGGGAGAGCGAGCCGTCGGCGGGCAGGTCGTAGCCCAGCGGGTAGGTCTCGCGCCAGCGGGAGAGGTCCTTCCACCAGGCGCTGTAGTCGCCCTTGTGGCCCTCGCTGTGCTCCTTCTGGACGGCCTGGACCAGGTCGGCGATGACCTCGCGGGCGTCACCGACGATCGGCACGTCGGCGGCGCGGTTCTTGCCGATCTCGGCCGGGTCGATGTCGGCGTGGACGATCTTGGCGTGCGGGGCGAAGCTGTCCAGCTTGCCGGTGACGCGGTCGTCGAAACGGGTACCGAGGGCGACGATCAGGTCGGCCTTCTGCAGCGCGGTGACGGCGGTGACCGCACCGTGCATGCCCGGCATTCCCACGTGCAGCGGGTGGCTGTCGGGGAATGCGCCGAGCCCCATCAGGGTGGTGGTGACGGGGGCTCCGGTGAGTTCCGCGAGGACCTTCAGCTCGGCGGTGGCGCCGGCCTTGATGACACCGCCGCCGACGTAGAGGACGGGCCGCTTGGCCTGGGTGATCAGCTTGGCGCCCTCGCGGATCTGCTTGGCGTGCGGCTTGGTCACCGGGCGGTAGCCGGGCAGGTCCATGACGGGCGGCCAGGAGAACGCCGTCTTCGCCTGGAGGGCGTCCTTGGCGATATCGACCAGGACCGGGCCGGGACGGCCGGTGGAGGCGATGTGGAAGGCCTGCGCGATGACCCGCGGGATGTCCTCGGCCTTGGTGACGAGGAAGTTGTGCTTGGTGATCGGCATGGTGATGCCGACGATGTCCGCCTCCTGGAAGGCGTCCGTGCCGATCGCCTTGGAGGCCACCTGGCCGGTGATCGCCACGAGCGGCACCGAGTCCATGTGGGCGTCCGCGATCGGGGTGACCAGGTTGGTGGCCCCGGGGCCCGAGGTCGCCATGCAGACACCGACCTTGCCGGTGGCCTGCGCGTAACCGGTGGCCGCGTGACCGGCGCCCTGCTCATGACGGACCAGGACGTGCCGAACCCGGGTGGAGTCCATCAGCGGGTCGTACGCCGGAAGGATGGCACCGCCGGGGATCCCGAATACCGTCTCGGCGCCGACCTCCTCGAGAGAGCGGATGAGGGACTGCGCGCCCGTGACGTGCTCGGGGGCGGACTGCTGTCCTCCGGATCGGGGCCGCGGCTGCGGATGGGCCCCGGTGGCCTGCTCGGTCATCGTCATTCTCTTCTCGATGCTGAGGGTGTGAAGCTGAGGTGGGGAGGCTGGGCAACAAAAAACCCCTCGTGCCATAAGGCAAGCGAGGGGAGCGCGCCGGGTGGGGATCGCTGAGCGGTCTGTGGCTCAGCGTCAGCCGACGCGCTTTCCAAGTACGAGAATTCGGGTGCGCATGAGACTGACCCTCCCCCCGGCACGCACTCACTGTCAAGTGGGTGGGACGGGAGTCTCATTATGTGAGCGGAGGGTCGTCCCACCACCGAGTACCGCGGTCATGCTTCCGGTGTACACCCCCGAACCACCCCCGGCGAACGCGGGTTCGGCGGGGCCGTGCGGCACCGGGTAGTGCCCCGAAGCCAGCGCCCTGCGCAGCCGGTACTCGTCCAGCGGCCCCGAGAACGCCATGCCCTGCCCGTGCGTGCAGCCCATCGCGCGCAGGGCGACGACCTGTTCGGGAAGGTCCACCCCGTCGGCCACGGACTGCAGCCCGAGGTCCCCGGCGATTCTGAGCAACCCACTGGTGATCTTGTGCAGTCTGGCGGACTCCACGACGCCCTCGACCAGGCTGCGGTCGAGCTTCAGCACGTCCACAGGGAGCTTGCGCAGCGCGGTGATCGCCGCGTAGCCACTGCCGAAGCCGTCCAGGGCGATCCGGACGCCGACGCGCCGGATCGCGGTCAGCCGGCGCTCCAGCTCGTCCAGCGAGACCCGGGGGTCGGCGTCGGAGAGCTCGATGACCAGGGAGCCGGACGGCAGCCCGTGCCGGGTCAGCAGCGCCTCGACCGAGCCCAGGGGCAGGGAGCGGTCCAGCAGCCGCTGGGCGCTCATCCGGACCGCCACGGGCACGGTGAGCCCGGCCGCGGTCCGCTCGGCGGCCTTTTCCACGGCCTCCTCCAGGATCCAGCGGCCCAGTTCCTGCGTCCTGTCGCTGTCCTCGGCCACCCGCAGGAACTCCGCGGGCGTGAACAGCACCCCCTGGGAGGAGCGCCAGCGCGCCTGGGCGGAGACCGATGTGATCCGGCCGTCCTCCAGACAGACCACGGGCTGGTGCAGCAGGGCGAACTCGCCGTCGTGCAGCGCGGCACGCAGGCGCGTGGCCAGCTCCGCCTTGCGTACGACGTCCTGCTGCATCTGGGGCGCGTACAGCTCGACGCGGCCCTTGCCGCCCGCCTTGGCGCGGTACATCGCGAGGTCCGCGTTGCGCAGGATCTCGCCCGCTCCGAGGCCGGGCTCGGCGAAGGCGACACCGATGGAGGCGGCGACGCGGACATCGTTGCCGTCGATGAGGTAGGGCTGCGAGAGCGTGACCCTGAGGCGGTCGGCGAGCTCCAGGATGTTTCCTTCGCGGGCGGTGCGGTCGCGGGTGCCGTCCCCGACGATCAGCGCGGCGAACTCGTCCCCGCCGAGCCGGGAGGCGGTGTCGCCGTACCGGACCGCGTCCTGCAGTCTGCGGGCGGCCTGGACGAGCAGTTCGTCCCCGGCCTGGTGCCCGATCGTGTCGTTGACGGCCTTGAAGCCGTCCAGGTCGATGAAGAGGACGGCCGTGCCGCGGTCGGAGGAACGGCGTCCGGACAGGGCCTGCTGGACGCGCCGGGTGAACAGGGCGCGGTTGGGCAGGTCGGTCAGCGGGTCGTGCTCGGCGTTGTGCTGGAGCTGCGCCTGCAGACGCACTCTTTCGGTCACGTCCCGGCTGTTGAAGATGAGGCCGCCGTGGTGGCGGTTGACGGTGGACTCGACGTTGAGCCAGCCGCCGTCGCCGGACCGGAAGCGGCACTCGATGCGGGTGGTCGGTTCTTCGAGGGGGTTGGCGGCGAGGAAGCGCCGCACCTCGTGCACCACGCAGCCCAGGTCCTCCGGGTGGATGAGACCCGCCAGTTCCGTGCCCACGAGTTCCTCGGCCGAGCGGCCGTAGACACCGGCGGCGGCCGGGGAGACGTACCGGAGGATGCCGTTGGGCGCGGCGATCATGATGACGTCGCTGGAGCCCTGCACCAGGGAGCGGAAGTGGTTCTCCTTCTGTGCGAGCTCCTGGGTGAGGGTGATGTTGTCGAGCAGCATGATGCCCTGGCGCACCACGAGGGCGAGCACGACGGTGCCACCGGTGAGCAGCACCACCCGGTCCACGCTGCGGCCGTTGAGGACGTTGTAGAGGATCCCCAGCGTGCAGACCGCGGCGGCGAGATACGGCGTGAGGGCGGCCAGCGACCCGGTGATGGGCCGGGTGGTCGGATACCGGCCGTGGTCACCGCCCTGCGCTCCCTGCGCGGACGGGTGGTGCTGGATCCCGAACCGCTGTCTGGGCAGGTGTTCGCGCACCACGCGCGTGTGCCCGGCCGGCCGCTGCGGCTCGCCCTCCGGGCGCCGGGGTGCGGCCCAGGGGGCGTAGGCGAGGAGCAGGGAGCCGGCGAACCAGCCGGCGTCCAGCAGCTGGCCGGAGCGGTAGCTGTTGTGCAGCAGCGGCGAGGTGAACAGGGCGTCGCACATCACGGTCAGGGCGAGCGCGCCGATCGCGGTGTTCACCGCGGTGCGGTTGACCGCCGAGCGCCGGAAGTGCAGTGCGAGGACCATGCTGACGAGCGCGATGTCCAGCAGCGGGTACGCCAGGGACAGCGCGGTGTGCGCCACGCTCGGCCCCTCGGACTTCGCCGCCTGGGCGAGGGCGAGGCTCCACGAGAGCGTGAGCAGCGAGCCGCCGATCAGCCAGGCGTCGAGGCCGAGGCAGACCCAGCCCGCCTTTGTCACCGGCCGCTTGGCGAGGACCAGCAAACCCACGATGGCGGGCGGCGCGAAACAGAGGAAGAACAGGTCGGCGCAGCTGGGGTCCGGCACGTCCCGGTCCAGGACGACCTCGTACCACCCCCAGATCAGGTTGCCGAGGGACGCCATCGTCGAGGAGAGCGCGAAGAGCAGCCAGGCGGGTCGAAAGCGGACCCGGCGGTTGCGGGCGTAGACGAAGCAGGACACGGCGGCGGTGCCCGCCGCGGCACTCAGTCCGAAGTCGCCCATGACCAGGGCCACTTCGCGCGAGCCCCAGTCGAGCGCGGCACCGATGGCGTATCCCGCGCACACCACGGCGAGAAGGAGTTGGTGGACCAGCGTCGACCCGCCACGGGCGGCCGGCGGCCGGGAGGGCAGCGCCCCCTTCGCGGGCCGGACCCGCAGCGCTCCGTCGAGGGCGGTCGTGGGAGACGGGGGCGAGCTCACCGGGTCCTCCCGGTCCGCGCCGCTCCGGGGTCCCGGGGGTCCGGGTGCGCCGGGTGCGCATGCCTCCTGCGGCTGCTGTGCCTGCGGTGATGAGGGCTGTGGTGACCGCCGTGACCGGCGTGGTGGCCGCGTCTGCGCGCGGCCGCGTGCCAGGGTCGGAGCCGGCTGTCCCGCCGCGTCGGATCGTTGGTCCATAGGCCGTGCATCGCCCGTCGCCCCCCTCACAGTCTGCAAAGTCCATCCCCGGCGCCGAACGGTGCGCGGCGCAGCCCCTGTCGGGACGATACACCAGTCTCGTCACTCAGGGACATAGTTCCTCTACGCTCCGTGACGACCAGCGGCGATGTGAGCACGGAACGCGTCCGAAAGATTGCGGAGGGTACCGGAAACGGATTACACGCCTGTTGCGCGCCCGCGCCCGACAGCGCGCTTCGTACGCGTCACGCGCCGCCCGGTCCCGTCGTAAGGATCACGTTGCGCAAGGGCTCCTGGTTCACATAACGGTTCAACTGATCCACCAACAGGCGCTTTGCGCGCGGCAGGAACGCCGACGTGGGTCCTCCGACATGGGGGCTGACGAGTACGCCCGGCGCCTGCCACAAGGGGTGGCCCTGGGGCAGCGGCTCGGGATCGGTGACGTCGAGGGCGGCGGTGATGCGGCCGGTCTCCAGCTCGGCGAGCAGCGCCTTGGTGTCGACGACGGGGCCGCGGGCGACGTTCACGAGGAGCGCGCCGTCCTTCATACGGGCAAGGAATTCGGCGTCGGCCAGGTGACGCGTGGTCTCGTCGAGGGGCGTGGACAGGATCACGACGTCCGCCTCCGGGAGCAGGGCGGGCAGCTCGGCGAGGGGGTGCACGGGGCCGCGCTCCGTGGTGCGCGCGGAGCGCGCGACGCGCGCCACCCGCGCGATCTCGAACGGCACGAGCCGGTCCTCGATGGCGGAGCCGATGGAGCCGTAGCCGACGATGAGGACGGTCTTGTCGGCGAGGGCGGGGTGGAACCCGCCGCGCCACTCCCCCTTGTCCTGGGCCCGCACGAAGTCGGGGATCCCGCGCAGCGAGGCGAGGACCAGGGTGAGGGTGAGTTCGGCGGTGCTCGCCTCGTGGACGCCGCGGGCGTTGCACAACCGCACGCCGGGACGCAGGTGCTTCAGGCCCGATGTCACGTTGTCGACGCCCGCCGACAGCGTCTGTACGACCTCGACGGAACTCAGGTGCGGCATCGGCCGCAGGACCACGTCCAGGGGCTTCATGTAGGGGACGACGTAGTACGCGCAGTCGGCCGGGTCCGCCGGGAAGTCCTCCTGGCCGTTCCAGAAGCGGTAGTCGGGGCCCTCGGGGAGCCCCTCGATGTCGTCGGGCGGGATGGGAAGCCACACGTCAGCACTCATGCTCTGGAGGCTATGTCAGGTGCCCGGGAGCCCAGAGGTTAGGTTGGGGGCCGGAAGAGGGAGGGTCACGAGCAGGTGGAGCGCAGGACGATCGGCGCGGCGGCACTCGCGGTGGGAGCCGTCGGACTCGGGTGCATGCCGATGAGCTGGGCCTACAGCGGGTCGCGGCAGCGGGGTGACGAGTCGGTCAGGGCCGTGCACCGGGCGCTCGATCTGGGCTCGACGCTGCTGGACACGGCCGACATGTACGGCCCGTTCACCAACGAGCTGCTGCTGGGCCGGGTGTTGAAGGAGCGGCGCGGGGACGCGTTCGTGTCCACCAAGGTCGGTCTGCTGGTGGGTGAGCAGCACATCGTGGCCAACGGCCGCCCCGGCTACGTGAGAAGAGCCTGCGACGCGTCGCTGCGGCGGCTACAGACCGATGTGATCGACCTCTACCAACTGCACCGCGAGGACCCCGAGGTTCCGGTCGAGGAGACCTGGGGGGCGATGGCGGAGCTCGTACAGGCCGGAAAGGTACGGTCGTTGGGGCTGTGCGCGATGGGGGCGCGGGGTGGGCGCCGCTCGGGAACACGGTTGTACGACGCGACGATCCGGCAGTTGCGGCGGGTCCAGCAGGTCTTCCCGGTGAGCGCCGTGGAGGCGGAGTTGTCGGTGTGGTCGCCGGAGGCTCTGCACACGCTGGTGCCGTGGTGCGCGGAGCGCGGTGTCGGCTTCCTCGCGGCGATGCCCCTCGGCAACGGCTTCCTGACCGGCACCCTGACCCCGGGCGAGGGCTTCGAACCGGACGACGTCCGTGCGCGCCATCCCCGCTTCACCGCCGAGATGATGGCCGCGAACCAGCCGATCGTCTCCGGCCTGCGCCGCATCGCGGCCCGGCACGGGGAGGGGGTGACCCCGGCCCAGGTGGCGCTGGCGTGGGTACTGGCGCAGGGCAGCCACGTGGTCCCGGTGCCGGGGAGCAAGCAGGAGCGCTGGGTGACGGAGAACGCGACGGCGGCCGCACTGCGGCTGACCGCGCAGGACCTCTCGGAGGTGGCGGAGCTGCCGTCGGCGCAGGGGTCGTGGGACTGACGGGTCCCCTGATTGCGCCGGGGTCGCGCGTCTGCGAGCCGGCGGCCGCACTGGGGAGCTTGGGGTCGGGGGACCAGCCCGCGGCACGGGGGGTGGGATCGAGGGGGCAGGCCACGGCACATGAGGGTCGTGGAGCCGGCTGACTGCGCCGGGGCCACGGGACTGGCGGACCGGCACACGGGCCACGGGCCACGGGCCACGGGCCACGGGCTACGGGCTACGGGCTACGGGCTACGGGCTACGGGACCCTCAGCCCCACGACAGCACCCGCGCCACGACATCCCAGCCCCCGACCGGCACACGAGTCACGCGCTTTGCGGGAAGCGGTGCGCGCATCGGGTCCCGGAGATCGGGAACCTGCGGGGGGCGAGCGGTGTATGACAGGTAGAACCCGCCGCTTCGAAGGGACCAAGATCGTGCATCGTCGAGCTGTGACGGCCGTGCTGGCCGCGACCACGCTCCTGCTGACGGCCGGCTGCTCCTCCGACGGCGGAGGAGGGGGCGGCGGCTCGCCGGACGGAGGGGGCACCGCCTCGTCCAGCGGTACGGCCTCGGGGTCGTCGCCCACTCAGCAGGCCGCGGAGGCGACCCCGCCGGCGAAGGGCTCGGTGAAAGTGGTCCGCACGGTCGCCGAGGACCTCAAGACCCCCTGGGGCCTCGCCCCGCTCCCGGACGGCGACCTGCTCGTCTCCTCACGGGACGAGGGCACGATCACCCGGGTCGACGGACAGTCCGGCAAGAAGACGGAGCTGGGCCAGGTCTCCGGCGTCTCCGCAGCCGGCGAGGGCGGCCTCCTGGGCATCGCCCTGTCCCCGGACTACGCCTCGGACCACATGGTCTACGCCTACTTCACCTCCGCCTCGGACAACCGCGTCGTCAGGATGGTCTACGACGAGCAAAAGGCGTCCGGCGAACAGCTCGGGGCCCCCGACACCGTCTTCAAGGGCATCCCGAAGGGCTACATCCACAACGGCGGCCGGATCGCGTTCGGCCCGGACGGCATGCTGTACGCGGGCACGGGTGAGAGCGGCAACACCGGCCTGTCCCAGGACCGCGAGTCCCTGGGCGGCAAGATCCTGCGGCTCACCCCGGAGGGCGACCCGGCCCCGGGCAACCCGTTCCCGGACTCCCCGGTGTATTCGTACGGGCACCGCAATGTGCAGGGCCTCGCCTGGGACTCCAAACAGCGACTGTTCGCCTCGGAGTTCGGCCAGGACACCTGGGACGAGCTGAACGCGATCAAGCCGGGCGACAACTACGGCTGGCCTACGGCCGAGGGCAAGTCGGACGACAAGAAGTTCCACAACCCGGTCGCCCAGTGGCACACCGACGACGCCTCCCCCAGCGGTGTCGCCTATGCCGAGGGCTCCATCTGGATGGCCGGTCTGAAGGGCCAGCGCCTGTGGCGCGTCCCGTTGAAGGGCACCGCGGCCTCGGCCGACCCCCAGGCGTTCCTGAAGGGGGAGTACGGCCGGCTGCGCACGGTGGTCTCCGCGGGCGGGGACAAGCTGTGGCTGGTCACCAGCAACACCGACGGCCGCGGCAGCCCCAAGGCAGGGGACGACAAGATCCTGGAGATACAGGTCAGCTAGCCGGACGCAGCCGGACGCTCGTCCAGGTCCTCGCCCGCGTCCTCGCCCGGCTCGGGCCGGCGGACGACGACCTTCCCGGACGTGAGATCTATCGGTCCGCGTCCGGGGTCGCCGTCGCCGACGTCCTCACGGGTCAGCTCGAGCCGCTTCTGCTCGTCATGGGTGTGCTTGCGGCCGGGTGCGAACAGTTCCTCGAACATGTTGAACATGCGGCCTCCCCTGCCGGTCTCCTACACCGTACGCCTCACTCCGTGATCGGCGCGTGGAGAGCCGCCGCGGGGAACAGTCCCAGCCGGTGCGCGACCGCCGCCGCCTCTCCTCGTCCGGAGACGCCGAGCTTGGCGAGGATGTTGGACACGTGGACGCTGGCCGTCTTCGGGGAGATGAAGAGTTCCTCGGCGATCTGGCGGTTGGTGCGGCCGAGGGTGACCAGGCGCAGGACGTCGCGTTCGCGGCCGGTGAGGCCGAGGGAGCGGACCGGGTCGGCCCGGTCGTGCGCCGGGGCCGCGGTCAGGGCGAGGCGGGCACGCTGGGCGAGCAGCGTGACCGCGTCGGCGAGGGGCCGGGCGCCGAGGTGGTCGGCGGCGGCGTGGGCGAGACGCAGGAGTTCGGTGGCCCGGTCGCGCTCGGGCTGCTCGGCGCCGCCGGGTGCCGACAGGAGGGCCTGGGCGAGCCGGTGGCGGACGCGGGCGAGGGCGTAGGGGCGTTCCAGGGGCTCGAAGGCGGTGAGGGCCTCGCACCAGTGGTCGGGGGTGTCGGCGCTCTCGGCGCGCAGCAGTTCGGCGCGCAGCCAGCGTTCATGGGCCAGCCAGACGGGCGCGTTGGTGGCGAGGGGCTTGGCGGCCTCCCGGATGCGGTCGAGGACCTTCGTGCGGCCCGGTTCGGCGACGGGCAGGCCGAGGCTGTCGGCCTCCATGGTGGCGGCGGTGAGGAGCAGTGGCCAGGCGTAGCGCTGGGTGCCGGGCGGGAAGCCGGAGTCCAGCACGCGTTCGAGTTCGGCGCGGGCGTCCAGGAGGCGGCCTTCGGCGGCGGCGATGGCGATGGCCAGTTCACAGAGGGGGATCTCGTGTTGCGGAGCCTTGTCGTGGGTGCCGAAGTAGCCGCGCGCGGCCGCCAGTTGGCGGGCCGCCTCGGACAGCTCGCCACGGGCGAGGGCGAGTTGGGAGCGGGTGGCGGCGTGGAAGCCACGGGGTTTGGCGCTCTGGCCGACGAGTTCGGCCTGGGTGGCGGCTTCCGCGGCCCGGTCCCAGCGGCCCAGGGCGTAGAGGGATTCGGCGAGGTTGCCCCAGATCCAGGCCTCCTTGTCGGACAGGCCGAACCTCCGGGCGTAGCCGATCCCTTCTTCGAGGACGGGCACGGCTTCCCGCGAACGCCCGAGGGCTTCGAGGGCGCTGGGCAGATTCACGTAGACACGGCTGGCGACGGCGGAGATGCCGTCCTGGAGAGTCTGCCGCAGGATCTCGAACATCTCGGCCAGCCCGGTCTCGACGCCGCCGGACTCGACGATCAGGCCCGCGTGGGTGAGCCGCGCGTTCATCTCGATCTCGCGGGCGCCCACCATGCGGGCGTACTCCACGGCGCGCTCGGCGGCCGAGACGGCCTCGGGGCCGGGGATGTGGATCATGGACCAGTGGGCGACGTCGGCGAGGACCTCGGCGTGCACCTCGGAGGGTGGCAGGCCGCGGACCAGGTCCTCGGCGGTGGCCAGTTCGGCCCAGCCGTCGCCGCGGGTCAGTCCCTGGACGAGGTGGGAGCGCTGGACCCAGAACCAGGCCGCGCGCAGGGGGTCCCCGTCGTCCTCCAGGAGGTGCAGCGCCCGCTTGGTGATCTTCAGGGCACGTTCGCGTTCGCCGCCCAGGCGGCCGGCGACGGCGGCCTCGGCCATGAGGTCGAGGTAGCGCAGCGGGGTGGTGGCGGGGTCGCAGCCGCAGGGAGGGTAGACCTCGGTGTAGTCGACGGGGCGCAGGGCGGCCCGGACGTCCTCGGGCGCGGTGTCCCACAGCTCCATCGCGCGTTCCAGGAGCCGGAGTTGTTCGGAGTAGGCGTGCCGGCGGCGGGCGGTGACGGAGGCGTCGAGGACGGCGGGGAGCGCCTTGGCGGCGTCGTGGGCGTGGTACCAGTAGCTGGCCAGGCGCATGACCCGCTCGTCGGCGGGGACGAGCGTGGGGTCGGCCTCCAGGGCTTCGGCGTAGCGGCGGTTGAGGCGGGAGCGTTCGCCGGGCAACAGGTCGTCGGCGACGGCCTCGCGGACCAGGGAGTGCCGGAAGCGGTAGCCGTCGCCGTCGGGTGCCGGGATGAGGATGTTGGCGTTCACGGCGACCCGCAGCGCCTCGATGAGGTCGTCCTCGGCGAGCCGGGTGACGGCGGCGAGCAGCCGGTACTCCACGGTGGAGCCGCCCTCGGCGGCGACCCGGGCGACCCGCTGGGTGCTCTCGGGCAGCCCCTCGACGCGGACCAGGAGCAGGTCTCGGAGCGAGTCGGTGAGGCCGGTGCCGCAGCCCTCGGTGGCGCAGACGGCGAGTTCCTCGACGAAGAAGGCGTTCCCGTCGGAGCGTTCGAAGATCTCGTCGACCTGGGCGGGGTTCGGTTCGGTGGCGAGGATCCCGGCTATCTGGCGGCTCACCTCGTCCCGGTTGAAGCGGCCGAGTTCGATGCGGCGGACCGTGCGCAGGCGGTCGAGTTCGGCGAGCAGGGGGCGCAGCGGGTGGCGGCGGTGGATGTCGTCGGCGCGGTAGGTGGCGAGGACGACCAGGCGGCCGGTGCGCAGGGTGCGGAAGAGGTAGGCCAGGAGGTGGCGGGTGGAGGCGTCGGCCCAGTGGAGGTCCTCCAGGGCGAGGACGACGGTGCGCTCGGCCGCGACGCGTTCCAGGAGGCGCGCGGTGAGCTCGAACAGGCGGGCCAGGCTCTCCTCGTCGTGCCGGCCGGCGCCCCGGGCGGGGATCGCCTCACCGACCTCGGGCAGCAGCCTGGCCAGTTCCTCCTCCTGACCGGCGGCCGCGGCGGCCACTTCCTCGGGCAGGGCGCGGCGCAGGGCGCGCAGGGCGGTGGAGAAGGGCGCGAAAGGCAGTCCGTCGGCGCCGATCTCCACGCAGCCGCCGAGGGCGACGACCGCGCCCTGCCGGCAGGCGGCGGTGGCGAACTCCTCGACGAGCCGGGTCTTGCCCACCCCGGCCTCGCCACCGAGCAACAACGCCTGCGGCTCGCCCGCTTCGGCGCGGGCGAGCGCTTCGTTCAGGCTGTTCAGCTCTTCGGTGCGGCCGACGAACACGGGACTGACGGACCTGGTCTCCACGGGCCCGAGCATTACACGCGGGTCCGACACCACGTCACCCGTTTTCGGAGCGGGCCCGGTTTCCCGACCGGCCCCGGTCGCGGGGAGGACGGTAGCGGTGGTGACCGCGGGGAGGGGCTGAGCCGTGCGGCCGTCCTCCCTCCCTCGGGCGCTCACGCCGTGCGGAGGAACCGGTGCCGCCGGGGGCGGTCGGTATGTGCCTCCTCCGCGGTGCGTTCGGCGGCTTCACGACGGGCGGCGCGGCGGCCGCGCAGGGTCTCGCGGACGAGGCGCTCGTGCTCGGCCTGGCGGATGAGTTCGGTGGACCGGTACTGGGAGATCTCGTACTCGGGATACATGGCGTCGTCCTTGTCGGAGTCGGTTTCGGGCTTCGCTTTCTGCGATGCCTCCACCTTCGTCTCCGAGGCGGGTCCGCCACATCGGGAGAGTTCCGCATCTTCGGGGGCCGCGGGGGCCTTAGACGCGCAGGAGGGGCCTCAGGGGCTCCGTAAGGTACCTACGGATGCCCTAAGACCCCTCGTGACCTGCGGTTGTTCAGCCCGCGGAGGGCAGGTCCAGCAGGAGGCCGGTGTACTTGAGGACGGCCAGGAGCAGGCCGATGACCCCGAGTGCGACACCGCCCCAGGCGACGGACTTGATCCACACGGCCTGCGGCTTGCCGGGGGCGCCGAAGGCGGGCCGGGCCAGCACGGCGACACCGACGACCAGGGCGAGCAGCGCGAAGAGGCCGCCCCAGAGCGCGGTGGTCTGCCAGGCGTCGCCGTAGACCTCCTTGACCTGCTTGGCGACGGTCGCGGTGGACGAGGTCTGCAGCTGTCCGACGAGGGTCTCGCGGGCGGCGGCCACGGTGCCGATCCAGCTGCCGGTGAGCGAGACCAGGCCGAGCGCGGCGGAGACGACGGCGCCCGCGCCCTGGCCGACGCCGGTGGGGCCCTCCTCCTGGGCGGCCCCGGGCAGCTCGTCCTCGTGATCGGCGGTGATCTCGTCGTCGGCCGTGGTGTCCTCGGCCTCCGTCACCTCGTCGGTCTTGGCGACACTCACCTTCTGCTCGTCGGTCGTGGCCTCGGCGCCCGTCTCGGCGCCGGTCTCGTCAGCTGTCTTCGTTCCCATGTCGGGCACCGTACGGATCCTGTCTGAGAGGGGTCTTAATGATCGTTCCGGGCTGCTCGCGCGCGTGTCTCACGCCACTCGGGGGCGAGAATCGACCACACCTCGAGGTCGTGCCGTACGCCACGATAGGGGTGGGCCTGACGGCGGACTCCGTCGCGGGTCATTCCCAGGCGCCGGGCGACGTTGATGCTGGCCGTGTTTCCGGACGCGGCGACCCATTCGATCCGGTGGATGCCGCGTTCTTCGACCACCCAGTCGATCAGCACCCTCATGGCGCGGGTGATCAGTCCGCGGCCGGTCGCGGCGGGCTCCAGCCAGCAGCCGACCTCGCAGTTGCCCTGCTCGGCGTCGAAGTTCAGGGCGAGCACACCGCCGACGAGCTTTCCGTCCAGCCAGATGCCGTGGTAGCCGCCGGTGTCGTCGGCGCGCATCCGGGCGTACCGCTGGAGTGTCTCGCGCGCGGAGGCCACGTCGACGGCCTGGGAGCCGAAGGGGATGAACTGTCCGATGAACTCGCGGCCCCGCTCCAGGTTGGCCAGGAACTCCTCCGCGTGCCAAGGCTCCAGGGGCCGCAGTTCCGCCCTGTCGTCACCCAGCGATATCGCGTACATCCTCGTCCCGCTCCTTCTCCAGCTCCTGCACGACCTCGTCCAGCCTTTCATGCGCGGCACGGCACTCGGGGGGCTCGATGCTGATGCGGGGCATCCGGCTCTCCAGCCAGCCCGGCAGCCACCAGTTGGCGCCGCCGAGCAGGTGCATGAGGGCCGGGACCAGGAGGGTGCGCAGGACGAAGGCGTCGAGGGCCACGGCGGCGGCGAGCGCGATGCCGAACATGGCGATCACGCGGTCACCGCTGAGGACGAAGGCGAGGAAGACGGAGATCATGATGACCGCGGCGGAGTTGATCACCCGGCTGGTCTCGGCGAGGCCGACGCGGACGGCCCTCCGGTTGTCGCCGGTCTCCAGCCACTCCTCGTACATCCGGCTGACCAGGAACACCTGGTAGTCCATGGAGAGACCGAAGAGGACCGAGACCATGATCACCGGCAGGAAGGGCTCGATCGGGCCCGCGCGCCCCAGTCCCAGCAGTTCGCTCCCCCAGCCCCACTGGAAGATCGCGACGACCACTCCGAAGGCGGCGGCGACGGCGGCGACGTTCATCGCGGCCGCCTTCAGCGGGATGCCGACGGAGCGGAACGCGAGCAGGAGCAGCAGACAGCCCAGGCCGATGACGACACCGACGAACAGGGGCAGCTTGCCGACGATGACGTCCGCGAAGTCGTCGTACGAGGCGGTCATCCCGCCGACGTGGAGGTCGAGGGAGGTGCCGGTCTCGGCGCGCGGCAGCACCTCGGTGCGCAGCCGGTCCACGAGGTCGCTGGTCTGCTGGGACTGCGGTGCCGACTCGGGGACGATCGTGAAGTAGGCGAGGTCGCCGCCGGTGTCGTAGGTCACCGGGGTGGTGGACGCGATGCCCTCGGTGGTGCGCAGGGTGGCGTCGAGGTTGTCGAGGAGGAGCTTGTCCTCGGCGCCGTTCACATGGGTCACCAGCGTCAGCGGGCCGTTGACGCCGGGGCCGAAGCCGTCCGCCAGGAGGTCGTACGCCTGCCGGGTGGTCGCGGACCGCGGGTCGTTGCCCTGGTCGGAGGTGCCGAGCCGCAGGCCCAGGGTGGGCAGGGCGAGGACGGTGATGACGACCAGGGCGATGGCGCCGAGCAGTTTGGGGTGCCGTTCCACGAACGCGGACCAGCGGTGGGCGAACCCGGTGGGCAGTTCGGGTTCGGGCCCGTGCTCGGCGAGGCGGCGCCGCTCGCGTCGGCTCAGGGCGCGCATGCCGATGAGGGAGAGCAGGGCGGGCAGCAGGGTCACGGACGCGGCGACCGTGAGGACCACCGTCAGGGAGGCGGCGATGGCGACGCCGTTGAGGAAGCCGAGCCGGAGGATCAGCATCCCGAGCAGGGCGATGCAAACCGTGGCACCCGCGAAGACGACCGCGCGTCCGGTGGTGGTGACGGCGTTCTCGACGGACTCGGCGACGCCCAGCCCCCGTTTGAGGCCGCGCCGGTGTCTGGTGACGATGAAAAGCGCGTAGTCGATGCCGACGCCCAGCCCGATCAGCATGCCGAGCATGGGCGCGAAGTCGGCGACGGTCATGGCGTGCCCGAGCAGCACGATCCCCGCGTACGCGGTGCCCACACCGACCAGGGCGGTCGCGATGGGCAGCAGCGAGGCGGCGAGCGAGCCGAAGGCCAGGAACAGCACGAGGGCGGCGACGAGCACGCCCACGATCTCGGCGACATGGCCGCCCGAGGGCTCGGTGAGGGCGACGGCGCTGCCGCCCAGCTCCACCTGGAGCCCGTCGGCCTCGGCGTCCTTGGCGGTGTCCACCACGGCCTTCGCCTCGGAGGCGTCGATGTCCTCGGCCGAGTCGGCGAAGGTGACGGTGGCGTACGCGGTGTGCCCGTCGGCGCTGATCCGGCCGGCGCCCGGGTCGTCGTACGGGCTGACGACGGCGGCCACCCCGGGCAGGTCCGCGATCTTGTCCAGGGTGGCCGTCATCGTCTGCTCGACGTCGGCCTCCCGCACCGAGCCCGACGTGAGGTGCCAGACAACGGTGTCGCTGTCGCCTCCGAGGTCCGGGAAGCCGTCCTGGAGCAGCTGGGTGGCGCGGCCCGACTCGGTGCCGGGGACCTCGTAGTCGTTCGAGTACGCGGAACCGGTGACGACGGCGGCCGCGCTCACGCCGCCGAGGGCGAGGAGCCACAGGAGGACGACGACCAGGCGTCGTCGGACACACCAGCGTGCAAGGGCTGCCACGAACGTGCTCCCAGGGTGGTGAATTGTGGATCTTTGACCGGGAACAGTCGTCCATGGGTGAACGGCCCGCAAAGAACGCATGAGCAATGCGTGGACCACTCTTGCAGGCAAAAGTGATCGTTTATCGCCATCGTGCGGTTATTCACAGGAGTGGGAGACAGATCACAGGACAGTAACGGCCACTCTGTCACCTCAGTCGAACTGGTCGCCCAGCGCCATCACCATGACGCCGGCGATCAGCAGCCACAGCGCTCTGCGGGTGCGCCCCCGGGAGCCCAGGAACGCCGCGAGCGCGCACACCGCGGCCCCGAAGGCGTAGGCCGCCGGCACGAGTGCGGGGGCGGAACCGGCCGCGCGGAGCGCCGCCGCGGCCAGGCCGGCGAGGGCCAGCAGAGCGCCGGTGCCGGAAGCCGTCCAGCGGGCCCGCCGGGCGTCCAGCACCTGGCCGTCGTACTCCTTCTGTATGTCGGATGGCTCGGAATTCGCAGGACCGTTCATGGCGGGCGAGCGTAGCGTGTTCCGCTGAGCTACCCCGGGTCCGTCCGGCCCCCGACCGAAGCAGGTGCGTTGTTTGAGCGTCCGACCGAGCTCCGTCGTATCCCTTTCCGTCTCTCAGGACTCAAGGAGCCCGTTCACCGATGCCGGACGACATCACCCAGAGGACCTCGCGGACCTCGAATGAAGACCTCGCCCAGCGGCTGACCCAGGCCCGCTACCCCCGCAGCAACAGCTACGACGCCCGCTGGGTCGTCGAGAACCAGATGGGCCCGAACGCGCTGTGGCTGCTGGAGTGGCTCGCGCCCGCCCTGGGCCTGGACACCCTGCGCCCCTGCGCCCGCGTGCTCGACCTGGGCTGCGGCCGGGCGATGACCTCGGTCTTCCTGGCCAGGGAGTACGACGTCCAGGTCACCGCGGCCGATCTGTGGGTCAAGCCGGACGAGAACGCGAAGCGCATCGCCGAGGCCGGTTTCGCCGACCGGGTGCTGCCGGTGCATGCCGAGGCGCACGACCTGCCGTTCGCCGAGGGCAGCTTCGACGCGATCGTGAGCATCGACGCCTACCAGTACTTCGGCACCAACGACCTCTATCTGCCCACGCTGACCCGGCTGCTGAAGCCGGGCGGGCGGATCGGGATCGTGGTACCGGCGCTCAGGGAGGAGATCGAGGGGACCGAACCCCCGGAACACCTCAAGCCCTTCTGGGACCCCGGTTTCTGGGCGTTCCACTCCGCCGGCTGGTGGCGGCGCCAGTGGACGCGCAGCGGGGCCGTCGAGGTCGAGACCGCCGAATGGCAGCCCGACGGCTGGAAGGACTGGCTGCTGTGGAGCGAGGTCTGCGCCGAGGAGAGCCCCTACGCGTGGATGGCCGACATGGCCCGCGACTCGGTGGATCTGATGCGCGCCGACGAAGGCCGGACGCTCGGATTCGTACGGCTCGTAGGCCGCCGTAAGTAACGGTACGGCCCCGGAGGACATGTCCTCCGGGGCCGTACTCGGCGCTCTGGCTCAGCCTTCGCCGACGCCCAGCTTCTCCAGGATCAGCTCCTTGACGCGGGCCGCGTCGGCCTGGCCACGGGTGGCCTTCATGACCGCGCCGACCAGGGCGCCCGCCGCGGCGACCTTTCCGGAACGGATCTTGTCGGCGATGCCCGGGTTGCCGGCGATGGCCTCGTCGACAGCCGTACCAAGCGCTGAATCGTCCGACACGACCTTCAGACCGCGCTTCTCGACGACCTCGTCCGGGGTGCCTTCGCCCGCGAGGACGCCTTCGATGACCTGACGGGCCAGCTTGTCGTTGAGGTCGCCCTTGGCGACGAGCTCGGTGACCCGGGCGACCTGCGCCGGGGTGATCGAAAGCTCGTCGAGCGACTTGCCCGACTCGTTGGCGCTGCGGGCCAGTTCGCCCATCCACCACTTGCGGGCGGAGGCCGCGTCGGCACCGGCGTCGATGGTGGCGACGATCGGGTCCAGGGCACCGGCGTTGAGGATCGACTGCATGTCGAGGGCCGAGATGCCCCACTCCGCGACGAGGCGGTTGCGGCGCACCAGCGGCAGTTCGGGCAGCGCGGCCCGGATCTCCTCGACCCACTCACGCGAGGGGGCCACCGGAACGAGGTCCGGCTCGGGGAAGTACCGATAGTCCTCGGCCTCTTCCTTCACGCGACCCGAGGTCGTGGACCCCGTGTCCTCGTGGAAGTGCCGGGTCTCCTGGATGATCGTCCCGCCGCTGTTCAGTACGGCGGCGTGCCGCTGGATCTCGAAACGGGCCGCGCGCTCCACGGACCGCAGCGAGTTGACGTTCTTCGTTTCGGAACGCGTGCCGAACTTCTCGCGGCCGTGCGGGCGCAGCGACAGGTTCACGTCGCAGCGCATCTGCCCCATCTCCATGCGGGCTTCCGAGACGCCGAGCGCCTTGATGACCTCGCGCAGCTCACGGACGTACGCCCGCGCGACCTCGGGAGCCCGCTCGCCGGCGCCCTCGATCGGCTTGGTGACGATCTCGATGAGCGGGATGCCGGCGCGGTTGTAGTCGAGGAGCGAGTGCGAGGCGCCGTGGATACGGCCCGTCGCGCCGCCCACGTGGGTCGACTTGCCGGTGTCCTCCTCCATGTGCGCGCGCTCGATCTCCACACGGAAGGTCTCGCCGTCCTCCAGCTGCACGTCGAGGTAGCCGTTGAAGGCGATCGGCTCGTCGTACTGGGAGGTCTGGAAGTTCTTCGGCATGTCCGGATAGAAGTAGTTCTTCCGGGCGAAACGGCACCACTCGGCGATCTCGCAGTTCAGCGCGAGACCGATCTTGATGGCCGACTCGATGCCGATCGCGTTGACGACCGGGAGCGCGCCGGGCAGGCCGAGGCAGGTGGGACAGGTCTGCGTGTTGGCGTCCTGACCGAGCTCGGTCGAACAGCCGCAGAACATCTTGGTCTTGGTGCCGAGTTCGACATGGACCTCGAGGCCCATGACGGGGTCGTACGACGCGAGAGCGTCCTCGTACGACACCAGGTCGGTCGTGATGGTCACGGTGTAACTTCCCTCTCAGCCCAGCAGGACGTCGTCGTCGCCCAGCCGCTTCAGCTCGCGGTACAGGACGGCGAGGCCGGTGACGACGGCGACGGCGGCCACGGTGGCGTCGATCAGGACCAGCGTGTCGCTCTCGGCGCGCGCCTTCTTGAGTCGCTTGGCGACACCGATGGCGCCGAACGCGGTGGTGGCGATGGACAGGTACGTGCCGGACTTGGACTTCTTGAAGTCCTTCGCCTTGGTCAGCTTGCTCACAGCGACGGTGCCTCCTCCAGGAGCGGGTGGCCCCACCTTTCCACGAAGGCAGCCTCGACGGCGGCGCCGACCTTGTAGAGACGGTCGTCCTTCAGGGCCGGGGCGATGATCTGCAGACCGACCGGGAGGTTGTCCTCCGGGGCGAGACCGCACGGCAGCGACATGGCCGAGTTGCCCGCGAGGTTGGTCGGGATGGTGCACAGGTCGGCCAGGTACATCGCCATCGGGTCGTCGGCGCGCTCGCCGATCGGGAAGGCGGTGGTCGGGGTCGTCGGGGAGACGATCACGTCGACCTGCTCGAAGGCCTTCTCGAAGTCGCGCGTGATGAGCGTGCGGACCTTCTGCGCGGAGCCGTAGTAGGCGTCGTAGTAGCCGCTGGAGAGGGCGTAGGTGCCGAGCATGATGCGGCGCTTGACCTCGGGGCCGAAGCCCGCCTCACGGGTGAGGGAGGTGACCTCCTCGGCCGAGTGGCTGCCGTCGTCGCCGGTCCGCAGGCCGTAGCGCAGGCCGTCGAAACGGGCGAGGTTGGAGGAGCACTCGGAGGGCGCGATCAGGTAGTACGCGGAGAGCGCCAGGTCGAAGGACGGGCAGTCCAGTTCGACGATCTCGGCGCCCAGCTCCTTGAGGAGGGCGACCGACTCGTCGAAGCGCTGGATGACACCGGCCTGGTAGCCCTCGCCGCGGAACTGCTTCACGACACCGACGCGCATGCCGTCGACACTGCCGTTGCGGGCGGCCTCGACGACCGGCGGAACGGGCGCGTCGATGGAGGTGGAGTCGAGCGGGTCGTGCCCGGCGATGACCTCGTGCAGAAGCGCCGCGTCCAGGACCGTACGGGCGCAGGGGCCGCCCTGGTCGAGGGAGCTGGAGAACGCCACCATGCCGTAGCGGGAGACCGCCCCGTACGTCGGCTTCACGCCGACCGTGCCGGTGACGGACGCCGGCTGGCGGATGGAGCCGCCGGTGTCGGTGCCGATGGCGAGGGGCGCCATGTGCGCGGCCAGCGCGGCGGAGGAGCCGCCGCCGGAGCCGCCCGGGATCCGGGTGAGGTCCCAGGGGTTGCCGGTCGGGCCGTAGGCGCTGTTCTCGGTGGAGGACCCCATGGCGAACTCGTCCATGTTGGTCTTGCCGAGGATGACGACGTCGGCGGCCTTCAGCCGCTTGGTGAGGGTCGCGTCGTACGGCGGGATCCAGCCCTCGAGGATCTTCGAGCCGACGGTCGTCGGGATGCCCTCGGTGGTGAAGATGTCCTTGAGCGCGAGCGGGACGCCGGCGAGCGGGCCGAGCTTCTCGCCCCTGTCCCGCTTCTCGTCGACTGCACGGGCCTGCGCGAGGGCGCCCTCGCGGTCGACGTGCAGGAAGGCGTGCACCTTCTCGTCGACGGCCTCGATACGGGCCAGGTGGGCCTCGGTGACCTGCACGGCCGTGAGCTCACCGGAGGCGATTTTCGCGGCGGTCTCGGCGGCGGTCAGCTTGATGATGTCCGTCATGGCGGTTAGTCCTCCCCCAGGATCTGCGGCACCTTGAAACGCTGCTGCTCCTGGGCCGGGGCGCCGGAGAGCGCCTGCTCGGGGGTGAGCGACGGACGGACCTCGTCCGCCCGCATGACGTTCGTCAGCGGGAGCGGGTGCGAGGTCGGCGGTACGTCTTGGTCGGCGACCTCACTGACGCGTGCGACCGCGCCGATGATGTCGTCCAGCTGTCCCGCGAAGTGCTCGAGCTCTTCGGGCTTCAGCTCCAGACGCGCCAGCCGTGCGAGGTGAGCGACCTCCTCGCGCGTGATGCCAGGCATGCAGCGATCCTCTGGGGTGGGTGAGTGTGTGTGGTTTGGGGCCAATCCTATGGGTCACGGCCGGATGGCCGTTAAACGGTTTCCCGTAGCCGACGGCAACGGGCAGGCCCCATACCGCACCAAAGGATGCCTGGACGGGTCACTCCGCCGCCGGCAGCGCCGCCCTCGGCCGCTGCCAGCCCCTCGATCCCCTGGCCAGCAGCCAGGCCGTGGTCTCCTCCGGCGGCATCGCCGCCGCCACCAGCCAGCCCTGTACGGCGTCGCAGCCCATGTCGCGCAGCCGCTCCCAGGTCTCGTCGTCCTCCACGCCCTCCGCGACGACGAGGAGGCCCAGGGAGTGGGCGAGGTCGACCGTGCAGCGGACGATCTCCGCGTCCTCGGTGTCGACGGCCAGCTTGGCCACGAAGGAGCGGTCGATCTTCAGTTCGCTGACGGGGAGGCGGCGCAGGTGGACCAGGGAGGAGTAACCCGTGCCGAAGTCGTCCAGGGACATCTTCACGCCGTGCCCGGTCAGTGCGGCGAGGGTGTCCGCGGCCCGCGAGGGGTCCTCGAGGAGGACGTGTTCGGTGATCTCCAGTTGGAGCGCTCCCGCGGGGACGCCGTGCCGGGCCAGGCGCGCCGCCACCGAGCCGGCGAAGCCCGGGGTGTGGACGTCACGCGGGGAGACGTTGACCGCCACCGGGACGAACAGGCCCTGCGCCCGCCACTCGGCGACCTGGCCGAGAGCCGTGTCGAGGACGTACTCGGTGAGGTAGGGCATCAGCCCGGACGACTCGGCGATCGCGATGAACTCGTCCGGCGGCACCTTCCCGCGCTCCGGGTGCACCCAGCGCACCAGGGCCTCCAGACCGGCGACCTGTCCGTCGAAGCGGACCTTGGGCTGGTAGTGCAGCTGTACCTCGTGGGCGTCCAGGGCCCGGCGCAGATCGCCCAGCAGCCCGAGCCGGTCGGGGGTGTTGGAGTCCCGCTTGGACTCGTACACCTCTACGCCCGTACGGTCCCGCTTGGCCTGGTACATCGCCACGTCCGCCCGCCGCAGCAGCCCCTCGGCGTCCACCGCGTGGTCGGGGAAGACGGCGACCCCGGCGCTGGCCTCCAGGACCAGGGTGAGCCCGTCGAGGTCGAGCGGGGAGCTGAGGGCCGCGACCAGGTTGCGGGCGACCCGGGTCGCGGAGGTCGTGGAGTCGGCGACGGGCAGTAAGACGGCGAACTCGTCGCCGCCGAGCCGCGCCGCCTCCGCCCCGCGCGGCAACGCGATCCGCAGCCGGTCGGCGATCTGCAGGAGCAGCCGGTCACCGGCGAGGTGGCCCAAAGTGTCGTTGACCGAGCGGAAGCGGTCGAGGTCGATGAGCATCAGGGCGGACCGGGCGCCGATGCGCTCGGCGTCGTCCAGGGCGGTCCAGATGCGCTCGAGGAGCCACTGCCGGTTGGGCAGTCCGGTCAGGGGGTCGCGCAGTTGCTCCTCGGCGCGGGCCCGGGCCATCCACAGGGTGGAGTCGAGGGCGATGAGCGGGATCGCGAAGAGCGGGAGCAGCACCGGCTTGGCGGCGGCGACCACGCAGACCAGCGGGGCGATGCCGAGCAGCGCGACCGCGACCAGGCCCTGTCTGACCAGGGCGGTGCGGGCCACGGTGGGCAGACCGGCGTGGCGTGAGGAGTGCAGGTACCAGCCCAGGACCCGGGTGACCGCGAGATAGGCCACGGCGACCAGGACCACCTCGGGGCCGGTGTAGAAGGTCCAGGTGTCGGGGTTCCAGGGGGTCTCGACGGACGGCGCCTGACCGAACACGGCAAGAACCAGCGCGCCGGCGGCTATGCCGAGGATGTCCACCGCGCCGTGGGAGATACCCTGCCGCCAGCGGTGGCGCCGGGCTATGCCGACCAGCAGCACGACGGTGAGGCTGACCATGCCGGCGGGCACCCAGCCGTACAGCAGCAGGACGGCGAGGGTCAGGGCGGCGCCCGAGCCGGTGCCGCCCCACCAGCGGGCTCGGCCGAGAGCGACCAGATGGCCGACGATGACTCCGGTCAGCACGGCCAGTGACCAGCCGACGGTGCCGGACGGGAAGAGCGCGTGGCCGCCGGTGAAGGCCCGGTAGAAGCCCGCGCCCAGCACGAATCCGGCCGCCGCGACGACCGCCGTCGGCAGCGCGGGCCAGGAAAGGTGCCGGTCAGGCTCGTGGTCCGGCATACCGGGGGAACGCTCGGCGGTGAGCTGCGCGGCACCGGTGCCGCGGGCCGCGGTGTACTGTCCGGCGACCCGCCCCTCCGCGCCCGGGCGCCCCGAAGGCCGCCCGGCCCACCGGCTCGCCCGCCACGCGCCGGTGAGCCGGCGCAGCCGTGAGTCCGGGGCGGCGCTCTCGGTCGGTTCCATTCCCGTCCCTCTCACAGCCGGCGGTGCCCACGCCACGCGGCTCGTTCGCCCGACAAAACCCTGAACGGCGCCGCGTTGGAAAACCCTTCGCCTTGCTCATCAGGAGCAAGGGAATGCCCCGACCGCAGCTGGGCACGGCAGGCGCACATCTCAACAGTAGGCCGCAGAAGGCTTCCACGGGCAGCGGTCGTCGACGGTTGCCCGAATGCGCCCCGGCCACCCGTATGCATCTGGTATGCGCCGATCGGGTGGCCTTCAACCGCGGCTCCTCGCTACTCCTCCGTGGGAAGCGCCACATCGGTGGCCGCCTCGGGGCCCTGTTCCAGGAGGACGTCGAAGCCGTCCTCGTTCAGAACAGGCACCTTGAGTTGCATCGCCTTGTCGTACTTAGAACCAGGATTGTCACCTACGACTACGAAAGACGTCTTCTTCGAAACCGAACCGGTTACTTTCGCCCCTCTGGTCTGCAGGGCCTCCTTGGCACCGTCGCGGGTGAAGCGCTCCAGGGTGCCGGTCACGACGACGGTGAGGCCCTCGAGGGGACGCGGGCCCTCCTCCTCCCCCGAACCCTCCTCCTCCGTGCGCACACCGGCGGCCTTCCACTTGCGCAGGATCTCCTGGTGCCAGTCCTCCGCGAACCACTCCTTGAGGGACTTGGCGATGATCGAGCCGACACCGTCGGTGTGCGCCAGCTCCTCCTCGCTCGCCTGCTCGATGCGGTCGATGGAACGGAAGTTGCGCGCCAGCGCCTCGGCGGCGACGGGGCCGACATGGCGGATCGACAGACCGGTCAGGACCCGGGCGAGCGGACGCTCCTTGGCGGCCGCGATGTTCTCCAGCATGGCCACCGCGTTCTTCTTCGGTTCGCCCTGCTGGTTGGCGAAGACCGTGGCGATCTTCTCCTCGCCGGTCTTCGGGTCGCGCTTGGGCAGACCGCTGTCCTGGTCGAGGACGTACGCCCTGATGGGCAGCAGTTGCTCGATGGTGAGGTCGAACAGGTCGCCCTCGTCGGCCAGCGGCGGATCCGAGGGCTCCAGCGGCTTGGTGAGCGCGGCCGCGGCGACGTACCCGAAGTGCTCGATGTCCAGCGACTTGCGCCCCGCGAGGTAGAACAACCGTTCGCGCAGCTGGGCGGGGCAGGTGCGGGCGTTGGGGCAGCGCAGGTCGACGTCGCCCTCCTTCATGGGCCGCAGCGCGGTGCCGCACTCGGGGCACTCGGCCGGCATCACGAACTCGCGCTCGCTGCCGTCGCGCAGGTCGACGACCGGACCGAGGATCTCCGGGATGACGTCACCGGCCTTGCGCAGCACCACGGTGTCGCCGATGAGGACACCCTTCAGCTTGACGACGTCCTGGTTGTGCAGGGTGGCGAACTCGACCTCCGAGCCCGCCACCGTCACCGGTTCCACCTGGGCGTACGGCGTGACCCTGCCCGTACGGCCCACGCCCACGCGGATGTTGATGAGCTTGGTGTTGACCTCCTCGGGCGCGTACTTGTACGCGATCGCCCAGCGCGGGGCGCGGGAGGTGGAGCCGAGGCGGCCCTGCAGGGGGATCTCGTCGAGCTTGACGACGGCCCCGTCGATCTCGTGCTCCACGGAGTGGCGGTTCTCGCCGAAGTAGGCGATGAACTCCCGCACGCCGTCGAGACCGTCGACCACCTTGTTGTACTTCGCGGTGGGCAGGCCCCAGGACTTGAGGAAGTCGTAGCCCTGGGAGAGGCGGTTCATGCCGTCGAAGCCCTCCAGGGCGCCGATGCCGTGCACGACCATGTGGAGGGGGCGGGTGGCGGTGACGCGCGGGTCCTTCTGACGCAGTGAACCGGCCGCCGCGTTGCGCGGGTTGGCGAAGGGCTTGTCGCCGGCCTCGACCAGACGGGCGTTGAGCTCCTCGAACTTCTCCATCGGGAAGTAGACCTCGCCGCGGATCTCCACGAGGTCGGGGACCTTGTCGCCGGTGAGGCGGTCCGGGATCTCGGCGATCGTGCGGACGTTGGGCGTGATGTCCTCGCCGGTGCGGCCGTCGCCGCGGGTCGCCGCGCGGGTGAGGCGGCCGTGCTCGTAGGTGAGGTTGACGGCGAGGCCGTCGACCTTGAGCTCGCACAGCAGGTGGTAGTCGGTGGTGCCGACGTCCTTGGCCACCCGCTCCGCCCAGGCCGCCAGCTCCTCGTCACTGAACGCGTTGTCCAGGGAGAGCATGCGGGAGCGGTGCTGGACGGACGTGAACTCGGTCTCGTACGCCCCCGCGACCTTCTGTGTCGGCGAGTCGGGGGTGCGCAGCTCGGGGTACTCCTCCTCGAGGGCTTCGAGGGAACGCAGAAGCTTGTCGAAGTCGGCGTCGCTGATGACCGGCGCGTCGTTCACGTAGTACCGGAAGCGGTGCTCCTCGATCTGCTCAGCGAGCTGCGCGTGCTTCTCCCGTGCCTCCGAGGGCACCGTCGTCTCCGCTTGCTTGTCGCCGGCCACCGTGTTGTCCTCCCGTTACTCTGGGTTGTCCGCGAGGGACCTCGCCGCCTGGACGCAGTGGGCGAGAGCCTTGCGCGCGTACTCGGGGGAGGCCCCCGCGAGTCCGCACGACGGAGTGACCGTGACCGCCTCCGCGAGAAGTCCCGGATGCAGCCCCAGCCTGCGCCACAGCGTCCTGACACCCATGACGCTACCGGCAGGGTCTGACAATGCCGCGTCCGTACCCGGCACGACACCGGCGAAGAGCCGCGTCCCCCCTTCCACCGCCTCACCGATCGCGTCGTCGTCACGCTCGGTGAGGAGCGAGAAGTCGAAGGAGATCGCCGACGCGCCCGCCCTCCGCAGCAGCGCGAAGGGGACGTCCGGTGCGCACGAGTGGACCACGACGGGACCGCCCGCGTGAACCCCGACGACCTCGCGCAGGCCGGCCTCGACGACCTGCCGGTCCACGGCCCGGTGGGTCCGGTACCCGCTGGCGGACCTCACCTGCCCCCTCAGCACGGCGATGAGGGAGGGCTCGTCGAGCTGGAGCACGATCTGCGCGCCGGGGACCCTGTTCCGCACCTCCTCCAGGTGCAGCCTCAGCCCTTCCGCGAGCGAGGCGGCGAGGTCCCGGCAGGCGCCGGGGTCGGACAGGGCGACCTCGCCGTTCCTCAGCTCCAGCGCGCCGGCGAGCGTCCAGGGGCCGACGGCCTGCACCTTCAGCTGCCCCGCGTACCCCTGGGTGAACTCCTCCAGTGCGTCGAGGTCCTCCCCCAGCCAGGACCGCGCCCGCTTGGTGTCCCGGCCCGGCCGGTCCCCGAGCCGCCATCCGCTGGGCTCCACGCGCGCGTACAGCTCGACGAGCATGCCCGCGGTGCGGCCGATCATGTCGGCTCCGGGGCCGCGGGCGGGCAACTCGGGCAGGAACGGGAAGTCCTCGAAGGAGCCGGTGGCGGTCCTGGCGGCCTCACGGGCGTCGCCGCCGGGGAGGGAGCCGATGCCGGTGGCGGGGGCGAAGCGGATGTCTGCGGTCACGTGTGAAGCCTACGTAGGTCGCGGCGGGGGTGTTCTCGCCCCCTTCGACCCCGCTCCTCAAACGCCGGACGGGCTGATCTCAGCCCGTCCGGCGTTTGAGGACTAGGCCCCTTCAGGGACGATGGGGGTCTGGGCGCGCAGGCCCCCAGGGGCGGGCCGGGTAGGGGCGGCGGGGGCGAAGGGAAGTCCTCAGCGCCCCGGACGCACCGTCAGGTCATTGATCTCCGCATCCCTGGGGAGGTCGATCGCCGTCAGGATCGTCGTGGCGACCGACTCGGGGTCGATCCACTGCGCGGGGTCGTACTCCTTGCCCTCCTGCTGGTGGACCTTCGCCTGCATAGGGCTGGCCGTGCGGCCGGGGTAGACCGAGGTGACGCGGACGCCGTTGCCGTGCTCCTCGTGGCGCAGGGAGTCCGCCAGGGCCTTCAGGCCGTGCTTGGAGGCGGCGTACGCGGACCAGTCGGCGTGCGCGTTCAGACCCGCGCCCGAGTTCACGAACACCACCTGGCCCCGGGCTGCCCGGAGTTGGGGCAGGAAGTGCCGGGTCAGCTCGGCCGGGGCGATCAGGTTGACGTTCAGCTGGTGACGCCAGGCCTTCGGGGTCAGGTCGCCGACCGGGCCGAGGTCGACCACGCCCGCGATGTGCAGCAGGGAGTCCACCCGGTCCGGCAGCGTCTGGTGCGAGAAAGCCCAGCTCAGCTTGTCCGGGTCCGCCAGGTCCCCGACCAGGGTCCGCGCCCCGGGGAACTCGGCGGCCAGCTCCTTCGCACGGCCCGCGTCGCGCGCGTGCAGCACGAGTTCGTCCCCGCGCGCGTGCAGACGCCGGGCCACCGCCGCGCCGATGCCGGACCCCGCTCCGGTGATCACATGTGTAGCCATGCCGCCATGCTCGCATCACGGCGTCAGCGGGTACCGAGCGACTCCTCGAGGTACGCCAGCGCCCCGACCGGCTCCTCCGCGAAGAACACCAGGTCGGTGAGCGGGCGGGGCAGGAAGCCCTCGTCCTCCATACGCCGGAACTGCTCCTTGAGCCCGTCGTAGAAGCCCGCCGTGTTCAGCAGGACCACCGGCTTCTCCGTGTGCCCGTGCTTCTTCAGCTCCAGGATCTCGGTGGCCTCGTCGAGCGTGCCCGTGCCGCCCACCATGATCACCACGGCGTCGGCCTTCTCCAGGAGCAGCTTCTTGCGTTCGGCCAGGTCCTTCGTGATCACCATCTCGTCGACGCCCGGACGGACCTTCGCGGCCAGGAAATCCACGGAGACCCCGACGAGCCGTCCGCCCGCCTCCTGCACGCCGTCCGCGACCACCTTCATCAGGCCGACGTCCGAACCGCCCCACACCAGCGTGTGGCCGCCCTTGCCCAGCAGCTTCGCGAACTCCCGCGCGGGACGCGTGTAACGGTCGTCGAGGTCGGCGGCGGAGAGGAAGACGCAGATTCGCATGAGGTCACCGTACGCGGGAAGAACCGGCGGCCCGCGGGTGCTCTTCCGGTATGGCCGAAGGACACACGATCACCATCGAGCAAGTCGACCGGCACGTGCGCGTGGTGCACGGCGACCAGATCCTCGCGGAGAGCGAACGCGCCCTCGTGCTGCGCGAGACGGGCTGTCCCGAGCGGTACTACCTCCCCGCCGAGGACGTACGACTCGACCTTTTGACCCCCTCCGACACCCACACCTACTGCCCCTTCAAGGGGACCGCGTCCTACTGGTCCCTGCCGGACGCGCCCGACCTGGTGTGGTCCTATCCCGAGCCGAAGCCCGCCGTCGCCGAGATCAAGGACCACCTCTGTTTCTACGAGGTCGACGTGTCCTGACCGATGACTTCGCCGTCGTACGGCAGTCTCCACAGGCATGGACAAGAAGACTCTCTCGCGCGACGGCACACCGATCGCGTACGAACGCACCGGGCACGGCCCGGCCGTCATCCTCGTCAGCGGCGCGATGTCCACGGGCGGCACGGTCGCGCCCCTGGCCGTGCCGCTGTCCGAGCGGTTCGACGTCCTCGTGTACGACCGCCGGGGCCGCGGCGCGAGCGGCGACACGGCCCCCTACGCGGTGGCCCGTGAGGTCGAGGACCTCGCGGCGCTCATCGAGGCGGCGGGCGGCGAGGCGTGCCTGTGCGGCATCTCGTCCGGCGGAGCGCTGGTCCTGGAGGCCGCGGCGAGCGGACTGCCGGTGCGCAGGGTCGCCGTCTACGAGACGCCGTACGCCGACTTCCTGGACGGCGGTGCCGAGCGGAACGCCGAGTACACCGAGAGCCTCGACGCGGCGCTCGGCGAGGGGCGGCGCGGGGACGCGGTGGAGCTGTTCCTGCGGCTCACCGGCATGGGCGAAGAGATGATCCAGGGCGCCCGCCAGTCCCCCATGTGGCCCGGGATGGAGACGGTCGCCCCGACGCTCGCCTACGACAACGCGGTCATGGCCGGCGGTCTGGTCCCCCGGGACCGGCTGGCCTCGGTCACGGTCCCGGTGCTGGCCGTCGCGGGCGGCGCGAGCCCCGAGTGGATGCGCGAGGCCACCAGGACGGTCGCGGAGGCGGCACCGAAGGGGTCGTACCGCGTCCTGGAGGGCCAGACCCACATGGTCGACCCGAGCGCCCTCGCACCGGTCCTGGCGGAGTTCTTCGCGGACTGACGCGCGTGGCGGCCGCGGCTTGGGCGCGCGCGTCGACACGCCGGGCACACGGAGGGTGGCGCTGCACGGACGCGGACGCGCGCGTGGCGGGGCCTGGAGGTGTACGGGGCACGGGGCGACCGGTGCGCGTGCCGACACTGCCGGGCCCACGCGGGGGGCCATGCGCCTACGCACGTGCCGGGTGCCTGGGCGAGCACACGGGCTCCGGGCGGTCCGCGCACGCCGAGACGGCCGGGCACACACGGGCAGCCATACACGTACGAGCGCGTGCCGGGGCCTGGACGTACGCGCGGGCACGGGGCGGTCGACGCGCACGCCGAAGCCCGCAGGGCCGTGCGCCCAAGCGCGCATGCCGGGCTCGTCGCGCACGTCGACCCCCACGGCACACACGGGCAGCCATACACGTACGAGCGCGTGCCGGGGCCTGGACGTACGCGCGGGCACGGGGCGGTCGACGCGCACGCCGAAGCCCGCAG
>NZ_JBEXEA010000008.1:301560-380567 GCF_040606035.1 Streptomyces sp. NPDC005483
GGGCCGTGCGCCCAAGCGCGCATGCCGGGCTCGTCGCGCACGTCGACCCCCACGGCACACACGGGCAGCCATACACGCACGAGCGCGTGCCGGGGCCTGGACGTACGCGCGGGCACGGGGCGGTCGACGGGCACGCCGTAGCCCCCAGGCGCCTGCCGGGCTCGACGCGCACGTCGACCCCCACGGCATACGCGGGAGGGCCTTGTGCCCTACGCGCGTGTGGTGGCGTCAGGCAGCGCGCCCGCGCGGGACCTCGCCGGGCAAGACCAACGTTCCGCAGCCGCCCGCGCGTGCCGCCACCCCACCAGCCAACCGTCAGGCCACGCCCGCCGGCACCCGCACCGTGGACGCGATCGTCGCCGAGCCCACCACGCGCGTGCCGTCGTACAGCACGATCGCCTGGCCGGGGGCCACCCCGCGGACCGGCTCGGTGAAGGAGACCTCCAGGGAGCCGTCGATCAGCTCGGCGGTGACCTCGGTCTCGCCGCCGTGGGCGCGGAGCTGGGCGGTGTACGTGCCGGGGCCGACCGGGGCCGCGCCGCACCAGCGGGGCCTGATCGCGCTCAGGGCGGTCACGTCCAGGGCGGCGGCCGGGCCGACCGTCACCGTGTTGTTCACCGGGGAGATGTCGAGGACGTAGCGCGGCTTGCCGTCGGCGGCCGGGGTACCGATGCGCAGCCCCTTGCGCTGGCCGATCGTGAAGCCGTACGCGCCCTCGTGGGTGCCGACCTTCGCGCCCGACTCGTCGACGATGTCGCCCTCCGCCTTGCCGAGGCGCGAGGCGAGGAAGCCCTGGGTGTCGCCGTCGGCGATGAAGCAGATGTCGTGCGAGTCGGGCTTCTTGGCGACGGCGAGGCCCCGGCGCTCGGCCTCGGCGCGGATCTCGTCCTTCGTGGTGACCGTGTCACCGAGCGGGAACAGGGCGTGCGCCAGCTGCTTCTCGTCCAGCACGCCGAGGACGTAGGACTGGTCCTTCGCCATGTCGGAGGCGCGGTGCAGCTCGCGGGAGCCGTCCTCACCCACCAGAACCTTCGCGTAGTGGCCCGTACACACCGCGTCGAAGCCCAGCGCGAGCGCCTTGTCGAGGAGCGCGGCGAACTTGATCTTCTCGTTGCAGCGCAGGCAGGGGTTGGGGGTGCGGCCCGCCTCGTACTCGGCGACGAAGTCCTCGACCACGTCCTCGCGGAAGCGGTCGGCGAGGTCCCAGACGTAGAACGGGATGCCGATGACGTCGGCGGCGCGGCGGGCGTCGCGTGAGTCCTCGATGGTGCAACAGCCACGCGCGCCCGTGCGGAACGATTGAGGGTTCGCGGAGAGCGCGAGGTGGACGCCGGTCACCTCATGGCCGGCTTCGGCGGCGCGGGCGGCGGCGACGGCGGAGTCCACTCCTCCGGACATGGCGGCGAGAACGCGAAGGGGGCGCTGCGTGGTGTCAGTCATAACCCTTCCAGGGTACGGGTCGCGGGAACCGGGGCCGCCGGGTATCCGTTGACGACCACATGGGGGCGACAGAGGGTTCCAAGGACGCCGACCGGCGCATCGGGCGGCGAGCCCTGATCATCGGCGGGACGGCGGCCGCCGTGGGCTCGGCGGTGCTGGCCCGTGACGAGCTGGCGCGGCTGTGGTGGCGGGCACCGGGAGTGGAGAAGCCACGGGTCGAGGGCGCGGTCGACTTCAGCGGCGCGCAGTGGGTGGCGGCCTCCGACGCGAACTGGCGGCGCGCGGACCGGCCCGACGACTACGGCATAGACATGGTGATCATCCATGTCACCCAGGGCAGTTTCGACAGCGCGGTGAAGGTGTTCCAGGACCCGGGGCACGGGGCGGCCGCGCATTACATCGTCCGCAAGGACGGGCACATCACGCAGATGATCCGCGAGCTGGACGTGGCGTACCACGCGGGCAACCGCGCCTACAACGAACGCAGTGTGGGCATCGAGCACGAGGGATTCGTCGACCGGCCCGAGGACTTCACGGACGAGATGTACGCGGCCTCCGCGCGGCTCACGGCCCGAATATGCGCGCGGTACGCCATCCCCGTCGACCGCGAGCACGTCATCGGCCATGTGGAGGTGCCGGGGACGGACCACACCGACCCGGGCGAACACTGGGACTGGGACCGGTACATGAGACTGGTGCGCAGGGCGCGGAGCGCCTCCGCGTAGGTATGAACTTCCGGCCCGGAGCGCACGCCCGACATGTCCCGCACCCCGATCGCGACCTGCATAGGGTCAACTTGGCTTTTCTTCAAGGGAGTTGAATCCGGCCCCGCCCTCACAGCTTCCCGAGCCCGCGCCCAGCTTCGCCCCAGTCCTCACACAGCCCTTACGTCGAGGCTCCCCGGCCATGACACACACCACAGACGGCCTGGAGGCCAAGCCCGAGCACTCCAAGGAGAGCAGGGGCCACAAGAAGGGTCTGCACCGGCGGAAGTTCCTCGGCGGAATGGCCGGGGTGGGCCTCGGAGCCGTGGGAGCGGCGGGAGCCGCCTTCTCCCTGCTGACCGAGGGCACCCGCAGCAAGGCGGCCGCCGCGACGGACGGCACCCTCACCATCCCGGAGCTGCTGGAGGGCACCACGTCCGACGGCACCACCACCTTCACCCTGGCGGCGCAGACCGGCAGCGCGGAGGTGCTCAGCGGTGTCACCAGCAGCACCGCGGGCTACAACCAGTCGTTCCTCGGCCCCACCCTGAAGTGGACCAAGGGCGACACCGTGCTGCTGGACATCACCAACAACCTCTCCGAGGACACCACCGTCCACTTCCACGGCGCCCACGTCCCGCCCACGATGGACGGCGGACCGCAGAACGCCTTCTCCGCCGGCACGACCTGGTCCCCCACCTTCACGGTCCTCGACGAGGCCAAGACACTCTGGTACCACCCGCACGCCCTGGGCACCACGGCCAAGCAGGCCACGCACGGCCTCGCCGGGATGATCATCGTGGAGGACGACTCCGACACCTCCGCCGCGCTGCCCGGCGACTACGGCGTGGACGACATCCCGCTGATCTTCCAGTGCCTGGCCGTGGACAGCGCCGGTGACATCAAGTACGACCAGAGCGGCTATCTCAGTTCCGGCCTGAGCTTCCCGGTGCTGGTGAACGGCGAGAACGTCGACGACACCACCCTCGCCTTCGCGGCCACCAAGACCCGCAACCGCTTCCGGGCGCTCAACGCCTCCCCCTCCGACATCATCACCATCCAGCGCAGCGACGGAGGCACGCTGACCCAGATCGCCACCGACCAGGGCTATCTGGCGGAGGCGGCCGAGGTGACCACCATCCGGCTGGTGGCCGGGGCGCGCGCCGAGTTCGTCATGGACGTCACCGAGGACGTCACCCTCCAGGTGGTCATCACCACCGGCTGGATCCGCGGCGGCTCCGGCACCTACGACTTCCTCACCGTCACGGCCGGCGGCACCGACACCCCGGACGACCTGCCGAGCACCCTCAACACCATCGAGCGGTACGACACCTCCGACTTCACGGCGCGCACCATCACGCTCAGCAACACGGGCGCTACGATGAAGATCAACGGTTCGGCCGGACTCACCATGGCCGGCATGACGATGATCAGCACCACGCTGGGCGCGAAGGAGATCTGGACGATCACCAACGCCAGCCAGCTGGAGCACTCGTTCCATCTGCACGACGTGCCCTACCAGCTCGTGTCCGTCAACGGTGTGGAGCCGACGGGGGTCGAGCTCGGCTGGTACGACACGTACGAGGTCGTCGGCGGCGGGAAGATCGTGATCGCGATGGAGTTCACGGACTTCGCGGACGACACGTACATGTACATGCTGCATTGCCATCTGCTGCAGCACGAGGACGAGGGAATGATGGCCTCCCTCATGGTCACGGAGAGCTGAGCCCCTGGGGCGTCGGCGCGGGACACACCTGGGACGCGAGGTGCACGCCCGGAGTGTCCTGCGCCGGGGCCGTTACGTGAGCCCCGCCGCCCGGGCCCGCTCCACCGCCGGGCCGATGGCCTGGGCGACCGCCTCGACGTCGGTCTCGGTGGAGGTGTGGCCGAGGGAGAAGCGCAGGGTACCGCGGGCCAGGTCGGGGTCGGTGCCGGTGGCCAGCAGGACGTGGCTGGGCTGGGCGACGCCCGCGGTGCAGGCGGAGCCGGTGGAGCACTCGATGCCCTGGGCGTCCAGGAGCAGGAGCAGGGAGTCGCCCTCGCAGCCGGGGAAGGTGAAGTGGGCGTTGGCCGGGAGCCGTCCTCCCGGCGCCGGGTCGCCGCCGAGGATCGCGTCCGGGACCTGCGCACGGACCGCCTCGACCAGGGCGTCGCGCAGGGCGCCGATCTCGACCTCGAACCACTCGCGCTGCTCGGCGGCGAGGCGGCCGGCCACCGCGAAGGAGGCGATGGCGGGGACGTCGAGGGTGCCGGAGCGGACGTGCCGCTCCTGGCCGCCGCCGTGCAGGACGGGGACGGGGGTCCACTCGCGGCCGAGGACGAGCGCGCCGATGCCGTACGGACCGCCGATCTTGTGGCCCGACACCGTCATCGCGGCGAGGCCGGAGGCGGTGAAGTCCACGGGGACCTGGCCGAACGCCTGGACCGCGTCGGCGTGCAGCGGGACGCCGAACTCGGCGGCCACGTCGGCGAGTTCGCGGACCGGCATGAGGGTGCCGATCTCGTTGTTGGCCCACATGACGGTGGCCAGGGCGACGTCGTCGGGGCTCTGGGAGAGGGCCTCGCGCAGGGCCTCGGGGTGGACCCGGCCGTGCTTGTCGACGGGGAGGTACTCGACGGTGGCGCCCTCGTGTTCGCCGAGCCAGTGGACGGCGTCGAGGACGGCGTGGTGTTCGACGGGGCTGGCGAGGACCCGCGTCCTTGCGGGGTCCGCGTCGCGCCGGGACCAGTACAGGCCCTTCACGGCGAGGTTGTCGGCCTCCGTGCCGCCGGAGGTGAGGACGATCTCGCTGGGCCGGGCACCGAGCGCCTCCGCGAGGGTCTCGCGGGATTCCTCGACCGTGCGGCGGGCCTTGCGGCCGGAGGCGTGGAGGGAGGAGGCGTTGCCGGTGACGCCGAGGTGCGCGGTGAGTGCCTCGACTGCCTCGGGAAGCATCGGGGTGGTCGCGGCGTGGTCGAGGTATGCCATGGTGACGCCGATTCTACGGGTCACGGGTGAGCGGCCTCAGGCCAGGACCGGCCGCTGCCGGGGGTCTCAGAAGCTCCAGGACGGCGTGCTGTCCAGCTGCATGAAGGCCACCAGGACCAGGAGGTCGGCCACTCCGAGGCCGAGGCCCAGGTAGGCGCGTCCGCGGCGGGCGGTGCCGCGCCACAGGGCGACCGAGGCCAGGACGATGGCGATCGGGCCGAGGAAGACGTTGAGGACGAGAAGGCCGACGAGGCCGAGAATGAAGGACGCCACGGCCATGCCGTCGGCGTCGCGGGCGCCGGTGCGGGGGCCGGCCTGCGCGGTGAGCTGCATGGTGATCAGTGCTCCTGGGGACGGTGGGGCAGCGGTCAGTGGGACGGGGTGCGGCGGCGTCCGTGGCGCTCGCGGAGCGCGAAGACGCCCAGCCAGACGGCGATCACGACGGCGGCGACGGCGGTGAAGGTGAGCGGCGCGTGGGCGACGGTGCCCAGGACGACGCCGAGCAGCATGAGTGCGGCGACGAGGAACAGCATGGGACGGATCCCCCTCCGATACGGCTGTCGTTACGTTTGGGTGAACAGTTGTAGTTACAGTTGTTCACTGACTCCAGAGTCTAGCGCGTCATACGGCTTTCCAATTACGGAGAACAGTTGTTAACTGGATGACATGAGTCACACCCTCGGCATCCGGCAGGTACAGAAGCAGAAGACCCGGCAGGCGCTCCTGGACGCGGCGTTGGCCCTGCTGGAGGAGCAGAGCCTCAGCAGCCTCGGCCTGCGCGAGGTCACGCGTGCCGTGGGCGTCGCGCCGACCGCCTTCTACCGGCACTTCCGCTCCACCGCCGACCTCGGTGTGGCCCTGGTCGAGGAGGCGTTGGGCAGCCTGCACCCGATGATCCGGACGACGGTGTCCACGGCCGACGACCACGGCCAACGCATCAAGCGCGCCATCGAGTTGATCGCCGGCCATGTTGACGCGTACCCCGCCCACGTCCGCTTTATCGCCCGCGAGCGACATGGCGGTGTCCAGCCGGTCCGGGAGGCCATCCGGGACCAACTGGCCCGGTTCGGGCAGGAGGTGAAGGACGAGCTGGCCAAGGACCCGGTGGCCCGGGGCTGGAGCGACGACGACCTGCTGATGCTGGCCAACCTCTACGTCGACCAGATGCTGATCACGGCCTCGCTGTTCCTGGAGGCTCTGGAGGCGCCCCCGGAGGAACGGGAGCGCGTCTGCCAGGTGGCGGAGCGCCAGATGCGACTGATCAGCATCGGCCGCCAACATTGGCTGGATTAGGGCCCGTCGAGGCAAGGGCGACACACAGGGGCGGCACCCCCGTTCACCGGGAGCACCGCCCCTGCCGTACGGCGTCCTACGCCATGTCAGCTTTTCGTGGCTGCCGCACTCGGCGCGCCGCTCGGGACCGCGCCGCCCGTCCCGCCCCCCGGACCGCCACAGCCGCCCATGCCGCCGCCGGGGCCGCCCTGACCGCCCCGCCCGCCGCCGGGACCACCGCTCGGCATGCCGGAGGGCTTGCCGCTGGGGGCGCCGGACGGCCGCGCGCTCGCGTTGCCGGTGGGCGCGCCCGAGGGGGCACCGCTCGGCATCCCGGAGGCCTTGCCGGTGGGCGCCTGACAGTTCTGCCCCGAGGTGCCGCTGTTGGAGGTCGACGACGAGTCGCCCGAGCCGCAGGCCACCAGGGCGAGGGGCGAGAGCGCCAGCAGGGCCACGGCGGGGAGGACACGCACACGCTTCATGAGAGACCGCTCCAGGGAGGATGAGGAAGTCCTGAGGCCGGGAACTCTCGCAACGGCCCCTGAGGCTTCGTTGGGCCCGGACTGTCCCTCGCCTGTGCGAAAGGCAAAGCGCGGCTAAAGCGGCTCCTCCGAGCTGGGGTTCTGCACGGATCGCCGTCCCGCCGGCTGGTACAGGTCCGTGACAGAAGCGGCCGCGCGGGCCACCTCCTCGCGCACCTCGGGCGGCGAGAGAACCTCCAACCGGTCGGAGAACTGCAGGAGTTGTCGGGCCTCGCCGACCACGGCGAGGGAGAGCCGGGCCGTCACCCACACGCTCTCGCCGTCGTCCTCCGGGAGTTCGGACAGATACGGGGCCATCAGCCGCGAGAACAGGTCGAGTCGGTCGCGGCGGATCCGGACGGTGACGTCGATGCCGCCGGGGCGCTCCTCGACCTGACGGCGCAACGCCTCCCAGACGTCGGCGAGTTCGACACCGGGCCGACGCCTGACGGGGGCGTCCAGCACCGCCGCACGGTGCACCCGGTCGGCGCGGAACAGCCGCGGCAGGCCCCGCCGGTCGGCGACCAGGTACCAGACACCCGCCTTGGCGACGAGACCGTACGGGTCGACGGTGTACGTCCGGGTCGCGCGCTCCCCGCTGTGCCGGTAGCGCAGCCGCAGCCGGCGGTCGGCGAAGACGGCGTCCTGCAGGGCCGCCAGGTCCACGGACCGCTGTGGTCCGCCCTTCCAGCGGGTGGCGTCGACCAGAATGCGGCGGGAGGTGGCCTCGGCCGCCGGGCGGTGCGGGGCGGGCAGCGCGGCCATCACCTTGCGCAGCGCCGAGCCGAGGGCCCGGTCCAGGCCGAGGGCCGCGTGGGCGCCCTGGGCGGCCAGGATGAACAGGGCGCGGGACTCGTCGGTGGTCAGGCCGGTGACGTCCGTGCGGAAGCCGGCGAGGAGTTCGATGCCGCCATGTCGCCCGCGCTCGGCGTAGACCGGGACACCTGAGGCGGAGAGGGCTTCGATGTCCCGGTAGATCGTGCGGACGGAGACCTCCAGCCGCTCGGCGAGTTCGGGGGCGGGGGTACGGCCGCGGGTCTGCAGGAGCAGGAGGATCGACAGGAGGCGGTCGGACTTCACCTCACCAGGATCCCAGGGCGGCGCTCAGCCCAGTCGGACCCGCGCCAGCTGCCGTGACTGGGCGACCAGTCGGTCCTTGCTGTCCCAGACCTCGGCGTCCTCCTCCAGGAAGCCGCCGGCGAGGTTGCGGGTGGTGATGGAGACGCGGAGGGGGCCCGGGGCGGGGCGGCTCCTCACGTGCACCGTCAGCTCGACCGTCGGCACCCAGCCCTTGAGGCCGATCTCGAAGGCCGTGGGGGGCAGCGCGTCCACCGCGAGGAGCAGGGAGAAGGGGTCGGCGTCCCGGCCGTCGGCGAGCCCGAACCAGGACCGCATCTCGCCCTTGCCGGAAGGCGCGCCGAGGGCCCAGCCCAGGGTCGACGGGTCCAGCTTGAGCATCAGCCGGTCGGTGATGGCGGAGCTGCCCTCGACGGGGGCCGGTCCGTCCTCGGGGCCGAAGCACTGGTCCATGGGCGGGAACGCGGGCGGCTTCGCCGTCGTGCGGACGTCGTCGGGGAGGGTGTCGAGGTCGCCGTAGGAGGCGAGGACGCGGATGCGCTCGACCTCCCTGCCCTGGTCGTCGTACTGGAAGAGCGAGGCCTGGCCGGTGGAGAGGGTGCGGCCGGTGCGGACCACGTCCGTGCGGATCACCGCCGGTCCGGGCTGGGACGCGGTCAGGTAGTGCGCGGAGATCGTGAACGGGTCGGCGTGCGGCAGGGCGTCCGCGAGGGCGCGGCCCAGGACGGCCAGGAGATAGCCGCCGTTGACCGCGCTGATGATCGTCCAGCCCGCGGAGAGGTCGATGTCGTAGACGCCGGGCGCGCGGCGGGTGACCGCGGTGTCCCGGTCGAACTCGCTGTCGCCGATCGTGGCGCGCGTGGCGGAGGCTGCTTCTGGCATGCCTGAACGGTACAACAGCTAACTACTAAGCGGTAGCTTTCCCACCCCTACCTCCGCTCCTTACCCCCTCTTCTTACCCGATCACCCAGGTGAGACCCGGGCAATTTCTCGGTAAGTGTCCCTACTCGTCCGCAAACCCGGGCCCCGGCAACCCCCTCTACAGGGACATGAGCCTCACCGGGACCACGTTCCTGTACACGTTGATCGTGCTGTCCGTCGTCGCCCTCGTACTGCCGCTCGCCCTGTGGTCGCGGGTGCGGGGGCCCCGGATCGCCCGCGCCGTCGCCCGCGTACTGATGGTGCTGTTCGCCCAGGGCACGGCCGTCGCCCTCGTCTTCGTGCTGGTCAACAACCAGAACAACCTGTACGACAACTGGGCCGACCTGCTCGGCACCGGCAACCACGTCCAGCAGGCCGCCGACCTGGGCGCCGACGGCACCGGCGGCATCTCGCTGAAACGGTTGCCCAAGGTGAAGCAGCACTTCACGAAGGCCTCGGGGCCCGGCATGAAGGGCGTGCGGGTGACCCAGCTCAAGGGCCGGGTCTCGGGGGTCGACGCCGAGGTCTACGTCTGGCTGCCGCCGCAGTACGGCGAGCCCGGCTACCGGCACCGCAAGTTCCCCGTGGTGGAGCTGCTGTCGGGCTATCCGGGCTCGGCGAAGGCCTGGTTCGGGTCACTGCACGCGGTGAACCAGCTCCGGCCGCTGATGCGGGACGGCAAGGTGGCGCCGTTCATCCTGGTCGCCCCGCGCATGAACCTGCTGGCCGGGGTCGACACCGGATGCGCCAACATCACCGGCACGGTCGACGCCGACACCTGGCTCAGCGTCGACGTGCCGAAGATGGTCACGGACAACTTCCGTGCCCGGTCCGGGCCGGCGGGCTGGGCCGCGGCCGGGTACTCGGCGGGCGGGCACTGCGCGACGAAGCTCGCCGTCGCCCACCCCGACCGCTACCGGGCCGCGGTCAGCATGTCCGGCTACAACGACCCGATCGGCGAACGCAATTCACTGGCCGCCGAGACCCCCGCCCTGCGCCGCGCCAACAACCCCTACCTGCTACTGCGCGAGGCCCGCACCCCGCCCGCGATCGCGCTGTACCAGTCCGGTCAGCCGGGCGACGGCTACGAGGCGGCCGTGGGCCTCGAACAGATCGCGAAAGCGCCGACGACCGTGCACGTCGTCTACGTCCCGAAGAGCGCGGGCGGCCACAACATGGCGCTGTGGAAGCCGCAGGTGGTCCCGGCGTTCCGCTGGCTGACCGAGGAGATGGGGCTGCTGCACGGCCGGGCGGGCGCTACTCCTCACGCACGGTCGACCGTCGGTTCCACGCCCGCGGAGCTCGCCAGTGGAACCGCATCGCGAGCAGCCGCAGTACGAAAGCCGTGAGAGCCGCCAGCCCGCTCGTGATCGGGTTGAGGGCGCCGTAGCGAATGCACAGGGCGGCCATGGTGGCACCGACGATCGCGGGGACCGCGTACAGGTCGCGGTCCCAGCGCAGCAGCGAGGGCACCTCGTTGGCGAGCACGTCCCTGAGGACACCGCCGCCGACGGCGGTGGCCAGGCCCAGGGTCGCGGACTGGGTGAGGCCGAGCCCGTACTCGTACGCCTTCGTCGTCCCGGCTACGCAGAACAGGCCGAGCCCTGCCGCGTCGAAGACGTTCACGCCGACCTGGATGCGCTCCACGTGCGGGTGCAGGAAGAAGACCAGGAGGGCGGCGAGCAGCGGGGTGACGAAGTAGCCGAGGTCCGTGAAGGCGGCGGGCGGTACCGCGCCGATGATCAGGTCCCGGAACAGCCCTCCGCCCAGCGCGGTGACCTCGGCGAGCACGGCTATGCCGAAGACGTCGAAGTTCTTGCGGACGGCCAGCAGCGCGCCGGAGATGGCGAACACGAAGATGCCGACGAGGTCGAGCGTGTGCTGGACGGAGGGACTGAACAGTTGCTGGAGCACACCGCATTCTTGCGCAGGGGCTGCTACCGGGCCGGTTTGCCCGTCGTGAAGAGCCAGGTGCGGAACAGGTCGTCCAGCTGCTGTCCGCTGACCTTCTCGGCGAGCCGGATGAAGTCGGCGGTGTTCGCGTTGCCGTAGCGGTGGAGCTTCGTCCAGGCCGGCAGCAGCTTGAAGAAGGCCTTGTCGCCGATGCGTTCGCGCAGCACCTGGAGGGTCATCGCGCCGCGCTGGTAGACGGCGGAGGCGAACATCGTGTCGCGCTGCGGGTCACCGACGACGGTCTGCCAGAAGGCACTGTCGGCGGGCCGGGCGTCGTAGCCCGCGATGAAGGAGTCGTGGGCGGAGCGGGTGCCCTTGTGCTCGGCCCACAGCCACTGGCTGTAGGTGGCGAAGCCCTCGTTGAGCCAGATGTCCTTCCAGTGCGCGACGGAGACGCTGTCCCCGAACCACTGGTGGGCCAGCTCGTGCACGATCGTCGTCTCGCTGCGCACCGCCGAGTAGACCGGCTTCGACTGCACCTCCAGCGAGAACCCCGCCTGCGGCATGTCGTCGACGATCGCGCCGGTCTCCTCGAAGGGGTACGGCCCGAAGACCTGCGACCAGTAGTCGGTGGCCTCGGCCGTCACGCCGTACACGTCGACGTTGTTGCTGTTCTGCAGCACCGGGTCGATGGCCGTGTAGATGGGGATGCCGCCGGGGGTCTTCCCGGTGCGGACGTCGAACTTCCCGATGGTGGCGGTCGCGAGATAGGTCGCCATCGGCTTCTTCTCGCGCCAGTGGGTGTACGTCGAGCCGCCCTTGTCGTACGTCGACACGAGCCGGCCGTTGGAGACCGCGGTCAGGCCCTTCGGCGTCCTGATGCGGATGTCGTAGGTGGCCTTGTCGGCGGGGTGGTCGCTGGACGGGAACCAGGTGGAGGCGGCGTTGGGTTCACAGGCGACGAAGACGCCGTCGGGGGTCTTCATCCAGCCGTAGTCGGAGCCGAAGACGATGGGCCCGTTGAGGGGTTCGGGGACGCCGCCGTAGGTGACGGCGACCGTGAAGTCGTGGCCCTTGCGCAGGGATTGGCGTGGCGTGATGCGTATCTCGTCGCCGTCGCGCGTGAACTGGGCGCGTCTTCCGTCCACTTCGACTCCGGTGACCTCGAGTTTCTGGAGGTCCAGGTCGAAGGACGAGAGGTTCTGGGTGGCGCGGGCGGTGAGTGTCGTACGGCCGTCCAGACGGTCGGTGTCCGGGTTGTACGCCATGTCGAGGGTGTAGTGGCGGGCGTCGAAGCCGCCGTTGCCGAGGGTCGGGAAGTAGGGGTCGCCGATGCCGGGGGCGCCGGGTTTCGGGGCCGGGGCGGCGGCGATGACAAAGAAGGAAGCCACCGCGGTGACGGTGGCTCCTAAGCGTGTCGAACGGGAGAGTGTCATGGGCCGTCCCTTTCGAGCGTGTGCCGATCAGTCGGACACGGACGACTCTTCACTCTCCCGTTCGGACATGTGCATGACTTTGCCAACTCGTCATGCGTTACTTGTCGGTTGACTCCTGACTGGGGTCTTCCGGTTCGTCGGTCGGCTGCGGGTCGGTGGGGGCCGGTCGCGCCCCCGCGGCGGTAGCCGCAGATTCAACACCGCCCCGCGCCCCTGAGTCGGCCGACTCGCCCGTCTCGAGAGGTGCGGTGGGTGTGGTCTTGGCGCCTGGACCCGTCTTTGCGGCCACTGCCTCGGTATCCGCCGCGACCACTGCCTCCGGCTTCTCCGCCGGGACCTCCTCGGCGACCAGCGCGGCCGCCTCCTTGGCGACCGACAGGAGCACGGTGTCCTGCGGGGCCTGGTCCGCGAAGTTCTCCGGGTGGTGGCAGGCCACCCGCTGGCCGGGACGCAGCTCGACCAGCTGCGGCTCGGTCGTCCTGCAGATCTCCGTCGCCTTCCAGCACCGGGTGTGGAAGCGGCAGCCGGAGGGCGGGGAGATCGGGGACGGGACGTCGCCGCGCAACAGGATGCGCTCGGACTTGGCGCCCCGGCGCTTGGGGTCCGGCACCGGGACCGCCGACATCAGGGCCTTGGTGTACGGGTGCATCGGCGCCTCGTACAGCGAGGTGCGGTCGGCGAGTTCGACGATCTTGCCGAGGTACATCACCGCGATGCGGTCCGAGACGTGCCGTACGACGGACAGGTCGTGCGCGATGATCACGTACGTGAGGCCGAGCTCCTCCTGGAGGTCGTCCATCAGGTTCACGACCTGCGCCTGGATCGACACGTCCAGGGCCGAGACCGGCTCGTCCGCGACCACCAGCTTCGGCTTCAGGGCGAGCGCGCGGGCGATGCCGATGCGCTGCCGCTGACCGCCGGAGAACTCGTGCGGGTAGCGGTTGAAGTGCTCGGGGCTCAGGCCCACCAGCTCCAGGAGGCGCTGGACCTCCTTCTTCACCCCGCCCTCGGGCTCCACGCCCTGGAGACGGAACGGCGCCGAGACGATGCCGCCGATCGTGTGGCGCGGGTTCAGCGAGCCGTACGGGTCCTGGAAGATCATCTGTATGTCCCGCCGCAGCGGACGCATGCCGGCCGAGTTCAGCCGCGTGATGTCCTGGCCCTCGAAGTGGATCGAGCCGCCGGTCGGTTCCTGGAGACGGGTGATGACCCGGCCCATGGTCGACTTGCCGCAGCCCGACTCACCGACCACGCCGAGGGTCTCGCCCTTGCGCACCTCGAAGTCGATGCCGTCGACCGCCTTGACGGCGCCGACCTGGCGCTGGAGGACGCCCTTGCGGATCGGGAAGTGCTTCTGGAGGCCCTCGACCTTGAGCAGCACCTCGCGCTCGTCGGGGGCGGCCGTCACGTCCGCATCCGTCTTCTTCGTCTCACTCACAGCTTCGGCGCAATCTCTTCGGTCCAGATCCGCGTGCGGTCCTCCGGCGAGAGGTGGCAGGCGGAGAAGTGCCCGCCGCCGACCTGCTGGAGCTCCGGGCGCACGGTACGGGTGACATCGCCCTTGGGGATGTCCGCGTACGGGCAGCGGGGGTGGAAGGCGCAGCCCGAGGGGACGTTGATGAGGCTCGGCGGCTGGCCCTTGACGGGGATGAGCCGCTCGGAGGTCTCCCGGTCGATGCGCGGCATCGAGCCGAGCAGACCCCAGGTGTACGGGTGCTGCGGCCGCTCGAAGACGTCGTCGACGCTGCCCCGCTCCACGCACCGGCCGCCGTACATCACGAGCACGTCGTCGGCGATCTCGGCGACCACACCCAGGTCGTGGGTGATGAGGACGACCGCGGAGCCGAACTCCTTCTGCAGGTCCCGGATGAGGTCGAGGATCTGCGCCTGGACGGTGACGTCGAGGGCGGTCGTCGGCTCGTCCGCGATGAGCAGTTCGGGGTTGTTGACCAGCGCCATGGCGATCATCGCGCGCTGGCGCATACCGCCGGAGAACTCGTGCGCGTAGCCGTCCACGCGCTTGTCCGGCTCGGGGATGCCGACCCGGTCGAGCATCTCGATCGCCCGCTTGCGCGCGACCTTCTTGCTGACGTTGTTGTGGACCCGGTACGCCTCCACGATCTGGTTGCCGATCGTGTAGTACGGGTGCATCGCGGACAGCGGGTCCTGGAAGATCATCGCCATCTCGCGGCCGCGCAGCCGGCGCACCTCGTCCGGGTCGGCGGAGACCAGTTCCTTGCCGTCCAGCCAGATCTCGCCGGACATCTGCACGTTCTTGCCGCGTGCGCCGAGCCGGTGCAGACCCATGATGGCCAGCGAGGTGACGGACTTGCCGGAGCCCGACTCGCCCACGATGCAGAGGGTCTTGCCCTTCTCCACCTGGAAGCTGAGCCCGTCCACGGACTTGACCAGTCCGTCGTCGGTCGGGAAGTGCACCTTGAGGTCGCGGACCGCGAGGAAGGCGTCGGGGGCGTTCCCCGGAGCCGGCTCGCCCAGGGCGGCACCGGTCTTGGAGAGTTCGGTCACGAGAGCCTCACGCGCGGGTCGGCGGCGGCGTACAAGAGGTCCACCAGGAGATTTGCGATCACGACGAAGACGGCGGCGAGCAGGGTGACGCCGAGGATCGGGGGCAGGTCGTTGTCGGTGATGCCCTGCACCGCGTACTGGCCGATGCCCGGCAGCGAGAACACGGTCTCGGTGATCACGGCGCCGCCGAGCAGCAGGCCAAGGTCCATACCGAAGACGGTGATGATCGGGGTCAGCGCGGCCCGCAGTCCGTGCCGGGCGACGACGTTGCGCTCCCGCAGGCCCTTGGCGCGGGCCGTGCGGATGAAGTCCTCGTTCATCGTCTCCATCATGCCCGAGCGGGTCAGCCGCGCGTAGATGGCGGAGTACAGCAGGGCGAGCGAGCACCAGGCCGGGAAGAGCGTGTTGGCCCACTGGGCCGGATTCTCGGTGAACGGCACATAGGTCCGCCCGAAGATCGGCCACTGGTAGGTGAAGAGCAGCAGCGCCAGGTTGCCCGTGAAGAACATGGGCAGCGAGACACCGGCGAGCGCGACGCCCATGAAGGTGCGGTCGAAGAAGCTGCGGGGCTTGAGGGCGGAGATCACACCGATCACGACACCGGAGACCAGCCACATCACGGCGGCACCGGCCGCCAGCGAGATGGTCACCGGGAGGCGCGAGGTGAGCTGCGGCCAGACCGCCACGTGGTTCTTGAAGGAGTAGCCGAAGCACGGCGCGTCACAGTGCGCCGTCGTGGGGCCCAGGTTGTAGGTGGCGCCGGACACGATCCCCTTGATGAAGTGCCAGTACTGGGCATAAAGGGGCTCGTCCAGACCGAGGTTCTGCTTGACCGCGGCGATGTCGGCCTTCGTCGGACTCTTTCCGATGTACTGCTGCGCGAGCTGGTCGGCGGTCTGGCCGGCCATCCGCGGCAGCAGGAAGAAGATCGCGAAGGTGACCGCGGTGACGACGAGCAGCAGGATCACTGCCGCGAACGTCCGACGGAGGATGTACGAGATCACGGGGACCGGCGCTGGTGCCCGCGGGCCGTGAGGCCCACGGGCACCAATGCCTTCACCTGCCTTCCGGGGCTACTTCTTGGTCGTGCCGATGTTGAGGTAGTCGTACTGACCGCTGAAGGCCGCCGTGGACACCAGGTTGGTGAAGCCCGCGGGACGGTACAGCAGGACCTTGAAGTAGGTCAGCGGGACGAGCGCCGCCAGGTCCATCGCACGCTTGTCGATCTGCCCGTACAGGGCGTTGCGCCCGGTGTCGTCCTCGGTGGCGATGGCCTTCTCCAGCATCTCGTTGATCTGCTTGTCGTTCAGATACGAGAGGTTGGTGTTGCCGGACGCGCCGATCGCGTCACCGTGCAGGATCTGCTGGAGGAAGCCGTAACCGGAGTTCCAGTCGGCACCCCACTGCATCATGTGCAGGCCGATGTTCTGCTTCTTGTCGAACGTCGGCACACCCGCGTAGTCGGTGAAGTACTTGCCCGACGGGTACTGCTTCAGGCTGGCGTTGATGCCGACCTTCTTCAGCGAGGCGATGATCGCGGTGGCCGCGTCGATCTCCTGCGGGCGGTCGCTGCGCGCCGAGATGTTGGTGTTGATCGCCGTCTTGCCGCAGGCCTTCAGCTGCTCCTTGGCCTTGGCGACGTCACCCTTGTTGCCGGTGGTCGCGTAGACGTCGGCCTTCGAGTAGCCCTTGATGTCCGGGGGCAGGACGGTGGTGGCGACGTCACCGCGGATCGGGCCGCCCTCGGCGGTCTGCACGGAGACCTTGTCGACGGCGTACTCGACGGCCTTGCGGCACTCGACCTTGTCGAACGGGGCGACCTGGTTGTTGATCGCCATGTAGACCAGACGGCCACCGTAGGTGTTGTCCGTGTTGGCCTTCAGGTCGGCGCTGTTGACGACCTTCGCCTGGGTCGCGGCCTGGACACCGGTACCACCGAGGTCGATCGCGTCACCGGCCTGGACGTCCTGGTCGATCGTCTCGGCGTTGACCTTCAGCTTGACGACGATCTTGTCCGGGTACTGCTTGCGCAGCGGGTCGCTCTTCGGGTCCCAGTTCTCGTTCTTGACGAGGACGGCCTGCTTGCCCTCGTCGTAGCTCTGGAACTTGTACGAGCCCGAGGACACGATGCTCTTGACGTAGTCGATGCCGGTGTCCTTGGCCTTCGGCACCGGAGCCGTCTGCGGCGTCGCGACCAGGTAGTCGAACTCCTGGAAGGGACGGTTGAGCTTGAAGACGATCGTGGTGTCGTCCGGCGTCTCGATGGACTTCAGGCCCTCGGCGCTCTTGTCCTTGTAGGGGCCCTTGTACGCCTTGCCGCCCTCCATGAACTGCTGGAAGTAGTTCGGGCCGAGGGAGAGCACGTCACGCGCGAAGTTGGAGCGCTCGACGGCGTACTTGACGTCCTTCGAGGTGATCGGCGTGCCGTCCTGGTACTTCAGACCGGAGCGGATCTTGTACGTCCAGGTCTTGCCGCCGTCGCTCGGCTCGCCCGCCTTCTCGGCGAGGTCCGGGACCAGCGTGTTGCCCTCCTCGCCCGGACCGGGCTTGAAGGTCATCAGCGGGCGGGCGTACAGCCGGCTGAGGTTGTACATGTAGGCGTAGTACGTGTTGCCGGGATCGAAGGAGTCCGGGACGTCGGAGTACTCGTACGTGACCGTCCCACCCTTCTGGGTGGAGGCATTGACGACGCCCTTGGTCGCTGCGTTGGCCCCAGCCGACTTGTTCCCGTCTCCACCGTTGTCATCGGCCTTGCTGCAAGCCGAGAGCAACAGGCTCGCACTGCCGATGGCCGCCACTGCGGCCAGCGCTGACCTTCGCATGATGGTCTGCTTCCCCTTCAATTGTCGGAAATCTTGTGGACTCTCACCGCGGGTCGCGGGTCAGCGGCTGCGCGGGTCGAGAGCGTCGCGGAGACCGTCGCCGAGCAGGTTGAATGCCAGGACGGTCACGAAGATGGCCAGACCAGGCACGATCATGAACTGCGGGTCGACCTGGTAGTAGGTGACCGCCTGGTTGATCATGCCGCCCCAGGACGCCTGCGGGGGCTGGATACCGACGCCGAGGAAGCTCAGCGACGCCTCGAAGAGGATGTTGGTCGGGATGAGCAGCGTCGAGTAGACGATGATCGGGCCGACGAGGTTCGGCAGCAGCTCCCGGAAGAGGATGTACGGCCCCTTGGCCCCCATCCCGCGCGAGGCGTCGACGAACTCCCGCTCGCGGAGGGCCAGCGTCTGGCCTCGCACGATGCGGCCGAGGTAGGGCCAGTTGAAGAAGCCGATGACGAAGATCAGCACGCTGATGTGCAGCGGCAGCCCCTCGAGGCCGAAGGCGCCGCCCTGGAGCGTGGCCGAGATGGCGATGGCGAACAGCAGGAGGGGGAACGCCAGGAAGGTGTCCATCAGCCGGCTGATGATCGTGTCGACGCGGCCGCCGTAGTAGCCGGCGACCACGCCGAGCACGGCGCCGATCGTGTTGGACAGGATCGTGGCGCCGAAGGCGACGACCAGGGAGACCCAGGAGCCCTCGAGGATGCGGGTCGCGATGTCGCGGCCGAACTTCGGCTCCACACCGAGCGGGTGCGACCAGCTCATGCCGCCGAAGTCACCCTTGGGCAGCGAGGTGTTCGGGTCGATCAGATCCTGGTGCAGGGCGTTCGGGTCCAGCCCGAACATGGCCTGGATGGGCCGGGAGAGCACCGCGAGCAGGATCAGCAGGATGACGATCACGCCACCGGCGACCGCCACCTTGTCCTTCTTGAACCGGGACCAGGCGATCTGCCCCAGGGAACGGCCTTCGATCTGCCCCTTTGCGGCGCCGACGAGGACAGCCTCCGGCTGCGCCTCGGCCTGCGCCCCGGTGGTCTCGATCGGTGCGGTCACAGTGACCCGACCCCTCTCGCCGGTGGTGACCGGCCTACACCTGCCGTGGATTACGGCTTTGTCGACTTGCTCAGCGCGCAGGAACGTCTGATCCTGCGTCTGCCTGGGGAGTCTTCAGCTTCGCTGCGATCACCCGCCAGGCCTGGCGAGGAAAGTATGCGTAACCGTGATGCAGTACGAGGGATTCCGTTATCCGAACAGCGGGTAACACACCCCGGACGCATGCCAGTTGGGACAGAACGGCACATTAAATGACCTTCGTGACGATCCGCCGCTATCTACGCGCGAAGAAATGTGGCCGTTATGTAAACGAGGCGAACGCTTGTCATTGCTCTCAGTAGCCACCGCGGGCCGGTGGGTAGCCGTACCCTGCCGCCGGTGACTGCGCGGGCGATCCATGGGCCTCGCGGTCGTAGAACGGACGGGCGCCGGCACGCATCCACAGCGCCACCGGGTCGTACTCGTCGGACATCGCCACGGTCGACACCGGCAGCCCGTCCGGGACGGCGCCGATGGACTGCTGCATCATCGCGCGCACCGAGTCCACGGCCGAGGGACTGGTGTCGTACACGTCCAGGCCGATGGCGAGATACGGCGCCCCGAGCGCCGGCTGCACCCAGGCGCGGCGCAGCGAGCGGACCGCCGGGGTGCGGTGGGCGTTCTGCACGAGCAGGGCGTAGAACTGGGGGATCTCGATGCCGGGTTCCGACAGCCGCAGCGGCCCGGCGGGCTGGCGCTCCAGGCCGGTCGCGATGCGGCGCAGGTCGAGCCAGGGGATGCCGACGCCGCCGCCGGGGGCGTGCGGGTTGAGCCAGAGGCCGTAGTGGTCGGGATAGAGCGTGCGGGCCACGTCGATGCCGTCGACCACTTCGTACGAACGGTTCCAGCCACTGGCGCTCAGTTCCTGGGCCGAGGTCACACAGGGGGCGTAGCCGTAGCCGCCGACCTCCATGTTCCCGTACTGGGCGTCCGGGGAGCCGGACTGGCCGTGCCACAGGAGCATCCAGATCTGGCCGGAGCCGGGGCTCGCGAGTGCCTTGAGCAATGCCTCGTAGGCGTCGTAGCGCCCGGGCGTCACCTGGCGCAGCATGTGCTCGACCTGGCCGGTCGTGGTGCCGGTTCCGCTGGCGCCGCTCACGTTGTGCCGCCCCTTCTTGAAGGTTGCCCCAGGTATGGGAACAGCTTAAGCGCCTACCGGGTCGGGGCTGGTTGACCGTCGGCGGTACGGGGCACGTGTGGCACCCCTGACAACAGGTCTAGTGACCGTGCAGGTAGAAGGGCCGTACCTGCTCGCGCATCCAGTGGCCCACCGGGTCGTCCGCCACGTCCAGCAGGACCAGGTTGACCGGCCATGGCACCGGGGTGTGCCCCAGCGCCCGGCCGAGGGCGTCCATCGGCAGGGTGCGCAGGTCGCCCTCCCACTGGGAGAGTTCCACGCCCACGAACATGACCGGGTCGGCCGTCTCGATGGCGGCCAGGCAGCGGCGGGCCGTGAGGACCACTCCGGTGGCCGCGAACTCGGCGGACGCGGCCGCCAGGAAGTCGACCGGGTCGTCCTGCCAGTCCGGCTCGTAGAGCTTGACCCGGCCACCGGTGTTGGGCCCGTCCAGCGGGGTGCGGCCCACCCGGCACAGGTCGGCGACGGCGGCGGGCGGGAGGGGCACGCCGACCACACCGTCGGGGTTCACCGCGATGCCCACGTGCGGGGGCAGACCGCGGGCGAACTCGACCGCCGGGGCGATGGTGTACGACAGATGGCTGCCGACGACCTGGCGGAACTGCTCCTCGGAGCTGAAGACCGGGACGAAGGCCTGGCCCCCGATCTCCAGAGTGGGCAGGTCGAGGGGGCCGCTGTGCGGACCGCCGCCGTTCGGCAGCGGGATCCAGACGAAGCTGCGTCCGAGCACCTCGATGATCCGGCCGCCCGCCGAGGGCATGCCGAGGGAGGCCGAGAGCACCTCCTCCAGCTCGTTGCCGGGCCATCCGCCGTGCGGATGGGGGTGCGGGTGCGCTTGCCCTGGAAAGTCCGCGGGAAGATCCGCCGGGAAGTCCATCTGTCTGACCGCCTGCTGTGAACCGCTGTTGATGTGGCTGAAGGCTAGCGGGTGCGGCGCAAGGTGGCTCAGCCCGGGAAACCCAGCGCCTCAGCCCGTGAACCCGATCCGCCGCAGCACGGCCGCCGCGTCTCGGTCGATCAGCACCGCCGAACCGCAGCCCTGGGGCAGGTCACCGCGCTCCACGGAGCGGATCAGCCGGGCGGCGGCACCGCGGTGCCGCAGGAAGGCGTACCGCGAGACGCCCCGGCCGCGCTCGCGCTGGCCCTCCAGCGCGGTCTCCGCCGAGACGTCGAGCAGCAGCAGACGCAGGGTGCCGCCCCGGCGCCGAGCCTCGCGGGCCAGCCAGCCCCGCACCCAGGTCTGCGTGCCGCAGTCGTGCACGACGACTCCCTCGCCGGAGCGCAGGGCGCGGCGCAGCCCGGCGTAGTGCGCGAGCCGGACCAGGGGGCGGTAGACGGCGTACGGCAGTAAGCGGGACAGCCGGCCGTCCCAGCGGTCGCGGGTGTCCTGGGAGTCGATCCTGATCCCGTTGACCGCACGCTTCATCAGCGTGGACTTGCCGCTGCCGGGCAGGCCGGTGATGACGACGACGTCCCCCGGGCCGAAGAGCAGGGCGTGCGGGCTGCGGCCCGCGCGGTCGCGCAGGTCACGGACGACCGGGCGGGTGCCGCGGGCCTCGACGGCGTGGGCCGCGGGCTGCTCGGGCAGCGCGATCGCCGAGGTCGTCGCGTACACCGTGGTCCTGTTCACCGTCATCGTCCTCCTCCGGGATCGGGGTTTCCCTCCCCACCGAGCGTAAAGAGAAGGTAATGGATGATCTCTCGCGTTTCTGTACGCGTACCGCCACAGGGCAGTCACAAAGGGAGGAGCAGATGCGGCCCTGCCGTCGGCGTCCGGGGCGTGCAATGATGTCCGCGCCAACTGCATACCGGCCGCTTGAATCCGCGCGGGAGAGTCCCGGGTACGTGTACCCGGGCGCCGAAGGAGCAAGTCCCTCCCTTGAATCTCTCAGGCCCCCGTTACCGCGCGGGCGAGGCACATCTGAAAAGCGGGCCGCCGACCTGAAGGCGGCTCCACCCAAGGTGCAAGCCATGTTCTTCATGGCGAACCTCTCAGGTTCCGATGACAGATGGGGAGGAACCACCTCGCCCGTCACACCCCTGTCCTGGGATCCTTGGAGACGACGTCCGATGAGCAGTTCTGAACCCCGTCGCACCGCGCTCGATGCCCTGCATCGGTCGCTGGGCGCGACGATGACCGACTTCGCCGGCTGGGACATGCCCCTGCGCTACGGCTCCGAGCGCGACGAGCACAACGCGGTACGCACGAAAGCCGGGCTCTTCGACCTCTCCCACATGGGCGAGATCACCGTGACCGGACCGCAGGCGGCCGCGCTGCTGAACTTCGCCCTTGTCGGCAACATCGCCTCGGTCGGTGTCGGCCGGGCCCGCTACACCATGATCTGCCAGGCCGACGGCGGCATCCTGGACGACCTGATCGTCTACCGGCTCGGGGCAACCGAGTTCATGGTGGTCGCCAACGCATCCAACGCCCAGGTCGTGCTGGACGCGCTGACCGAGCGCGCGGCCGGCTTCGACGCCGAGGTGCGCGACGACCGGGACGCCTACGCGCTGATCGCCGTACAGGGACCGGAGTCCCCCGGAATCCTCGCGTCCCTGACCGACGCCGACCTCGACGGCCTGAAGTACTACGCCGGTCTGCCGGGCACGGTAGCCGGCGTGCCCGCGCTGATCGCCCGCACCGGGTACACCGGGGAGGACGGCTTCGAGCTGTTCGTGGCGCCTTCCGACGCGGAGACGCTGTGGCAGGCCCTGACGAAGGCGGGCGAGGGCGTCGGCCTGATCCCCTGCGGCCTGTCCTGCCGGGACACGCTGCGCCTGGAAGCGGGCATGCCGCTGTACGGGCACGAGCTCTCGCGGGAGCTGACCCCCTTCGACGCCGGGCTCGGGCGGGTCGTGAAGTTCGAGAAGGACGGCGACTTCGTCGGACGGGAGGCGCTCGAGCAGGCCGCTGAGCGCGCCGCCGCCGCAACGCCGCGTGTCCTGGTCGGGCTCGTCGCCGAGGGGCGTCGCGTCCCGCGTGCCGGGTACGCGGTCGTCGCGGACGGCGAGGTGATCGGCGAGGTCACCTCCGGCGCCCCCTCCCCCACGCTGGGCAGGCCGATCGCGATGGCGTACGTCGACGCCGCGCACGCGACGCCGGGCACGGCCGGTGTCGGTGTGGACATCCGGGGCAGCCACGAGCCGTACGAGGTCGTGGCGCTGCCGTTCTACAAGCGCCAGAAGTAGCCGCCGTAGGTGATGCTGAGCACAGAGTCGCTGCTCACGCACGCCTTTCGCAGTCCCCCCTTCATCAGCACTCCCCCGCGTACAGGAGAATTCAGGCCATGAGCAACCCCCAGCAGCTGCGCTACAGCAAGGAGCACGAGTGGCTGTCGGGCGCCGAGGACGGCGTCTCGACGGTCGGCATCACGGAGCACGCGGCCAACGCGCTCGGCGATGTCGTCTTCGTGCAGCTCCCGGAGGTCGGTGACACGGTGACCGCGGGCGAGACCTGCGGCGAGCTGGAGTCGACCAAGTCGGTCAGCGACCTGTACTCCCCCGTCTCCGGTGAGGTCACGGAGGTCAACGAGGACGTCGTCAGCGACCCGGCACTGGTGAACTCCGCCCCCTTCGAGGGCGGCTGGCTGTTCAAGGTACGCGTCTCGGAGGAGCCGGCCGACCTGCTCTCCGCCGACGAGTACACCGCCTTTTCCGCCGGCTGAGGAGTCGTACACCTGATGTCCGCACTGAACACGCCCCTGCACGAGCTCGACCCGGAGATCGCCGCCGCGGTCGACGCCGAGCTGGTCAGGCAGCAGTCCACCCTCGAGATGATCGCCTCGGAGAACTTCGCTCCGCTCGCGGTCATGGAGGCGCAGGGCTCGGTCCTCACCAACAAGTACGCCGAGGGCTACCCCGGCCGCCGCTACTACGGCGGCTGCGAGCACGTCGACGTGGCCGAGCAGATCGCGATCGACCGGGTCAAGGAGCTGTTCGGCGCCGAGTACGCCAACGTGCAGCCCCACTCCGGCGCCTCGGCCAACCAGGCCGCGCTGTTCGCGCTGGCGCAGCCCGGCGACACCATCCTCGGGCTCGACCTCGCCCACGGCGGTCACCTGACCCACGGGATGCGGCTGAACTTCTCCGGCAAGCAGTTCGACGTCGTCGCGTACCACGTGGACCCGGCGACCGGTCTGGTCGACATGGCCGAGCTGGAGAAGCTCGCGCGCGAACACCGGCCCAAGGTGATCATCGCGGGCTGGTCGGCGTACCCGCGCCAGCTGGACTTCGCGGAGTTCCGCCGGATCGCCGACGAGGTCGAGGCGTACCTGTGGGTCGACATGGCCCACTTCGCGGGTCTGGTCGCGGCCGGGCTGCACCCCAACCCCGTCGAGCACGCGGACGTGGTCACCTCCACCACCCACAAGACGCTGGGCGGCCCGCGCGGCGGGATCATCCTCGCCAAGCAGGAGTTCGCGAAGAAGCTGAACTCCTCCGTGTTCCCGGGCTTCCAGGGCGGTCCCCTGGAGCACGTGATCGCGGCGAAGGCGGTGTCCTTCAAGGTCGCGGCGGGCGAGGAGTTCAAGGAGCGCCAGCGGCGTACGGTGGACGGTGCGCGCATCCTCGCCGAGCGTCTGACGGCCGACGACGCCCGGGAGGCCGGGGTCGACGTGCTCTCCGGCGGCACCGACGTGCACCTCATCCTCGTCGACCTGCGCGAGTCCGAGCTGGACGGGCGGCAGGCCGAGGACCGTCTCCACGAGGTCGGCATCACGGTCAACCGCAACGCCGTCCCGAACGACCCGCGCCCGCCGATGGTCACGTCGGGCCTGCGGATCGGCACGCCCGCCCTGGCGACCCGCGGCTTCACGGCCGAGGACTTCACCGAGGTCGCGGACGTCATCGCCGAGACACTGAAGCCGTCGTACGACGTGGACGCACTGAAGGCCCGGGTCAAGGCCCTCGCCGACAAGCACCCGCTGTACGCCGGTCTGAACAAGTAGTTCCCCGGTGGGGGCACCCGACGACGTGTGCCCCCACCCTTTGTGAAGGAGTTCCCGTGGCCATCTCGGTCTTCGACCTGTTCTCGATCGGCATCGGCCCGTCGAGCTCCCACACGGTCGGCCCGATGCGCGCGGCCCGCATGTTCGCCCGCCGCCTGCGCAAGGAGGACCTGCTGCCGGCCGTCGCCTCGGTCCGCTGCGAGCTCTACGGCTCCCTGGGCGCGACCGGCCACGGCCACGGCACCCCGAAGGCGGTGCTGCTCGGCCTGGAGGGGGCGTCCCCGCGCACGGTGGACGTGGAGAACGCGGACGACCGGGTGGCGGACATCAAGGCCACGGGGGTCCTGAAGCTGCTCGGTGAGCGCGAGATCCCGTTCTCCTTCGACGACGACCTGGTGCTGCACCGCCGCAAGGCGCTTCCGTACCACGCGAACGGCATGACGGTGTGGGCCTACGACGCCTCGGGCGCCGAGCTCATGTCGAAGACGTACTACTCGGTGGGCGGCGGGTTCGTCGTCGACGAGGACGCCATGGGCGCGGACCGGATCAAGCTCGACGACACGGTGCTGAAATACCCCTTCCGCACCGGCGACGAGCTGCTGCGGCTGGCGAAGGAGACCGGTCTGTCGATCTCCTCGCTGATGCTGGAGAACGAGCGGGCCTGGCGCACGGAGGACGAGATCCGGGCCGGCCTGCTGGAGATCTGGCAGGTGATGCGGGCGTGTGTGTCGCACGGGATGTCCCGTGAAGGCATCCTGCCGGGCGGCCTTCGCGTACGTCGGCGCGCGGCCGTCACCGCGCGCCAACTCCGCGCCGAGGGCGACCCGTTGGCCCACGCGATGGAGTGGATCACGCTCTACGCGATGGCGGTGAACGAGGAGAACGCGGCGGGCGGACGGGTGGTGACCGCCCCGACCAACGGGGCCGCCGGCATCATCCCCGCGGTGCTCCACTACTACATGAACTTCGTGCCCGGCGCCGATGACGACGGCGTCGTGCGGTTCATGCTCGCCGCCGGTGCCATCGGCATGCTCTTCAAGGAGAACGCCTCCATCTCCGGCGCCGAGGTCGGCTGCCAGGGCGAGGTCGGCTCGGCCTGCTCGATGGCCGCGGGCGCCCTCGCCGAGGTCCTCGGCGGCTCCCCCGAACAGGTGGAGAACGCGGCCGAGATCGGCATGGAGCACAACCTGGGCCTGACCTGCGACCCGGTCGGCGGCCTGGTCCAGATCCCCTGCATCGAGCGCAACGGCATGGCCGCGGTGAAGGCGGTCACGGCGGCGAAGATGGCGCTGCGGGGGGACGGCTCGCACAAGGTGTCCCTGGACAAGGTCATCAAGACGATGAAGGACACGGGGGCGGACATGAGCGTGAAGTACAAGGAGACTGCGCGGGGCGGGCTGGCTGTGAACATCATCGAGTGCTAGGGCGTCAGGCCCGCGCCGGCGTCTCCGTGTCCTTCGGTCGGTTCAGACGTCCGCGAGCAGGACTGCCGGGTGTTCCACGCAGTCGGCCACGTGGCGCAGGAAGCCGCCGGCCACTCCCCCGTCGCAGACCCGGTGGTCGAAGCTGAGGGAGAGCTGCATGACCTTGCGGACGGCCAGGGAGCCGTCGACCACCCAGGGCTTGTCGACGATGCGGCCCGCCCCGAGGAGGGCTGCCTCCGGGTGGTTGATGATGGGCGTCGACCCGTCCACGCCGAACACCCCATAGTTGTTGAGGGTGAAGGTCCCACCCGTCAGACGGTCGGGCGGCAGGCCACCGCCGCGGGCCAGCTCGGTCAACCGGGCCAGTTCCGCGGCCAGTTGCACGGTCGTCATGCGGTGGGCGTCGCGGACCACGGGGACGACCAGGCCACGCTCGGTCTGGGCGGCGAACCCCAGATGGACCTCACCGAAGCGGACGATCTCCCGGCGCTCGGTGTCGACCGTGGAGTTCAGCTCCGGGTAACGGGTCAGTGCGGCGACGCAGATACGGGCCAGCAGGGCCAGCAGCCCGATGCGGCGGCCGGGTTCGGCGGCCTCCAGCGCCTTCTTGGCCTGGAGCAAGCCGGTCGCGTCCACGTCGACCCAGGTGGTGGCGTCGGGAATCTCGGTGCGGCTGCGGGAGAGCTTGTCCGCGACGGCACGGCGGACTCCGCGCAGCGGGATGCGCTGACCACCGGCTTCCGGGGCGGACTGCGACTGCGGCACCGGGTCGGGGGAGGCCGTCCGCCCGGCTCGCTCGACGGCCTGCTCCACGTCACGTCTCAGGACGACACCGGCCGGGCCGGACGGCGACAGCTCGGCCACATCGATCCCGTGCTCCTGAGCCATCCTGCGCACGAGGGGCGAGATCACCCGGGGTGCGTGCGGCAGGGGGACAGGCGATGAGATCCGCCGACGGCGACGGCTGGGGGCCGGGCCGTGTCCTGTCCCGTACCCGATCAGGACGTTGCCCGAGCCGGCCTGTTCCTCCTCCCGGTACCGCTCCGCGGCCGCGTCGGCCGGGGCGACCGGGTCGGCGGAGAGTGCCGTGCCCGCCTCGCCCACCGTGATCAGGGGCTCCCCCACCCCCAGCGCCGAACCCGCCTCCGCGTGCAGTCGCAGCACCGTGCCCGCGTACGGGACCGGTACCTCGACGGCGGCCTTGGCGGTCTCGACCTCGATGACGATCTGGTCGACGGTCACCGTGTCGCCGACCGCGACCTTCCATTCGATGATCTCGGCCTCGGTCAGCCCTTCCCCGAGGTCGGGCAGCCGGAACAACTGCTCCCGCAGCGCCGCAGTGGTCATGCGACCGCTCCCTTCAGAAGATGCCGAGTGTCCGGCGCGTCGTCGAGCTGGAGCCGGTCGACGGTGTCGAGGATCCGGTCGACACCGGGCAGATGGGCGTGTTCGAGCTTGGGCGGCGGATACGGGATGTCGAACCCGGCGACCCTCAGCACCGGTGCGGCCAGCGAGTGGAAGCAGCGCTCCTGGACGCGTGCGGCGATCTCCGCTCCGACTCCGGCGAAGCCCTGGGCCTCCTGCACGACCAGACAGCGCCCGGTCCGGCGTACCGAGGCGCTCACCGTCTCGTCGTCGAAGGGCACCACGGTCCGCAGGTCCACCACTTCCAGTTCGACGCCCTCGGACGCCGCGGCGTCCGCGGCCGCGAGGGCGACGGGCACCGACGGTCCGTACGCGACGATCGTGGCGTGGCGGCCCGCCCGCCGGATCGCGGCCCGCCCGAACGGCAGCGCACCGCGCCGCTCCAGGTCGGCGTCCTCCCTCGACCAGTACAGCTTCTTCGGCTCCAGGAAGATCACCGGATCGGGGTCGGCCACGGCGTCCCGCAGCAGCCAGTAGGCGTCCTCGGCCGTGGCCGGGGTCACGACCTTCAGGCCGGGCGTGTGCGCGTAGTACGCCTCGCTGGAGTCGCAGTGGTGCTCGACCCCGCCGATCCCGCCCGCGTAGGGGATGCGGATCACCATCGGCAGCGCGAGCCGCCCCCGGGTCCGGTTGCGCAGCTTGGCGACGTGCGAGGCGATCTGCTCGAACGCCGGGTACGCGAAGGCGTCGAACTGCATCTCCACCACGGGCCGGAAGCCGCCCATCGCCATGCCGACGGCCAGTCCCACGATGCCGGCCTCGGCCAGCGGGGTGTCGAAGCACCGCTCCTCGCCGAAGTCGCGGGTCAGTCCGTCGGTGATCCTGAAGACGCCGCCCAGCGGACCGACGTCCTCGCCGAAGACGAGCACGCGCTCGTCCTCGCGCAGCGCGTCACGCAGGGCGGTGTTCAGCGCCTGCGCCATCGTGACCTTCGCCATGGCTGTCAACGCTCCTGAGTCTGAAGCCGGGTCTGCATCTCTGTCTGCTGGGACTGCAACGGCGTCTGCGACCGGGGCTGCTGCGTGGTGGGTTCCGCGGCCTCCGCCAGCTCGGCCGCCAGCAGGGCGCGCTGTTCTCGCAGTTGCGGGGTCGGCTCGGCGTAGACGTGTTCGAAGAGCTCCAGCGGGTCGTGCGCGGACTCCGCGTTCATGCCCGCGCGCAGCTCCGCGGCCCGGAGCTCCGCCTGCTCCGCTGCCTCCGCGACGTCCTCCTCGGTGAGCGTCCCGCGCGCTCGCAGGTACGCCTCCAGCCGGCTGAGCGGGTCGGCGGCGAGCCATCGTTCGACCTCGCCGGCTTCCCGGTAGCGGGTCGCGTCGTCGGCGTTGGTGTGCGCGTCCATGCGGTAGGTGTGGGCCTCCACCAGGAAGGGGCCCTGCCCGGCGCGGGCGTGGGCGACGGCCTCGGTCAGCACGGCCAGGACGGCGACCAGGTCGTTGCCGTCGACCTGCTCGCAGCGCACCCCGTGACCGATGCCCTTGTAGGCGAGAGCGGGCGCCGCGGTCTGCCGGGCCAGCGGCACGGAGATCGCGTACTTGTTGTTCTGGACGAGGAAGACGACCGGCGCGCGGAAGACGGCCGCGAAGTTCAGCGCCTCGTGGAAGTCGCCCTCGCTGGTGGCGCCGTCGCCGACGAGTGCCATCGCCACCCCGTCCTCGCCCTTGCGGCGCATCGACTCCGCCATGCCGGTCGCGTGCAGCACCTGGGTGGCCAGCGGGGTGCACTGCGGTGCGGTGCGGGTGGCGGCCGGGTCGTATCCGCAGTGCCAGTCGCCGCGCAGCAGCGTCAGCACCTCCAGGGGGTCGATGCCCCGGGTGACCAGGGCGACGGAGTCCCGGTAGGTCGGGAAGAGCCAGTCGTCCGGGCGCAGTGCCAGCGCGGCGGCGACCTGGCAGGCCTCCTGGCCCCGGCTGGACGGGTAGACGGCGAGCCGCCCCTGCTTGGTGAGCGCGGTGGCCTGCGTGTCGAACCGGCGTCCCAGGACCATCCGCCGGTACGCCTCGCGCAGCACGTCGGCCGGGGGCTCGGTGTAGTCGGCGGGCGGTTTGACCGGAGTGCCGTTCTCGGCCACGAACCGCACCGGGGTGAGGGACGGCAGCAGGCCCTGGACCGTCTGTCGCAGGCTCTTCACGGACATGGAGGGCACTCGCTTTCTCTGGACACTTGACAGGAGAATGGTCACTACTACGGAATATGTGTTCAATACTTCCGCCGAACCGGCGATGAACTGCCGAACCGGCTGGCCTGGGAGCGCAATATGTCTGAGAAGGACTCGCCGTCCGGCTCCGCGTCCGGACGAACTGCCGCCTCACTCGACGACATCGACCGGCAGATCGTGGGCCGGCTCCTCGAGGACGGCCGGGTGTCGGTCCGCGCACTGGCCGAGCAGGTGCACATCTCGCGCGCCAACGCCTACACCCGGATCGGCCGACTGGTCGCCGAGGACGTCATCAGCGGCTTCACCGCCCGTCTGAACCCGAAGCGGGCGGGCCTCGGCACCAGCGCGTACATCACGGTGACCATCGAGCAGAACGCCTGGCGGGACATCTCGCGTGCGCTGCGCGAGATCCCGTACGTCGAGCATGTCGCCCTCGTCGGAGGTGACTTCGACGTGCTGGTGCTGGTGCGGACCCCGGACAACGAGGCGCTGCGCCATGTCGTGCTGGAACGCGTCCAGGCCATCGCCGGGGTGCGCTCCAGCCGGACCTGGCTGGTCTTCGACGAGGTGCGCGGCCCCGGCGCCGACTGGACTATCTGACCGGGCCCCCCTCGGCCGCGCCGCTCAGACGTCGAGCAGCGCATCGGCGGGCTCCCGGACCGAGGACACGGCGGCGTGCCGGGACCGCAGCACCCAAAACCGCCCGGTGACGAAGTGGGCGCCCGCGCCGGGGAGGTCGGCGATGGCCGAGGACGGGTCGGCGGGGAGGTCGTCGGCGACGTTCTGCACCAGATGGACCCCGGCGTCGAGGGCGGCCGTCTCGACGGCCGCCAGCACCAGGGGATCGGTCGAGTGCACCGCGGCGAACAGCGCACCGTGCCGGCCGACGGTACGGCGGAACAGGTCGAGGCTGTGCGCGGTCGACTCGGTGCTCACCAGGAAGGCGACCGGCCCCGGCCACTCCCGGGTGTAGACGCGTTCGTTGTGTGCCCCGAGCCGGACGACGAGCGGGCTGCGCACATCGACGACGGGATGGCCGGGAAGGCTCATCGGCTGCGACGCGTGCACCACCGGGCCGTAGCGCCCGGCCTCCTCCAGTGCCGCCCGCACCTCGTCGCCGGTGAGCGCGCCCACCAGCCGTGCCACCCGCGCCGGATGGGCGAGGAGCCGGTCCACGGCCTCGGCGAGGTCGGCGCCGAACTCCCTGAGGCTCTTGGGGCCCTCGTCCGTGTCGAAGCCCGACTGCGGCACCAGGATGTTCTGCGGCGTGGTCCGGACCGTGCCGCTGCACCGGCACAGGGCGAGGGCGAGCCCGGCCAGCAGTCCCCGGTAGTCGTCGGTGGAGTCCACGATCACGGTGTTCAGCCCGGTCCGGGTCGCGAACACGGAGGCCTGGCAGGCGTGTTGGCGCAGCCAGTCGGCGAAGCGCCCCGATCCGGTGAAGTCGACGATCCGCACCGCGGGGTCCGTGGCCAGCCGCTGGTGCAGACGCTCCCCGGGTTCCGCGACCGCCAGGGTCACGACGTCGGGGTCCTGTCCGGCCTCCGCCAGCACCTCGCGGGCGATGCGCACGGTGATCGCCAGGGGCAGCACCGAGCGGGGATGCGGCGCCACGATCACGGGGTTCCCGGTCACCAGGCTGGTGACCAGGCCGGGATACCCGTTCCACAGGGGGTAGTCGGGACAGCCGATGAGAAGCGACACCCCGCGCGGAACCAGGGTGCTGGTGCCGCACACCGGCAGCGGCTGCCCACGCCGGCGGGTCTGCTCCCGGCGCAGGCCGGCCGGGACGCGCTCGGACTCGGCGAAGGCCTGGGCGATCGCCTCCAGAGCCCGGTCCTGGGCACGTGGTCCGGCGGCCCGGTACGCCACCGGAAGCGGCTGACCGGTGGTGTGGTGCACGGCCAGGGCCAGCTCATGGCTGCGGGTGTTCAGCCGCCGGAGCATCTCCAGCACCAGCCCCGTCCGGTGGTGCAGCCCGGCGACCCGCCACCCGGCCGTCGCCCGCCCCGCCGCCGCCACCAGGACCGCGGGGTCGCAGCGCGGGTAGCCGATGCCCATCGCCCTGCCGTACGGGGAGGACTCGGTTGCCACCCGGCCGAGCTCACCGGGCTGGTCGAGGTCGAAGGCGCGGCCCAGCAGGGATCCGAAGACCTTCGCCGCCGTCCGGGTCGACCGCATGCCGGCGTCGGCGGCGCCGCGCCAGGTGGTCTCCGTGAAGGGCGCACAGCGTTCGCCTGCGGCGATTGCCCGCACCGCGTGGTGGAGCAGTTCGCGGTGGCGCTCGTAGGGGCCGGGGCGCACGGCCTCAGCCTCTCCAGGCCGCGGCGAGCGCGAGGAGGGTGTCGTTCTCCTCCGGCAGGCCGATCGTCACCCGGACGCCCTCGCCGGGGAAGGGGCGGACGACCACCTTCCCGTCGAGGCAGTGCAGGGCGAAGTCAGCGCTGCGGCCGGCGAGCGACAGCCAGACGAAGTTGGCCTGGGAGTCGGGCACTTCGAGGCCGAGCGCCCGCAGCCGCTCTGTCACCCGCTGCCGTTCGGCGACGGTGAGCGCGGCGCGGCGGGCGACCTCCGCGCGCTCGCCGAGCGCGATGACGGCGGCCTCCTGGGCGAGTGCGCTGACGCTGAACGGCACCTGCGTCTTGCGTACCGCGGCGGCGATCTCCGCCGGCGCCACGCAGTAGCCGACCCGGAGGCCCGCCAGGCCGTACGCCTTGGAGAAGGTCCGCAGCACCACCACGTTCGGCCGGTCGCCGAGCAGGCCGAGCGCGTCGGGGACCAGCGCCGGATCGGCGTACTCCCGGTAGGCCTCGTCCACGACGATCAGTACGTCGTCCGGGACCCGGTCCGCGAAGTCGCGCAGCGCCCGTTCCCCGACCGCGGTGGAGGTGGGGTTGTTGGGGTTGCAGACGAAGACCAGCCGGGTCCGGCCGGTGACCGCCGAGGCCATGGCGTCGAGGTCAAGCCCGTGCTCGTGCAGCGGGACCCGCACCGCCCTGCCGCCCGCCACCGCCGTGAGGATCGGATACGCCTCGAAGGACCGCCAGCCGAAAACGACCTCGTCGCCCGGGTGCACCACCGAGTGCAGCAGCTGTCCGCAGACCTCCGAGGAACCGGCGCCCACCGCGATCCGCTCCGGGCCGACGCCGTGATGCCGGGCCAGGGCGCCCACCAGGGAGGCGGCGCTCATGTCGGGATACCGCGACACCCCACCGGCCAGCTCAGCGAGCCTCGCCACCACCCCGGGCAGCATCCCGTACGGGGACTCGTTGCTGGCCAGGGCTGCCGCACCGGGCAGTTTGCGGCCCGGCACATAGGCGGGCAACTGGGCCAGGGACGAACGGACACGCACCATGCTCGACTCGCTTCTTCAGCGGGGCCCGAGGCCGTGCCTCCGGGCACTGGACAGGAGAAGCGTGGACAACGGATGACAAACGTTCAACCACATGGGAAATCGGGCGACAGACAGCCGATTCACCCCGCTTCTACCAGCAAGTAGTCCGAGCGGAGGCCCCTCAGGACCGCTCCCACGAGACGGACGGCCGGGGTCGCCCCGGACCCGGACCGCGTCCGCTGATCACAAGTCGGCCACATGCCCCCTTTCGGTCCCCGGGCGGTCGGAACGGCCCGCGAAGACTGCTCCTCACGCCGCGAGGTCTTCGCGGCTCCGTCCGCGCCGACCGAGGGAGACCATGTCCAGGACCGATCGCACCCGCCGGTCGTCGACGTCACTGGCGGTGGCGTTGCCACTGGCCGCCACCCTGCTGACCGCGGGCTGCGCGGGAATCACCGGCAGCGCGCACGCCGGCGGCTGCCGCGAGGACGGCACCTGGTCACCCGCGCGGCAGGCGCAGTGGCTGCGCCCCGCGGTGTCGTTCCCGCAGGCCGCCGCCGCCGACGAGGCGGTCGTCGTGATACGCCCGCACCTGCCGGCCGACGGCGGGCCGCTGTGCGAGCCGATCCCCGTGCAGGTCCAGTTCTGGAAGCTCACCGCCACGGCGACGGGGACCGACATGACACCCGCGCTGCGTATCCGGCTGGCCCGCCTCGGAAGCCGCGAGCGGACCATCGGCTTCCCCGCGGGCCTGTCCACGGGGGAACGCGACAGCTGCACCGGCGTCCTCATGGCGGCGTACACGGGCGCGCCCCTGGACTGGAGCGAACTGCCCGACGACACCGGCCGTCTCGGGTCCGGCACCTCGGAGGTGAGGTTCAGGACGGACCGGATCGCCGCCTATCGACTGCTCCCGCCGTCGGCCCCGCACCCGTGCCGTACCGCCGGACAGTCCACGCCCGCCCCACCGCCCCCTCCCGCCACGGCCAACCCGTGGGGCCTCCATCACCCGTGAGTTGCCGCCGGCTTGCTCAGGCCGAGCCGTCTGGCCGGGCCCGGTGTCGCGGCAGTGGCCTGCGTCACTGTTTCCACCGTTGTGGCCCGACCGAACATTCGGTTAGCGTGCGGCGCGGCCAAGCGATCCCGCATCACCACTGCCCGTCAAGAGGTGGACCACATGCCCCACGAGACCCCCGAGCGCCCCGACTTCTTCGAACGTCATCGCACGCTGCTGGACCGGGCGGTGGCAGCCACCGCGGCTCGGGACCACTGGACGCCGTATCCGGAGTCGCCCAGCACGAAGGTCTACGGCGAGGACGCCCCCAGGGACGGGGAGGCGGCCTTCCGGGACCGGCTCGGCAGGCGGTTCCAGCTGCCCGGCCACCCCGGCACGACGTATGTGCCGCCCACCGAGACCTCCCCCTACGGCTTCCCGCTCGACATCTCCTACCCGCGCGTCGCACCGGACGAGGCGGTGGCAGCCGCGAAGGCCGCCACCGGGCCCTGGCGTGACGCGGGCCCCGACGTCCGCGCCGGGGTCGCCGCCGAGATCCTGGCCCGGCTGAACGCGGCGAGCTTCGAGATCGCGCACGCCGTGCAGCACACCACCGGGCAGGCGTTCGTCATGGCGTTCCAGGCCGGCGGCCCGCACGCCCAGGACCGCGGTCTGGAGGCGGTCGCGTACGCCTGGGCGGAGCAGAAGCGGCACCCGGCCGAGGCCCGCTGGAGCAAGCCGCAGCGCAAGGGCGCCCCGCTGGCCATGGACAAGAAGTTCACGCCGGTCGGGCGCGGGGCCTCTTTGCTGATCGCCTGCAACACCTTCCCCACCTGGAACGGCTACCCGGGCCTGTTCGCCAGCCTGGTCACCGGCAACCCCGTCGTCGTCAAGCCGCACCCGGGCGCCGTCCTGCCCCTCGCGGTCACCGTGCGCATCGCCCGCGAGGTCCTGGCCGAAGCGGGCTTCGACCGGAATGTCGTGGTGCTCGCCGCCGAGGAGGCAGGCGACCGCACCGCGGGTGCCCTCGCCCTGCACCCGGACGTGCGGATCATCGACTTCACCGGCTCGACCGAGTTCGGCGACTGGCTGGAGGCCACCGCGCGCCAAGCCGTCGTCCACACCGAGAAGGCCGGGCTGAACACCGTCGTCCTGGACTCCACGGACGACTACCGCGGCCTGCTGCGCAATCTGGCCTTCTCGCTCTCCCTCTACAGCGGGCAGATGTGCACCACCCCGCAGAACCTGCTGATCCCCCGCGAGGGCTTCACCACGGACCAGGGCGTACGCGCCGCCGCCGAGTTCGCCGCCGACCTCGGCGCCGCGCTCGACGAGCTGCTCGCCGACCCCGGCCGCGCCGTCGGCACGCTCGGAGCGATCGTCGGCGACGGGGTGCGTGAGTGCCTGGAGCGGGCCTCGGCCCTGGGCCGTACGGTGCGCGCGTCGGCGTCCGTCGAGGACCCCGAGCACCCCGGGGCGGACATCAGAACACCGCTGGTGGCCCTGCTGGACGCGCAGGGCGACCGGGAGACGTACACGAGGGAGTGGTTCGGGCCCGTCTCGTTCGTCATCGGCACCGACTCCACCGAGCACAGCCTGCGCGTCCTCCTGGAGACCGTGCGCGAGCACGGCGCGCTGACCGCCGCGGTCCACTCCACCGACGAGGACGTGCTCACGGCAGCGGAGAGGGCGGCCCTGGAGGCCGGAGTCCACCTGTCGGAGAACCTCACCGGCGGCGTGTTCGTCAACCAGTCCGCCGCGTTCAGCGACTTCCACGGCAGCGCCGCCAACCCGGCGGCCGGCGCCACCCTGTCCGACCCCGCCTTCGTCACCGGTCGCTTCGCCACGCTCCAGTCGCGCCGCCCGGTCGCCTCCGAGGAGCCCGCGCATGTCTGACGAGATCTACCTGATCGACGGAGCCCGTACCCCGCAGGGCCGCTACGGCGGCGCGCTGGCGTCCGTACGCCCCGACGACCTGGCCGCCCTCGTGGTCGGCGAGGCCGTCCGCCGCTCGGGGATACCGGGCGAGGCCGTGGACGAGGTGATCCTCGGCGCGGCCAACCAGGCCGGCGAGGACAACCGGGACGTGGCCCGGATGGCCGTCCTGCTGGCCGGGCTGCCGGACACCGTGCCCGGCTACACCGTCAACCGGCTGTGCGCCTCGGGCCTGACCGCGGTCGCCTCGGCCGCCCAGGCGATCCGGGCAGGCGAGGCCGACCTGGTCGTCGCGGGCGGCGTGGAGTCCATGACCCGCGCCCCCTGGGTGATGGCCAAGCCCGGCACGCCCTGGGCCAGGCCGGGCGAGGTCCACGACTCCGCGCTCGGCTGGCGCTTCACCAACCCGCGCTTCGCCGCCGACCGGACACTGTCCATGGGTGAGACCGCCGAGGAGGTGGCCGCCCTCGACGGGATCACCCGCGCCGAGGCCGACGCCTTCGCCCTGCGCAGCCATCGGCGGGCGGTGACCGCCCAGCAGGCGGGCCGCTTCGACCGCGAGATCGTGCCGGTGCCGGTGCAGGACGGCGAGGTGACCCGCGACGAAGGGCCGCGTCCGGACACCTCCCTGGAGAAGCTGGCCCGGCTGCGCACCTCCTTCAGGTCCGGGGGAATCGTCACCGCGGGCAACTCCTCGCCGCTCTCCGACGGCGCCGCGGCCCTGGTCGTCGCGAGCGGCGCGGCGGTGGAGCGGTACGGCCTCACACCCCGGGCCCGTGTCGTCACCGCCGCCTCGGCCGGCGTGGAGCCGCGCCTGATGGGACTCGGCCCCGTGCCGGCCACCGAAAAGACGCTGGACCGGGCCGGCTGGCAAGTCGGCGACCTGGGCGCGGTGGAGCTGAACGAGGCCTTCGCCGCCCAGGCCCTGGCGGTCCTGCGGCGCCTGAAGCTCGACGAGGAACGGGTCAACGCCGACGGCGGCGGCATCGCCCTCGGCCACCCCCTGGGCTGCTCCGGCGCCCGCATCCTGCTCACCCTGCTCGGCCGCCTGGAGCGCGAGGACGCCCGCCGCGGCCTCGCGACCCTGTGCGTCGGCGTCGGGCAGGGCGTGGCGATGCTGGTGGAGCGGGTATGAGCGGCGGCTACGGCACGTACGAGACGCTGCTGGTCGAGGAGCGCGGGGACCGGGTGGTCGTCACCCTGCACCGCCCCGAGGCGCGCAACGCCATCAGCGCCGGCATGATCGCCGAACTGCACGAGGTGTGCGCACTGCTGGAACGCGACCCCAGGCTGCTGCTGCTCACCGGACACGGCGGCGTCTTCGCCGGCGGGGCCGACATCGCGGAACTGCGCCGGCGTGGTCGCGAGGAGGCGCTCCAGGGCATCAACAGCCGCCTGTTCGAGCGGGTGCGTCGGCTGCCGATGCCGACGCTGGCCGCCGTCGACGGCTGGGCGCTGGGCGGCGGCGCGGAACTCTCGTACGCCTGCGACCTGCGCATCGCCGGACCGGACGCCGTGTTCGGCAATCCGGAGCCCGGGCTCGGCATCCTCGCCGCCGCAGGTGCCTGCTGGCGGCTGCCCCAGCTGGTGGGCGAGTCGGTCGCCAAGCAGGTGCTGCTCGCCGGCCGGAACCTCGACGCACCGGCGGCGCTCGCGGCCGGGCTGGTCATCGACGTCGTACCGGCGGAGAAGCTCCTGGACGAGGCACATGCCCTGCTCGACCGCATGGCGCGGCTCTCCCCGACCGCTCTGCGCCTGACCAAGCTCGTCGTCGACTCGCCGGGAGCACATCCGGTCGCCGACGACCTGGCGCAGGCCGTGCTGTTCGAGGGCCAGGACAAGGAGGAACGCATGACCCGCTTCCTGGAGAGGAACCGCGCATGACCTCGGTACCCGTGGTGGTCGGAGTGATCGGTGGTGGCCGCATGGGCGCCGGCATCGCACAGTCCTTCGCTACGGCCGGCTCGGCCGTGACGCTCGTGGAGGGCGATGAGCCGGCCGCGGTCGCGGCACGGGACCGGGTCGCCACCGGTCTGCGGCGGGCGGCCGAACGGGGCGTTCTCGACGAACCCGCCGAGCGGGTGCTCGCCCGCGTCACCACGGTGACCGCGGTGGAGCATCTGCCCTCGGACGCCGATCTCGTCGTGGAGGCCGTCCCCGAGGACGCCGCGCTCAAGGCCCGGCTGCTCGCCGCGGCCGAGCGGGCGGTGGGGCCGACGACCGTGCTCGCCACCAACACCAGCTCGCTGTCGGTGACCGAGCTCGCCTGTGCCCTCACCCGGCCCGGCCGTTTCCTGGGGATGCACTTCTTCAACCCCGTGCCCGCGTCCGAGCTGGTCGAGGTGGTGGTCGCGCCGGACACCCGCGACGAGGTCGTGCGGGCCGCCCTGGGCTGGACGCATGTCCTCGGCAAGAAGGACGTGGTCGTCAAGGACTCCCCCGGGTTCGCCAGCAGCCGCCTCGGCCTGGCCCTGGGCCTGGAGGCGATCCGCATGGTCGAGGAGGGGGTCGCCGAGCCGGAGGCCGTCGACGACGCCATGCGCCTCGGCTACCGGCATCCGATGGGACCGTTGCGCCTGACGGACCTGGTCGGACTCGACGTACGCCTGGCCATCGCCGACCACCTGCACGCCACCCTCGGTGAGCGCTTCGCACCGCCGACCCTGCTGCGGGCCAAGGTCGCCCGCGGCGAGCTGGGGCGCAAGACGGGACAGGGCTTCTACGCATGGCCGTGAGCGCGGGGTTCCGCCACCACGGGAGACCGATCGAGGGTCGGCACTTCCGGAACGGACAGGATTCGTCATATCATGGGCCGAACGAACGGTCGGTTGGGAAGTTGGATTCGATGACCTCACCACAGTCCAGTACGTCATCCTCGGCGCCGCCCGACGGCCGCGACGAGCCGGAGCTCCAGCGGCACTTCGACGACACGATCGCCCACAACCAGCGGATCGAGCCGCGCGACTGGATGCCCGAGGGGTACCGCAGGACGCTGATCCGGCAGATCGCGCAGCACGCGCACTCGGAGATCATCGGCATGCAGCCCGAGGGCGAGTGGATCACCCGCGCACCGTCCCTGCGCCGCAAGGCCATCCTGTTCGCGAAGGTCCAGGACGAGGCCGGGCACGGGCTGTACCTGTACTCGGCGGCCGAGACCCTGGGCGCCGACCGCGCCGACCTCACCGAGCGGCTCATCGAGGGGCGCCAGAAGTACTCGTCGATCTTCAACTACCCGACGCCGACCTTCGCGGACGTCGGCGTGATCGGCTGGTTCGTGGACGGCGCGGCGATCTGCAACCAGGTGCCGCTGTGCCGCAGTTCGTACGGGCCGTACGCCCGCGCCATGGTGCGGGTCTGCAAGGAGGAGTCGTTCCACCAGCGGCAGGGCTACGAACTGCTGCTGACGATGATGCGTGGCACCGACGAGCAGCGGGCCATGGTCCAGGACGCGGTGGACCGCTGGTGGTGGCCGTCCCTGATGATGTTCGGCCCGCCCGACGACGACTCCCCGAACTCCGCGCGGTCGATGGCCTGGAAGATCAAGCGGCACACCAACGACGAACTGCGCCGGCGCTTCGTCGACATGACCGTGCCGCAGGCCGAGAAGCTCGGCGTGACGCTGCCCGATCCCGAACTGCGCTGGAACGAGGAGCGCGGGCACCACGACTTCGGCACCCCCGACTGGTCCGAGCTCAAGCGGGTGATCTCCGGCGACGGCCCCTGCAACGCCCAGCGGATGGAGCGGCGCAGGACCGCCCACGAGGAAGGTGCCTGGGTGCGGGAGGCGGCGGCCGCGCACGCGGCCAGACAGGACAAGCGGCGCGAGGAAGGTTCGGCGGCATGAGCGACACCGAGGGTACGAAGGGGAACTGGCCGCTGTACGAGGTGTTCGTGCGCGGCAAGCGCGGGCTGAACCACGTGCACGTGGGCTCGCTGCACGCCGCCGACGACCGGATGGCGCTCACCCACGCCCGCGACCTGTACACGCGGCGCAACGAGGGCGTGAGCATCTGGGTGGTGCGTTCGGAGCACATCGCCGCCTCCACGCGCGACGAGAAGGATCCCTTCTTCGCCCCGAGCGCCGACAAGGTCTACCGCCACCCGACGTTCTACGACATCCCCGACGACGTCCCCCACATCTGAGGAGCAGGACATGAGTGACGATCACGTCTACCTGTCCCTGGCCGAGGGACACGACGAGGCCGGCGACGCCCGCTGGGCTTTCGGCACGGGGTTCGAGGACCCGCTGCACGGTGTCGACACCGCCGTGCCCGCGGGCGTGGACGCCACCGAACTCGCCGCGACCTGCCTGGCGCTCGGCGACGACGCCCTGGTATCTGCCCAGCGCCTGGCCGAGTGGACCACCCGCGCCCCGGAGCTGGAGGAGGAGGTGGCGCTCGCCAACATCGGCCTCGACCTGCTCGGCCAGGCCCGGCTGCTGTACGCGCGCTGCGGCCAGGTCGACGGCACCGGCCGTGACGAGGACGCCTACGCCTACCTCCGCGACGCGGACGACTTCCGCAACGTCCGCCTGACCGAACTCCCCAACGGCGACTTCGCGTTCTCGGTCGTGCGGCTGCTGGTGCTGTCCAGCTGGCGGCTCGCTCACTTCGAGAGGCTCGCGGTGTCCCCGGACCCGGTGCTCTGCGCCGTCGCCGCCAAGGGCGTCAAGGAACTGACCTACCACCGGCAGTACGCCGCCGACTGGGCCGTACGGCTCGGCGACGGCACGCCGGAGTCGCACCGGCGCATGCGGGCGGCCCTTCAGCAGGTCGGACCGTACCTGGGCGAGTTGTTCACGGCGCACGACGTACGGGACGAGGTCGTCGCCGTCCTGGCGCAGGTCACGGAGGCGGCGGGGCTGCCGATGCCGGCCTGGCGGCCCACCCCGGGAACGGGACGCGAGGGCGGGCACACCGAGCATCTCGCCCCGCTGCTGGCCGAGTTGCAGAGTGTGGCCCGCGCACACCCGGGGGCCGTGTGGTGACCGTGCCGACCATGCCGACGGATGTTCTGCGCGCCCGGCACGTCGCCGAGCAGGTGCCGGACCCCGAACTGCCCATGCTGACCCTGGCCGACCTCGGTGTCCTGCGCGGCGTCGAGGTCACGGGGGACGGAAGGGTCGTCGCGAGCCTCACCCCGACCTACTCGGGCTGTCCGGCGATGGCGGAGATGCGCGCCGACGTCGCCGCCCGGCTGCGGGCGGCCGGGTTCGAGCGGGTGGAGATCCGCACGGTGCTGGATCCGCCGTGGACGACGGACTGGATCACCGCGGCGGGCCGCCGCAAGCTCGCCGAGCACGGCATCGCACCTCCGGGCCCGGCACCCCGGCCCACGCCCGGCCCGGTGCCCCTGGTCCTGTCCCCCACCCGGCGCACGGTGGCCTGTCCGCGCTGCGGCTCGGCGGACACCGAGGAGACCTCCCGCTTCGCCGCCACCTCCTGCAAGGCCCTGTGGCGCTGCCGGGCCTGTCGAGAGCCGTTCGAGTACGTCAAGGAGATCTGATGGAAGACCTGATGGCCCCGGCCGGCGGCGCCCCCGCGGGAGCGCCGCGCGCGCGTCGGCGCCCCGCCTTCCACCCCCTGCGCGTCGCCTCGGTGCAGCGGCTGTGCGCGGACGCGGTCGCCGTCGGTTTCGCGATCCCCGACGACCTCGCCGAGGAGTTCTCCTTCGCGCCCGGGCAGTCGCTCACCCTGCGCCGCGAGGTCGACGGACGGGACGAGCGGCGCTCGTACTCGATCTGCTCCCCCGTCGGCACGAACCCGCGCATCGGGGTCCGCGAGGTGCCCGGTGGCCTGTTCTCCTCCTGGCTCGTGCACGAGGTCCGGCCCGGCGACACCGTCGAGGTGATGGCCCCCACCGGCGCCTTCACCCCCGATGTCACCACGCCCGGCCACCACGTGCTGATCGCCGCCGGGTCGGGCATCACACCGATGCTGTCCATCGCCGAATCGGTCCTCGCCACCGACGACCGCTCCCGGGTCACCCTCTTCTACGGCAACCGGCGCACCGACTCGGTGATGTTCGCCGACGAACTCGCCGACCTGAAGGACCTGTTCCCCACTCGCTTCCAGCTCGCGCACGTCCTGTCCCGCGAGCCGCGCGAGGCCGAACTGCTCAGCGGCCGGCTGGACGGCGAGCGGCTCGGCGCGCTCGTCGACGGCCTCGTCGACGTGCACGGCGCGGACCACTGGTGGCTGTGCGGCCCCCACGGCATGGTCCGCGACGCCCAGAAGGTACTGGCCGGGCTGGGCGTGCCCGTCGACCGGATCCACCAGGAACTGTTCTACGCCGACGACGAGCCGATCCGCCCCGTCCGTCACATCGAGGCGCGGGCCGAGGGTCCGGTCAGCCAGGTCACCGTCGTCCTCGACGGCCGCTCCACCACGTCCGACCTCCCCCGGGACACCACCCTCCTCGACTCGGCCGCACGCGTGCGCCCGGACCTGCCGTTCGCCTGCAAGGGCGGCGTGTGCGGCACCTGCCGCGCGCTGGTCCGCGACGGCGAGGCCGACATGCGCCGCAACTACGCCCTCGAACCCGCCGAGGTCGACGCCGGCTACGTACTGACCTGCCAGACCTTCCCGGTGTCCGGGACACTGACCGTCGACTACGACAGCTGAGCACGCACGTCAGCGCGACAAAACACCACATCCACGTCTTGTGGGGGACACCTACGGCGTGTCCCCCACAATCACCTCACCGACCTCACGGACGCGAACGCCGCGATAAGGACGTCATCGCTGGCGGCGACGCGTGCGAGCGGTTTCGCCCCGGACCGGCAGGCGAAGCCCCGGCCGGTGACGACAGGGCGCCGAGGTTCCTGCGCGGGCATCTGGGGCATCATCAACTCCCGTCCCCCCACCCACCCTTCAGGGAGCCCCCACATGCTCCGCGGCATCGATGTCAGCGCCTACCAGTCCTCCACGTTCAGCACCGCAGGTCTCTCCTTCGTCTTCATCAAGGCGACGGAGGGCCGCTCCTACACCAACCCGAAACTCTCGGCGCAGACCAAGCACGCCCGTGACGCCGGGCTGGTCGTCGGGTTCTACCACTTCCTCTGGCCCGGCAACCTCACCGCCCAGGCCGAGTACTTCGTCAAACACGCTCCCGAGAAGGGCGGCGACATCCTCGCGGTCGACTGGGAGACCACGGGCGACGGCACCCACGCGAGCAACGCGGAGAAGGACTCCTTCATCCGCAAGGTGAGGCAGCTGCGCCCGAACAACCGGGTCGTGCTCTACACCAACAGGCACTACTGGCTGACGGTCGACACCACGTCGTACGCCGGCGACGGCCTCTGGATCGCCGACTACGTGACCGCCGGCAAGCCCCGCATCAAGGCGAAGTGGCGCTTCCACCAGTACACCGACGACCCCGTGGACAAGAACGTCGCCGACTTCGCGAGCAAGACGGCGCTGCGCGAATGGGCCGCCGACGCGTGACCCGCGACCCTGCTCATTAGGCTTGCCCCATGGGCGGGAAGATCACTGCGGTCAGCAGCAACGGGACGTACTCCTTCACGAAGCCGAACCGGGAGAGCATCACCCTGGTCGCCGGGTTCGGGGTGGAGGGGGATGTCCATGGCGGGGCGACGGTCAAGCACCGTTTCCGGATGAAGAAGGACCCCTCGCAGCCGAACCTCCGGCAGGTGCACCTGATGCACGCCGAGCTGTTCGAGGAGCTCCGGGCGGCCGGGTTCGAGGTCGGGGCCGGGGAGCTCGGGGAGAACGTGACGACTCGCGGCGTCGATCTGCTGGGGCTGTCGGTGGGAACCCTGCTGCACCTGGGCGACGAGGCCGTCGTCGAGGTGACCGGCCTGCGGAATCCCTGTGCGCAGATCGACGGCTTCCGCAAGGGGCTGCTGAAAGAAGTGATCGGGCGGGGTCCCGACGGGGACGTCCGCTTCAGGTCCGGGATCATGGGCGTCGTCGTGGCGGGAGGGGCGGTACACCCCGGCGACACGGTCGGGATCGCCCCACCGGCCGGACCGCACCGGCCGCTCGACATCGTGTGACCCGCGGGCCGAAGACGCGCCTCGGCGGTCAGCCGCGGAACGGGTCCTCCAGCTCCGCCCGCAGAATCTCCGCCGCCCCCTCCGCGTCCCCGTCCGCCACCGCCCGCACCAGTGCCGCGTGGGCCGCGTCCCCCGTGCCGGGGTCGTCGTCGCGCAGGCCGGTCAGGGCCAGCAGTTCGATCAGGCCCTCGCGCAGGACGGGCGTGAACTCCCTGAACAGGTCGGCGAGTACGGGGTTGTGCGCCGCCGCGACCACCGTCGCGTGGAAGGTGATGTCCGCGTCGACGAAGGCCGCGTCGGAGGAGGCGGAAGCGGCCCGCCGGCCCTCCAGCGCGAGTTCCATCGCCGCCACGTCCTCGGGGGTACGGCGGCGCGCGGCGAGGCGGGCCGCGTGGACCTCCACCGCCATGCGGACCTCGTAGACGTCCGTGACCGCGGCCCGGCGCAGACGCGTGGGCCAGTCCTGCACCGCCTCCTTCGCAATGACGAAGACCCCCGCCCCCTGTCGCGGCCGCACCAGCCCCGCCCCGGCCAGCGCCCGCAGCGCCTCACGGACCGTGGAGCGGCCGACGCCCAACTCCTTCGCGAGCGTGGTCTCACCGGGCAGTCTGGTGCCGACGGGCCAGTGCCCGGTGGCGATCTGCTCGCGCAGGCGCTCGGCGGCCTGTTCGACCAGGGGACTGGGGCGGACGGGGCCCAGCGGCATCTGCGGTCACCCACTCGTGCGAGGACAAAAGGACACTCAGTCGATTCTCACTTGTCTGAGGAGCTGAGGAGTGACTAGCCTACCTCCCGTGATCTTCCGCGGTCTCCTTCTTCTCGGCTGCCGCGGCGGGGCCTGACGCGACCGGCACCCCGCCGCGGGACGCCGTGCTGCCGGTCCCCGTCGACCGAGCCGAAGGATCACCGTGACCACCGTCTGGAACCCCCAGCGGCCCAGCCCCATGCCGTTCCACCGCTACCGCCCCTTCCAGGACCGCGTCCACGTCCCCGCAACCGACCGCGCCTGGCCCTCCGCCCGCCTCGACCGCGCCCCTCTCTGGGCCCCCGTCGACCTGCGCGACGGCAACCAGGCCCTCGCCGAGCCGATGGACACCGCCCGCAAGAGCCGCTTCTTCGACCTGCTGGTGCGCACCGGTTTCAAGGAGATCGAGGTGGGCTATCCCTCCGCGAGCCGCACCGACTTCGACTTCGTACGGCAGCTGGTGACCGGTGGTGCCGTCCCCGACGACGTCACTCCCGTCGTCTTCACCCCGGCCCGCACCGACCTGATCGACCGGACCTTCGACGCGATCGCCGGCCTGCCGCGTGCCGTCGTCCACCTGTACATCGCCACCTCGCCGGTATGGCGGGACGTGGTCCTCGGCCGGGACCGGAAACAGGTGTGGCGGACCGTGCGGGAGGCGGCCGAGCACATGGCGCGGCGGGCCGACCCGCTCAAGGACTCAGCCGTCCGTTTCCAGTTCTCCCCCGAGACCTTCAACCTCACCGAGCCCGACTTCGTCCTGGAGCTGTGCGACGGGCTGACGAAACTGTGGGACGCGAGCCCGGACCGCCCGGTCACGCACAACCTGCCCGCGACCGTCGAGATCGCCACCCCGAACGTCTACGCCGACCAGGTCGAGTACGCCCACCGCCACCTGGCCCGCCGCGACTCGGTGATCCTCTCCGTCCACCCGCACAACGACCGCGGCACCGGCGTCGCCTGCGCCGAACTCGCCGTGCTGGCCGGCGCCCAGCGTGTCGAAGGCTGTCTGTTCGGCAACGGCGAACGCACCGGCAACGTCGACCTGGTGACCCTCGCGATGAACTTGTACGCCCAAGGGGTGGACCCCATGGTCGACTTCGGCGACATCGACGCGGTCCGGGACACGGTCGAGCAGTGCAACCGGCTGCCGGTGCACCCCCGTCACCCCTACGCCGGCGACCTCGTCCACACCGCCTTCTCCGGCACCCACCAGGACGCCATCAGCAAGGGGCTCGCCCACCGGGAAAAACACCCGGACGAGCCCTGGCAGGTCCCGTACCTGCCGATCGACCCCGCCGACATCGGGCGGACGTACGAGGCGGTCATCCGCGTCAACTCCCAGTCGGGCAAGGGCGGGGCGGCGTATCTGCTGCGCACGCACCACGGCATCGACCTGCCGCCCCGCATGCGCCCCGACTTCTCCCGGACCGTCCAGGAGGCCACCGACACGAGCGGCCGGGAGATGAGCCCGAAGGAGCTGTACGAGCTGTTCCGGGCCCGCTATCTCACGGAGGGCGAGGTCCGGCTGCACGACGGGACGGCGTACGAGGAGGCGCCCGGTGTCCACCGCTTCGTCGGCACGCTGGAGTGCGACGACCGCGTCGGCGACCACGAGGGCACGGGCAGCGGTCCGCTCTCGGCCTTCGTGGACGCGCTCGCCGGTGCCGGGTACGCCGTCGAGGTCGTCGACTTCGCCGAGGACGGCTCCGCGGCCTACGCCGAGTGCCGCGTCGACGGCCGTACGGCCTGGGGTGCGGGCGTGGGGCCGGCGGCCGGTGTGCGGGCCGTGCTGTCCGCGATGAACCGGGCGCTGCGGTGAGGGAGGTCCTGCGCGCCGAGGACGTGCACCTCGTCCGGGACGGGAGGCCGATCCTCCAGGAGGTCTCCCTGACCGTCCGGGCGGGCGAACACTGGGCACTGCTGGGCGCCAACGGAGCGGGCAAGTCCACCCTGCTCAGCCTGTGCGGGGCCCTGGTCCACCCGACCCGCGGCACGGTCGAGGTGCTGGGTCGCCGGCTCGGCCGGGTCGATCTGCGGGAACTGCGCGCCCACGTCGGCCATGTCGACCCGCGCCATCCACTCACGGCGCCCCTGCGGGTCCGGGACGTCGTCCTCACCGGGCTGACCAACTCCGTCGCCCCGGTTCCCCGTTGGCGGCCGACGCAAGGGCAGCGGGATCGGGCCGACCGGCTCATCGGCACCCTCGGCCTCGCCGATCTCAGCGACGCCCGCTGGCCGACGCTCTCGCAGGGGCAGCGCGGCCGTACGCTCATCGCCCGCGCGCTGATGCCGGAACCGCGGCTCCTGCTGCTCGACGAACCGGCGACCGGCCTCGACCTGCCGGGCCGGGAGCGGCTGATCGACGCGCTGGACGCCCTGCGCCGGGCACATCCGGCACTGGCGACGGTCCTGGTCACCCACCATCTGGAGGAGCTGCCGCCGGGGACCACCCACGCCATGCTGCTGCGTGAGGGCCGCGTGCTCGCACAGGGTCCGGCGGCTGTCGTCCTGACCGCTGACCAGGTCGGCAAGTGCTTCGATCTGCCGTTGGTCCTGGAGCGCCACGACGGCCGCTGGACGGTACGGATCCGGGGCAGGGCATGACGAAGGGGGCGCCCCTCGGGGCGCCCCCTTCACCGTCGGCCCTACTTGTTCAGGAAGGCCCAGAACTCGTCGAACGACAGGAGCTTGTCGCCGTTCAGGTCGCGGCTCTTGATGATCGCCTCGGCGACCGACTCGGTCACGTTCCAGTCGCCGCCCTGGGCCAGGGCGGACTTGAACTCGGCGGCGGTGATGAAGCCGTCCCCGTCCGCATCGATCCGCTCGAACTGCTTGCGTGCTTCCTCGATGTCGATGTTCGCCACCGGTCCGCCCCTTTTCTCGTGCTTCGTATCTCGCCGGCTTGCTGCCGCAGGTCAGATTAGCCGCCTGACCTGACCTCCAGAGCAGCGACCACCCACGCGAAGTCCTCCTCGTAGGCCGGAACGGAGATGCCCTTCAGGGTTCCCATCAGTTCCCGGTAGCGGACCACACCGGCATGGTGGGTCACCTTCATACGGTCGAGGACGGCGGTCCGGTCGGCGCCGCCGAGCAGCTCGCGCAGCACTCGCTCGGCCTCCGGCGCCTCGGGAGCGATCCCCTCCTCGCGCGCTCGCCCCACCAGCCGGAAGAGCCGTTCGAAGAACTGCATGGCGGCTCCGGCGGCGGTGCCGGACGTCCGGTCGGCGGTGTTGCCCTCGGCCGCCCTGCGCATCAGCGCCCGGAACTCCGGGTCCTGCACCAGATCGGCCAGTTCCACCCAGGCGTCGACCTGCTCGGGAGTCGGGTCGTCCGGCAGGCTCAGGGCGCTGGTACGCATACGGTCCCGGATGTCCGGGTCGGCGAGGTCGAGCCCGTGGAACATCTCCTCCACGAACTCCTCCATGATCCGCCTGCGTTCGGCGGCGGACAGTCGTGCCAGTTTGTTCATCAGGGTCATCTCCTCCGCGGTGGACCCGCGCCTCGCAACGGTCGACAGCACCGCACGCGTCACCCGCAGCGACCGGATCTGTGCGTCCAAGGCCGTCACATGCGCGGCCGCGACGGACGCGACGTCCTTCTCGCCGCTGACCACCTTCCGTACGTCCGCCAGGCAGAGCCCCAGTTCCCGCAGCGTGCGGATCAGCTCCAGGTGGGCGACGGACTCGGCGTCGTAGAGCCGGTAGCCGCCGGACGACCGCGTCACCGGGTGCAGGACGCCCGCGTCGGACCAGTAGCGGATGGTCCGCACGGTCAGTCCGGTGGCCCGGGCCAGCTCGCCGATGGTGAACAGTCCGGTGCCGTCGTCGATCATGTGTGTGAGTGTGGGCCTTCCAGTGGGTGGAGACTCAAGGAGCGCGGTGACGGAGACCTTGCGGGACATTCTCGACGCGGCGGCCCGCGGTGTCTTCCCACCGGCGGACGGCGGCACGACGGTCGTACCGCAGGCGTGCCACCGGGACGCGGGCGTGCTGTCCTTCACGGCGCACTCGGTCGTCTTCACCGACGAGGACCCCGCGTGGGTGCACGCCACCCTGCGCGCCCTGGACTGCGACGCGCTGGCCGCGACGCTGAACCCGCGGTTCCTGACCGCCTTCCTGGACCGGACCGGACGCAGGTCCGAGACCATCGACGCGATGCTGGTCGCCGACCCCCTGCCTGGCGGACCGCCGCTCGCGCTGAGGGAGATCGAGGACGCGGATCACCCCCGTATCTCGTACGCCCGCAGGCGCCGCGACAACATTCGCGCCTGGACCACGGAGGGCGGGGTGCTGGTGACGGGACGCGGCATCGGCGGCCGGCTCGAGGTCTCGGTCGAGGTGGACGAGGACGTACGGCACCGGGGTCTGGGGCGTGCGCTCGTGACCGCGGCGAGGCATCTGGTCACGGAGCCGCTGTGGGCCCAGGTCTCCCCGGGGAACGCCCGTAGCCTGCGGGCGTTCCAGGCGGCCGGTTACCGTCCGGTGGGCGCGGAGGCGCTGCTGCTCGCCCCGGCCCCGCGGGTGTCCTGCGGCTCAGCGAAAGATGCCGGTGTGGCCGAGTGAGTACCGCCCCGGCTGGGGGTACACCGCGAGCCCGTGCGGTCCGCTGCCGACCTTGACGCGGGCGAGCTGGGCGCCGGTGCGGGTGTCGACGGCGTAGACCTCGGCGTTGTAGCGGCCGGACAGCCACAAGATCTTGCCGTCGGCGGAGACGCCGCCCATGTCGGGGCTGCCGCCGCCGGGCAGGCGCCACTTCTTGGTGAGCCTGTTCTCGGTGAAGTCGAAGACGGAGATGGTCCCTTCGCCCCGGTTGGAGACGTACATCTCGCGGGAGTCGCGGCTGATGTAGAGGCCGTGGGCGCCCTTGCCGGTGGGCAGCAGGGTCGGCTTGCCGAAGGTGTCGCCGTCCAGGACCCACACCCCGTCGGCCATCATGTCCGCGACGTAGAACCGCTTCCCGTCCGGCGAGACCTTGATGTCCTGCGGCATGGCCCCGTCGTGGGGGAGCTTCTGCTGCCCGATCACCTTCATCTTCTCGGTGTCGACCTTCAGCAGCTCACCACTGAACTCGCAGGACACGATGAAGTACCTCCCGTCCAGGGAGAAGTCGGCGTGGTTGACGCCGTAGCAGCTGACCGGCACGGTCTTGACCCGCTCCATGGTGTGCGGGTCGCGGAAGACGAGTTCACGGTCGAGGGAGGCCATCACGACGGCGTACCTGCCGTTCGGCGTGAAGTAGAGGTTGTACGGGTCGTGCACCTCGACGGGCTTGCCCGCCTTCCCGGTCCTCGGGTCGATCGGCGTCAGGGTGTTCCCGCGGTCGTTGTTGACCCAGAGGGTCTTCATGTCCCAGGAGGGCACGACGTGCTGGGGCTGCCGTCCGACCCGGATCGTCTCGAGGACCTCGTACGTCTTCGGGTCGATGACGGAGACGGTGTCGGACTCCGTGTTGGGCACGTAGATCCGCGAGGGGAAGTCCTTGACCACCGGTGACAGCTTGTTCGGCCGGTCCGCCGCGTAGACGTCCCGCGGGTCGAGGACGGGCGGCATCCCGGGCAGCCCGTGGACCGGCTTGCGTACCGGTTTCACCGGGGCGGGGACGGCGGCCTTGGTGCGGCGGGCCTCGTCCGCCCCGTCCTTGGCGCCGGTGCCGCAGGCGGCGAGGGCGACGAACGCGGCGCCCGCGATCAGGGTGCTCTTCACGAGGTTGCGCTTCAGGGGAGTGGGAGGCATCAGCTGAACAGCTCCGTGGTGGTCACCGCGGCCAGGCCGCGCCGGTCGAGTTCTTCCAGTACGACGGGGAGGGCGGCGACCGTGTCGTCGTACCCGAAGTGCAGGCTCACCACGGACCCTTCGCGGATCTCGGCGAGTACCTTGCGGGCGACGGCGGCGGCACCGGGCGAGGAGAAGTCGAGGGAGTCGACGTCGTAGGAGAGGACGTGGGGGTAGCCGGCCTCCTGGGCCAGCCGCGTGACGAGGGGTGAGGCGGTGGGTGTACGGGAGGGGCGGAACCAGGTCCCGACCGAACCGGTGAGGCGCCGGATCCGTTCGGCGCAGCCGGCGATCTCCGCTCTGGCGTCGGCCTCGGACATCGCGTTGATGCCGAGGTGGTTCAGGGTGTGGTTGCCGAGGTCGTGCCCGCCGTCGAGGACGCGCCGGGCGATGTCGGGGTGCGCGTCCAGCCAGGTGCCCACGGCGAGCACGGTGACGCGCGCCCCGTGCTTCTCGGCCTCGGTGAGCAGGGCGCGGGCGGTGGTGGGATCGCCGCCGCCGTGGAAGGTGAGGGCGACCCGGGGGCGGTCGCGGGGGCCGTGGGTGAGCTGGGCAGGCAGCGTGGGCAGGGCGCGCAGGGCGGGGGCGCCGCTGGAGGAATGGGCGGGATGAGCGACGGCCTTCCTGGTCGCACATCCCGTGGCCAACGCCAGCCCAGCGGTAGCGAGGAGCACTGCCCGACGATCGGTAGCGGTCACCCGCCCCATTTAAGGGGGTGTGTCGGAGATTGGTGCTGATCGACCCACCGGCGATCGGCCCACCGGCTACCTGTCCGTCACCCGCATCTCGAACCACGTCGTCTTGCCCCGGGGCAGCAGGTCGACGCCCCAGCGGTCCGACAGCTTGTCCACGAGGAACAGCCCGCGTCCGCTGAGGTCCATCTCCTGCACCGGCATCAGACAGGGCAGTCCGCGCGAGGGGTCACGGACCTCTATCCGGATCCACCCCCGCCGACGCCGCATCCGGAGGCCGAAGACCCGCGCGCCCGTGTGCCGGACCGCGTTGCCGACGAGCTCGGAGACGAGCAGGACGGCGTCCTCCGCCGTCTTCGGGGTGAGCCCCCAGTGACGCAGAACGATCACCTGGGTCAAGCGCCGCGCGGCAGCCGCGGACTCCGGCCGGGACGGCAACGGAACCTCGGCCTCCGTGGGATTTCCGAACAGTTCGAGCGCCTTCAGTGCGTGCTCGTCCTCGACCGCCGGAGACCAGCGCGCCGCCGTGACACGGCCGTCTCCCCGCGGCTGTTCGAAACCCTCCAGCCCCGCCATGCCCCCATCATGGCCGCCCAAAGCGCCCGCCGGGGCCGTTCCTGACGAATACGCCCCCCGGAACGCGTCGCTCCGATGGGGTCGATCGGCATATGCCACAGGCACTTCGGTGCCGTCAAGAGCCTTTCCGACCTGCGGCGGAGGCTCACTGGGAGGCAATCGACGGACTCCCTCGACAAGGCAGACTTAAGGTTGCGTTAAGGCTCCCATAAACCGCCCCATCGAGGGACCTGGATCAGACATCGCGTCAATTGCAAGGGGTTCAGAGGAATTTCGCCTTGCCGGGGCCCTCCTCGACGAAGCTCTTCATGCCCCGCTCGCGGTCCTCCGTGGCGAACAGACCCGCGAACCAGTTCCGTTCCACCGCGAGGCCCGTCTCGATGTCGGTCTCCAGCCCCGTGTCGATCGACTCCTTCGCGGCGCGCAGCGCGATCGCCGGTCCCTGCGCGAGCTTCGCGGCCCAGGCGTGTGCCTCGGTGTACACCTCGCCGGCGGGCACGACCCGGTCCACGAGGCCGAGCGTCAGCGCCTCGTCGGCCTTGACCATACGGCCCGTGAAGATCAGGTCCTTCGCCTTGGAGGGGCCGACCAGCCGGGCCAGCCGCTGGGTGCCGCCCGCGCCGGGGATCAGGCCGAGCAGGATCTCCGGCTGCCCCAGCTTGGCGTTCTCCGCGGCGATCCGGAAGTCCGCGCACAGCGCGAGCTCGCAGCCGCCGCCCAGTGCGTAGCCGGTGACGGCCGCGACGACCGGCTTGGGGATGCGGGCCACCGCCGTGAACGAGTCCTGGAGGGCGCGGGCGCGCAGGACCATCGCGGTGTGGTCCATGTTCTGCATCTCCTTGATGTCCGCGCCGGCCGCGAACACCTTCTCCCCGCCGTACAGGATCACGGCACGCACGTCCTCGCGCCGGGTCGCCTCCTCGGCGAGCTCCTTCAGCCGGTCCTGGGTGGCCACGTCCAGCGCGTTCATGGGCGGGCGGTCGAGACGGATGGTGCCGACACCTTCGGCGACTTCGAGATTCACGGTCATGCCAGCAGGTTAACGGCGACTAACGACGACGGCCCCGGTGCCGTTTGTCACAGCACCGGGGCCGCCCGAACGTCGTATGACCTACGCCTTCCACTTCTCCCACGACATGTTCCAGCCGTTGAGGCCGTTGTCCGGTGCGACCGTCGCGTCGTCGGAGTTCTTGACCACGACCACGTCACCGATCATCGAGTGGTTGAAGAACCAGGCGGCCGGGACCCCGCTGTCGTAACCGCCCTTGACGTCACGCAGGCCCACGCAGCCGTGGCTGGCGTTGTAGTTGCCGAAGGCGTCGCCGCCCCAGTAGTTGCCGTGGAGGAAGGTGCCGGAGTCGGTGAGGCGGGAGGCGTGCGGGACGTCCTTGATGTCGTACTCGCCGCCGTAGCCGACCGTTTCGCCGTTCATCCGGGTCACGGCGAGCTTCTCGCTGATGACCATCTGGCCGTTCCAGGTGTCGTAGCCGGGCTTGCCGGTGGTGACCTTGAGGGTCCTGACGGTCTTGCCGTCCTGGGTGATCTTCATCGTGTGCTTCTTGGCGTCCACGACGGAGACCTGGTTGCGGCCGACGGTGAAGGAGACGGTCTTGTCCTGCTTGCCGTAGACGCCGTCGCGGCCCTCGACCCCGTTCAGGTCGAGGTCGACGGTGACCTTGGTGCCTTCCTTCCAGTACTGCTCGGGACGGAAGTCCAGGCGGTCGTTGCCGAACCAGTGACCCTCGACGTCGACGGCCGGCGAGGTCTTGATGGTGATGGCCTTCTCGACGTCCTCGGGGCTCGTGATGCCCCGGGTGAAGCGGATGGAGAACGGCATTCCGACGCCGACCGTCGAGCCGTCCTCGGGCGTGAAGGTTCCGATGAAGGTGTTCTTCGGGGTCAGGGTCGTGAAGCTGGAGTCCTCGGCCGCCGTACGGCCCTCGGAGTCCTTGGCGACCGCGTGCACCGAGTACCTGGTGCCGGAGGCGAGGTGGGTGGACGGCGTCCAGGAGGCGCCGTCCGCGGCTATCTTCCCGGCTATCGCGGTGCCCTTGGCGTCCTTGACCTGGACCTCGGTCAACTTGCCCTTGGTGGCGCCGACCTTGAGGGCGCCACTGGTGTCGACGGACTTCGCGCCGTCCTTGGGGGTGATGGCGACGACCGCCTCGGACTGCTTGGTCTCGGTGGCGGACGAGTCGCCCTTCTCCGCCTTGGCGTCACCGGAACCGGAATTCCCCCCGCCGCAGGCGGTGACGGCCAGCAGCAGAACGCCGAGTATCAGCGCCAGCAGCCCTTTGCCGCCGCGCCCCCGCGCGTCAACCGACGCCCCCGATATCGGTCGCACGTTCAAGTGTGTCTCCCCTCGAAGGGCCAGGTCAGGCCCGCTCCCCCGCGCCTTCTCCGCACGCGTCGGCGAATATTAACCGCAGACTTTTGAGCATCGTGTGAGCCCAAGGTCACCATTCCGTCCCAACTTCAACGGAACGTTGCGCCAAGCCGCCCCCGGTCACCGCCCCCCTTGCCACCACCCCTGACGGATTACTTCACCGCGCTGCCCGCCTTCCACTCCTTCCAGCCCATGTTCCATCCCCCGAGGCCATTGTCGGGAGCGACCTTTTTGTCATTGCTGTGGACGACCTCGACGACGTCCCCGACGAGGCTGCGGTCGAAGAACCAGCCCGCGGGCGTGTCCGAACCGCCGCCCTTCACGTCCCTGAGGCCCACACAGCCGTGGCTGACATTGACCCTCCCGGGGGCGGTCGGCGCCCAGTAGTTGCCATGCAGGAAGGTGCCGGAGTCGGTCAGCCGCAGGGCGTGCGGGACGTCCGGGATGTCGTACTCGCCGCCGAAACCGACCGTGCGGCTGTTCATGCGGGTCACTTCCAGCATCTCGGTGACGACCATCTTGCCGTTGTACGTGGTCGTCCTGGGTGCGCCGGCGGTGATCGGCACGGTGGCCAGCAGTTCGCCGTCCCGTCTGACCTGCATGGTGTGTTGGGCCGCGTCGACGAGGGAGACCTGGCTGCGGCCGACGGTGAAGGAGAAGGTCCTGTACTGGAGGCCGTAGACCCCGGACGCCCCCTCCACGTCGCGGAGTCGGAGAGCGACCGTCACGCGGGTGCCCGGCGTCCAGTAGTGCTCGGGGCGGAAGTCGAGGCGCCCGCCGCCGAACCAGTGCGGGCGGATCTCGACGGGCGGCTTCGAGGTGACGTGTACGGCGCGTTCGACGGCGGCGCGGTTCTCGATCTCCCGGTTGAACTCCAGGGAGACGATCATCCCGGTGCCGACGGTGGAGCGGTTCTCCGGGGTGACGTACCCGATGAAGCGCTCGTCGGGGACAAGGGTGGTGAAGGTGGTGTGCCGGGCCGAGCGGCGGCCTCTGGCGTCGAGCGCGACCGCGTCGACGGTGTACTTGGCGGCCAGTGCCAGCCGTGCCTCGTCGGGTTCCCAGCGCAGGCCGTCGTCGGAGATGTGCCCGGGCACCGGGAACTCCTGCGCGTCCTGGGACTTGACGACGGTGACCGACTCCAGGCGCCCGCTGGGCACCCGGACCCGCAGTCTCTCCTCGGGCGGCACGCCCTTGGTGCCGTCGTCGGGGGCGACCCGGATGACGTCCTCGGGTGCCGGAGGTTTCCCGAACCCGCCGACGCCGCCGATCCCGCCACCCCCGTCCGCCGTGCAGCCGGCGGCTCCGGCCAGCAGTCCTGCCCATGTCAGTACGGCGGCCAAAGCGGCCCCCACGCGCCGAGCGCGCCCATGTCCATGCCTCACGAGGAGCTAAACGACGCGCCCCACCAGGGGGAAACGTGACCTTTGGATCCACGGCGACGAGGGCATATCGCTTCCTCAGGGGCGCGGGCCCGGCCCAACCCGGCGGAACGAACCCGTGAGTGCGAGGCAAGCGGTGGGCAGAACAGTGGGGAGAACGACGTGAGGGGGTGCCGCGGCTGGGACGCCGTGCGCTCTTTTCCACCTCGTTCCACGAGCCGTGGGAGGCCGACCGGTGTCCAGCGCAGCCGAGCAGGAGGCGGTGACGGAAGCCGCCGAGGAGCGCCCCGCCGCGCTGGTGAACGGCGCGCAGCGGGGGATGCCGGCCGTGCCGGTGTGGCCCGGTGCGCCGACACCGCTGGGCGCCCGGTTCCGGGTCGGACCGGACGGGGTCGCGGGGACCAACTTCGCGCTGTGGGCGGGCGGCGCCGAGGCCGTCGAGCTGTGTCTGTTCGACGCGGCCGGCAAGGAGACCCGGGCCCGGCTCACCGAGCTCACGCACGAGATCTGGCACGGCTTCGTACCCGGTGTCATGCCCGGCCAGCGCTACGGCTTCCGGGTGCACGGCCGCTGGGACCCGTGGACCGGCGGCCGCTGGAACCCGGCGAAGCTGCTCCTCGACCCGTACGCTCGCGCGGTGGACGGCGACTTCAGCCTGCCGCCCGAGGTGTACGGCCATGTCCGCGACTGGCCCCAGCAGCAGGTCGCGGACACCGTGCGGGACGACCGCGACTCGGCGCCGTACGTCCCCAAGGGCGTGGTCGTCCACGATGACGACGACTGGGCGGAGGACCGCAGGCCGAAGACGCCGTGGGCGGACTCGGTGATCTACGAGGTCCATGTGCGGGGGTTCACCGCGCTGCACCCCGGCATCCCGGAGGAACTGCGCGGGACGTACGCCGGGTTGGCGCACCCGGCCGCGATCGAGCACCTCGTCCAGCTGGGTGTCACGGCCGTGGAGCTGCTCCCCGTCCACCAGTTCGCCCACGAGGACCATCTGCTGCGGCGCGGTCTCAAGAACTACTGGGGATACAACTCCATCGGCTACTTCGCGCCCCACGCGGGTTACGCCGCCTCCGGTACGACGGGCCAGCAGGTCGGCGAGTTCAAGCGCATGGTGCGCGCGCTGCACGCCGCCGGGATCGAGGTCATCCTCGACGTGGTCTACAACCACACCGCGGAGGCGGGCGAGCTGGGCCCCACGCTGTCGCTCAAGGGCATCGACAACCGCGGGTACTACCGGTTGCAGTCCGACGCCCGGCGCTACGCGGACTACACCGGCTGCGGCAACACCCTGCACGTGGTCCAGCCGCATGTCCTGCGGCTCATCACCGACTCCCTGCGCTACTGGGTGACGGAGATGGGTGTGGACGGTTTCCGCTTCGACCTGGCCGCCGCGCTGGCCCGCTCGATGCACGACGTCGACATGCTGTCCCCGTTCCTCGCGGTCATCGCCCAGGACCCGGTGCTCAGGCGCGTGAAACTGATCGCCGAGCCGTGGGACGTGGGCTCCGGGGGCTACCAGGTGGGTGCCTTCCCCCCGCTGTGGACCGAGTGGAACGACCGCTACCGCAACGCCGTACGGGACTTCTGGCGGGGCGCGCTCCCGGACGTACGGGATCTCGGCTACCGCCTCTCCGGTTCCAGCGACCTGTACGCGTGGGGCGGGCGGCGGCCGTACGCCTCGGTCAACTTCATCACCGCGCACGACGGTTTCACCCTGCGGGACCTGGTGTCGTACGAGAGGAAGCACAACGAGGCGAACGGCGAGGGCAACCGGGACGGCACGGACGACAACCGGGCGTGGAACTGCGGGACGGAAGGCGAGACGGACGACGAGCGGGTACGGGCGCTCAGGCGGCGGCAGCTGAGGAACCTGCTCACCACGCTGCTGCTGTCGACGGGCGTGCCGATGCTGGTCGCGGGCGACGAACTGGGCCGCACCCAGCGCGGCAACAACAACGCGTACTGCCAGGACAACGAGATCAGCTGGGTGGACTGGGGGCTGCTTGAGGACCCCGGCTGGAAGGCCCTGCGCGACCTGACCTCCCGGCTCATCGAACTGCGCCATCGTCACCCGGTCCTGCGCCGCCGCGCCTTCTTCTCCGGCCGCGCGCACTCCGCGGACGGCCTGCGCGACCTGGCCTGGTTCACCGCGCGCGGCACGGAGATGACGGAACGGGACTGGTACGCGCCCGCCGCCAGTCTCGGCATGTATCTGTCGGGACGGGACATCCCCGGCCGGGACGAGCGCGGCGCGCCGATCGTCGACGACAGCTTCCTCGCCGTCCTGCACGCCGGGGACCGGCCGGCGAGCTTCCTGCTGCCGGGGCCGCCGTGGGCGGAGCGGTACGAGGTGGTCGTCGACACGTCGAGGGAGGAACAGGGGGAGGCGCCGGGAGTGGTTCACCGGGCGGGGGCGTCGATCACGGTTCCGGCGCGGGCCGTTCTGCTGCTGAAGGTCGGCTGAGGCAGGCCTGCGGGCCCTAGCCGAGGATCCCCCGCTGGTACGCCGTGGCGACCGCCGCCGCGCGGTCCTTGACGCCCAACTTGGCGTACAGGTGGGTGAGATGGGTCTTCACGGTCGCCTCGCTGATGAACAGTTCGCGGGCGATCTCGCGGTTGGACGTGCCCTTGGCGACCAGGGCCAGCACCTCGCGCTCCCGGGCGGAGAGCGGTTCGTTGCCGGGGGCGCCGGGGGCACGGACCGCGGAGACCAGGCGGGAGGCGACGGCCGGGGAGAGGACCGTGCGGCCCGCCGCCGCGGCCCGCACGGCCGTGAACAGCTCGTCGCGCGGGGCGTCCTTGAGGAGGTAGCCGGTCGCTCCCGCCTCGATGGCGGGCAGGGTGTCGGAGTCCGTGTCGTACGTCGTCAGGACGAGGACCTTCGCGCGGGCCCCGGCGCGGGTCAGCTCGCGGATGGCGTCCACCCCGCCGCCGCCCGGCATCCGCAGATCCATGAGGATCACGTCCGGGTCGAGGGCGGCGGCCCGCTCGACGGCCTCGACGCCGTTGGACGCCTCCCCGAGGACGGCGAAGCCGGGCGCGGACTCGAACATGCCGCGCAGACCGTCCCGTACGACGGGATGGTCGTCGACGATCAGCACCGAGATGTCACCGGTCATGGCGGACCAACGGTACGCGAGCCGACAGCGCGGTGCCGTGGCCCGGTTCGGACTCGACGGTGAGGGAGCCCGCGATGCGTTCGGCGCGGGCCCGCATGCCGTCGAGACCGAAGCCCCCGGCGCGGGTGCGGGGCGGGAGGGCGAGGGGGTCGAAGCCGACGCCGTCGTCGCGGATGTCGAGGATGACCTCGTCGCCGAGGAAGGTCAGGGTGACGCCGAGGCGGGCCGCCCCGGCGTGCCGGAAGGCGTTGGAGAGGGCTTCCTGGGCGATGCGCAGGAGGGTGGCCGAGACCTCGTCGTGAAGCTGTTCGGTGGCTCCGGTGACGGTGAACTCGGCGCGGATCCCGGTCCGTTCGCCCCAGTCGGCGACGGTGTTCTTCAGCGCCTGGGGCAGCCCGTCGTGCTCCAGGGCGACGGGCGCGAGGTTGTGCACCGAGCGGCGGGCCTCGCCGAGGCTGTGGCGGGCGAGGTCCATGGCCCGGTGGACGTGCTCACGGGCCTGCTGCTCGTCGGGCGTGTTCACGACGACCTGGAGCTGGGCGATGATCCCGGTCAGGCCCTGGGCGAGGGTGTCGTGGATCTCGGCGGCGAGCCGCCTGCGCTCGTCGGCGACGCCCGCCTCCCGTGCCTGGACGAGGAGTTGGGCGTGAAGGGCGGCGTTCTCGTCGAGCGCCTGCTGCAACGCCTCGATGGTCGAGGCCCGTTCGCGGGAGCGCTGTTCCTCCTGCTCGGTGATGTGGGCGACGAACGCCTGGAGGCCGAAGTTGACGACCAGGAGCCCGGCGAACCCGAGCCACTGGGCGGTGCTGGTCACCGGCAGTCCACCGACCTGCGCGCCCGCCACGATGACCGCGCTCGCGAACAGTCCGAGCCGCCGCCACATGCCGGGGATCAGCTCGTCGGCGTCCATGTAGCCGGTGGCGGCGTAGAACGCGAAGAACGGGTTGATCCAGGTGAGGACGAAGGCGATCGCCCAGCGGACGGCGTAGTACGCCGTCCCGGCCCGGGAGGGGCTGCGGCCGCGGTCGGCGCGGCGGTGCCGGGTGCCGTGCCACCACACCTGGAGCACGATCGCGGCGGCGACCAGGGCCCCGGCGGTGTACCACTCGGCGGGGCTGTCCATCAGGTCCGCCGAGGCGACGACCGCGAGGACGGCGCTGACGCCGAGCAGCGCGTACGGCCCCCAGATGTGCAGCTGTTCCAGGCGCCGCTCGATCTGTGTGTCCACCACGGTCATGTCCTCAGTCTGCACGGCGGTTCGCACGGGTCTGCCCCCTACTCCCAGCGGAACCAGCGCGACGCGGCGGCCGTGAGCAGCACCGTCCAGGCGACGAGCACGCCGAGGTGGGTCCAGCCCGGCCAGTCGCCGGCGGCGGCCCGGTTCAGGGCCTCGGCGGCCGCGCCGAACGGCGTGTACCCGACGATCCGGGCGAGCACGTCCGGCATGGTCTGCACCGGTGCCCACACGCCCGCGCAGAACATCGCCGGGAAGAACACGGCCGACCCGATGGCCCCGGCGATCTTCGTGGTCCGGGACAGCGCGGAGACCACCGCGCCGAGCGCGAGGGCGACGAGCACGGCGAGGACGAGCGCGAGCAGGTATCCGAGGGGCTGCTCGGGCAGTCGTACGGCGAAGGCGAGCCGGCCTACGAGGAGGGCGAGCAGCGCGGACGCCAGGGCGGCACCGCCGTAGACGGTCATCTGGGCGGTGAGCAGGGCGGTCGGCCGGACCGGGGTGGTGGACATGCGGCGCAGGATGCCGCGTTCGCGGTAGCCGGTGAGGGTCTGCGGCATGGACTGCAGGCCGCCGACGATCAGACCGAGGAGCACCGCCACGGGGACGTAGACGTCGATGGTCCTCAGGCCGCCGAGGTCGGCGTCGTGGTGCCGGAAGGACGGGATCGAGCCGAGGATGACCAGGAGCAGGGTCGGGAACAGCAGGATCCAGAAGAGGGCGCCCGGTTCGCGGCGGAAGAGGCGGACCTCGGTCCGCAGTACGGCGGTGTTCATGCCGTGGCCTCCTGGGTCAGGTCGAGGAACGCGTCGTCGAGGGTGGCGTCCACGACGCGGAGCTGGTGGGCGGTGACATGCCGCCGGGCGAGCAGGGTGATCACGGCGTTCACGGTCTCGTCGGTGCCGGACAGGGTGAGACGGCCGTCCCGGTCCTCGATCGAGGCGAGCGCGGGCAGGGTGTTGAGCTCGTGGGCGTCGAGCGGGGCGGACGGGGTGAAGCTGATGACGGTGGCGCCCGCGGAGCGCTTGATGAGTCCGGCCGGGGTGTCCAGGGCCGCGATCCGTCCCTTGTCGATCACGGCGATCCGGTCGCAGAGCCGCTGCGCCTCCTCCATGAAGTGGGTGACCAGCAGGACGGTGACGCCGTTCGCGCGGATGTCGTCGATGAGGTCCCAGGTGTCGCGGCGGGCGCGCGGATCGAGGCCGGTGGTCAGCTCGTCCAGGACGACGACCCGGGGGTTGCCGACGAGGGCGAGCGCGATGAACAGGCGCTGCTTCTGGCCGCCGGACAGCTCGCCGAACCGGGTGGTGAGTTTCTGGGTGAGCCCCAGCCGCTCGGCCAACGGCCGCCAGTCGAGCGGCCTGTCGTAGAACGTGGTGTACAGCTCCAGGGCCTCGCGGACGGTGAGCTTGGCCTGGAGTTCGCTCTCCTGCAACTGGGCGCCGAGGACGCGGGACACCCGCGCGTGGTCGGCGACGGGGTCGAGGCCGGTGACCCTGACCCGGCCCGCGTCGGGGAGCCTCAGGCCCTCCACGCACTCGACGGTGGTGGTCTTGCCGGCGCCGTTCGGACCGAGGACTCCGAAGATCTCGCCCTCCTCGACGGCGAAGGAGACACCGTCGACGACGGCCCGGCCGCCGTAGGACTTGCGCAGTTCGCTGACTTCGATGACGGACATGGCGTCAGCGTCCCGCGCAGGGCCGCGCCGCCACATCGCCCGTCGCGCTCGACCCGGCATCAACCGATCGGTGGATGCGGCCGTACGACCCCTCGAACACGCAGGTCGTAGGTCCATCGGCCGATTCCGGTCCGGCCAAAACTCGGTGGGCGTTGTCAGTGCCGATCCGTAGGCTCGCAACTGATGTCCCTCACACGTGCAACCACCAAGGACCGATCGGCCGTAAGGACCCTGCTGCGCCTGTGGCCGTATGTCCGGCCGGCCCGTGCGCGGCTGTCGACGGCCGCGCTCGTGGCGATCCTCGCCTCCTGTACGGGGCTGGTGATCCCGCTCGTCCTGAAGTGGATGGTGGACGGCCCGGTCGCCGACGGAGACACGGCGGGCGTGTGGCTCGGGGCGCTGTACCTGCTGCTGCTCGGGTTCGCGGAGGCGCTGCTGTTCGGGCTGCGGCGGTGGCTGGTGGCGAGACCGCTCTCCCACGTGGAGGCGGAGATGCGGGCGGGCCTGTACCGGCACCTCCAGCGCCTCCCGGTGGCCTTCCACGACCGCTGGGCGTCCGGCCAACTGCTGTCCCGGGCGACCACGGACCTCATGCTGCTGCGCATGTTTCTCGCCTTCCCGCTGACGTTCCTGCTGGTCAACGCCGTCACCATCGTCGTCGGCGTGATCATCATGCTGCTCCAGGACTGGACCCTGGGCCTGGTGATCCTCGGGCCGGCCATCCCGGTGATGGTCACCTGCGTGATCTTCGAGAAGCGCTACGCGAGCGTGGCCCGCCTCGCCCAGGACCAGGTCGGCGACCTCACCACGGTCGTCGAGGAGAGCGTCCTCGGCATCCGCATCATCAAGGGATTCGGCCGGCACCGGTCACAGGCGCGGGCGTTCCGGGAACTGTCGGGCACCCTGCGCGGCACGGAACTGCGCAAGGCGGGCCTCCTGGCCACGATCTGGGGCGTCATCGTGACGTTGCCGGAGGTGGCGATCGGGGCGGCGCTGGTGCTGGGCTGCATGCAGGTGGCGGACGGGGATCTGTCGGCGGGAACGCTGGTGGCGTTTCTCTCCACAGCTCTGGCGCTGCGCTGGCCGGTGGACTCGATCGGCTTCTTGCTGGCGATGAGTCAAGAAGCGGCGACAGCGACAGAGCGCTATTTCGAAGCGATGGACGAAGTACCGGAGGACGAGACCTGCTCGACCCGTCCCCGCCGGCCCGCAGCCGACCACGACGGCCTCCGCTTCCACAAGGTCCGGTTCCGCTACCCCGACGCCCCCGAGGACTCCCCGCCCATCCTCGACCTGATCGACCTCCACATCCGCCCGGGCGAGTCCATGGCCCTGGTGGGCTCGACCGGAAGCGGCAAGACGACCCTCACCGCCCTCGTCCCCCGTCTCCACGAGATCACTTCCGGCCACATCACCCTGGACGGCGAGGACATCACCGCCATGCCCAGGGAGACGCTGCGCTCACTCGTCGCCGTGGCCTTCGAGGACCCCACCCTCTTCTCCACCAGCGTCGGCGACAACGTGCTGATGGGCGCGGACGAGCGGGAACTGGACCGCGCCCTCGCCGTGGCCCAGGCCGACTTCGTGCACGCCCTCCCCCAGGGCACCGCGACCCAGGTCGGTGAACAGGGCCTGAGCCTCTCCGGCGGCCAGCGCCAACGCGTGGCCCTCGCCCGGGCCGTCGTGGGCAAGCCCAGGTTCCTCGTCCTGGACGACCCGCTGTCCGCCCTGGACGTCCACACCGAGGCCGCCGTCGAAGCCGCGCTGCGGGACGTGCTGGCGGACACCACCGCCCTCATCGTCGCCCACCGCCCCTCCACCGTGCAGCTCGCCGACCGGGTCGCCCTGCTGTCGGGCGGCCGCATCACGGCCGTGGGCACCCACCACGAACTCCTGCGCACCAACGCCGAGTACGCACACCTGATGTCCGGGTCCGGAAAGCCTCAGGAAGGGGAGGACGCCCGATGACGGCCCCCACGACGTCCGCGCCCGCGTCGGACGAAGAGCCCGAGCTCCCCAGGCCGAAGGAGACCGACGCGGCCTTCGACCAGGACCGCCTGCCCGCTCCCCCGGGCGCCACCGGCCTCCTGCTGCGCTCCCTGCTCGCCCCCATGAAGGCACGGGTCACCCTGACGACCCTTCTGCTGCTGCTCCAGCAGGCGGCCGTGCAGGCGGGTCCGCTGCTGGTGGCGTACGCCATCGACCGGGCGGTGCCCGCGTTCCGGGACCACGACAACGGCCCGCTGATCGCGGTCGGCGCCGGCTACCTGCTGTGCGCGCTGGCCTCCGGCGGGCTCCAGTACGCCTTCATCCTGGCCTCCGCGCGCGTCAACCAGGACGTCCTGCTCGACCTGCGCGGCCGGATCTTCCGCCACGCGCAGGCGCTGAGCGTCGACTTCCACGAGCGCTACACCTCGGGCCGGCTGATCTCCCGCTCGACGACGGACGTGGAATCGCTGCGCGAACTGCTCAGCGAGGGGCTTCAGGAACTCGTCACCGTCATCCTGTCCTTCCTCTACATCTCCGCCCTGCTGCTCTGGCTGGACCTCGGGCTCGGCGCGGTCGCGGTGGCGTCGTTCGTGCCGCTGTACCTGCTGGTGCGGGGCTACCGGCGGCGCGCGGGGCAGGTGTACCGGAAGCGGTCGACCGCGATCGCCGCCGTGATCGTGAAATTCGTGGAGACGATGAACGGCATCCGGCCGGTGCGCGCGTTCCGCCGCGAGGCCGCCAACGACGCCGACTTCGCCGTACTGAACAAGCGGCACGAGCGGGTCAACGGGGACGCGCTCCTGGAGATGGCCCGCTATGTCGTCACCTCTCGGCTGGTCGCCAACACGGCCGTCGCGGGGATCGTGCTGTGGGGCGCCTACCGGGTGGCGCAGGACTCCCTGGAGCTGGGTGTGCTGGCCGCCGCGGTGCTGTATCTGCGGCGGCTGTACGACCCGATCGACCGGCTCGGGATGTTCCTGAACTCCTACCAGTCGGCGGCGGCCTCCCTGGAGAAGATCGCGGGCCTGCTCGCCCAGACCCCGACCGTGCCGGAGCCGTCGGTTCCCCGGCGGCTCCCGGCGCTCGAGTTCTCGGACCGCCCTGGCCGTGAGGTCGTCTTCGAGGGTGTCTCGTTCGGCTACCGCACCGGCGGCGAGGTGCTCCCCCGTTTCGACCTCACCCTGCCCGCCGGGCAGACCGTCGCGGTGGTCGGCTCGACCGGCGCCGGAAAGTCGACCCTGGCCAAGCTGCTCGCCCGTTTCTACGACCCCTCGCACGGCCGCGTCCTCCTGGACGGCGTCGACCTGCGCGAGCTCACGACGCCCGAACTGCGGCGCGGGGTGGTCATGGTGACGCAGGAGGCGTTCCTGTTCTCCGGCACGGTCGCCGAGAACATCGCGATCGGCCGCCCGGACGCCACCCGCGAGGAGATCGAGCAGGCCGCGAAGGCGATCGGGGCGCACGACTTCATCAGCGTGCTGCCCGACGGGTACGACACGGACGTACGCAAGCGGGGCGGCCGTATCTCGGCGGGTCAGCGCCAACTCGTGGCGTTCGCACGGGCGTTGCTCGCCGATCCGGCGGTGCTGATCCTGGACGAGGCGACCAGTTCGCTCGACGTCCCGGGTGAGCGGGCCGTGCAGCGCGCGATGGCGACGGTCCTGAAGGGCCGTACGGCCGTGGTGATCGCGCACCGGCTGTCGACCGTGGAGATCGCCGACCGGGTACTGGTCATGGAGCACGGCAGGATCGTCGAGGACGGCACACCGGCCGAACTCGTGGCGGGTACGGGCCGGTTCGCGGATCTGCACCGGGCCTGGCGGGACAGTCTGGCGTGAGCCACCACATGGGTGACCAGGGGGACGTGTGATCGACGCGTACGAGGATCCCGGCACGCCGGACGTCCGCGGTGGCTGGCGGTATCTGTGGTGGCTGGTGCGCCGTCAGCCGGGGCGGTCCGTGGCCGGGGCGCTGCTGGGCAGCTCCTGGATGGTGCTGCTGGCGGCGACCCCGTACCTGATGGCGAAGGCGATCGACGAGGGCCTGGAGCCCGGCGACCGGGCGGCGCTCGCCGGGTGGAGCCTCGCGCTGTTCGCGGTCGGTTCGTTCAACGCCTGGCTGAGCATCATGCGGCACCGCACGATGACCCGGGTGCGGATGGACGCCAACTTCCGCACGGTCAAGGTGGTCGTCGGCCAGGCGGTCCGCCTCGGGGCCGCGCTCTCACGGCGGACCGGGGCCGGGGAGGTCGTCACGATCGGCGTGGGTGACGTGCAGACGATCGCCCAGGCCCTGACCGTCGTCGGCCCGGGCGTCGGCGCGTGTGTCGCCTATCTGACGGTGGCGGCCCTGCTGGTGTCGGTCTCCCTGGTCCTCGCGGCCGTGGTCCTCCTCGGCATCCCGGCGATCGTCCTCCTCGTGGGCCCCTTCCTGTCCCGCCTCCAGGGCGCCGAGACGGAGTACCGCGACCGCCAGGGCGTCCTCACCGCCCGTATCGCCGACCTCGCGGGCGGCCTGCGCGTCCTCAACGGCCTGGGCGGCAAGGGCCTGGTCGCCGACGCCTTCCACCGCGACAGCCGGCACCTGCGGGTCCAGGGCTACCGGGTCGGCGCGGTCACCAGCTGGGTCCAGGCCCTCGGCGTGGGCCTGCCCACCCTGTTCCTCGCCGTCGTCACCTGGCTCGCCGCCCGCCTGGCCGCGCAAGGGGACATCACCGTGGGCGAGTTGGTCGCGGTGTACGGCTATGTGGCGGTCCTGGTGGGCCCGGTGGCGTTCTGGGTGGAGTGCGGGTACCAACTGAGCCGGGGTGTGGTGGCGGCGCGGCGGGTCGTGGACTTCCTGCGCCTGGAGCCGTTGGAGGACACGGGCACGCGTGACGCCCCGGCGGAGCCGTCGGTGCTCTGCGACCCGGCCTCTGGCGTACGCGTGCTGCCGGGCCGCCTGACCGCGCTGGTCTGCGCGAGCCCTGCGGCCGCGGCGGCCGTCGTGGACCGTCTCGGCCGCTACGAACCGTCAACGGCGACCTGGGGCGGAGTCCCCCTGTCTGACATTCGACTGCCCCAGGTCCGAGAGCACATCTTGGTGGCGGACCACGAGGCGGACCTGTTCGCGGGAAACCTGAGCGAGGTGATCGCGCCCCGAAGGGGCGCGACAAGCCCCCACGCCGCCGCGGCCGCCCTACACGCAGCCGTGGCGGACGACATCGTTCAAGGTCTCCCGGACGGCCTCGACTCCCCGATCGACGCCCAGGCCCGCAACCTCTCCGGCGGCCAACGCCAACGCATCCGACTGGTACGGGCCCTGCTCGCCGACCCGGACATCCTCCTGGCCGTAGAACCCACCTCCGCCCTGGACGCCCACACGGAGGCACTGGTGGCAGACCGGCTCAAGACCGCCCGCAGCGGCCGCACGACAGTCGTCACCACCACCTCCCCGCTCGTCCTCGACCACGCCGACACGGTCCACTACCTGGTCGACGGCAAACTCACGGCGACCGGAACCCACCAGCAACTCCTCACCGAGGAACCGGGATACCGCGCCCTGGTCGCGCGAGACGCGGAGGTCATGAAGTGAGCAGGGGCCACCTCCCGGTCGCCGACCAGGCCACCGTGCGGCGCGCGTCCGTCCGGCTGATCCGCAGGGACACCCGCGCCTTCACCGCCGTACTCGCCCTGAACGCACTGACCGCCCTCACCGGACTGGCCGGCCCCTGGCTGCTCGGCCGGATCATCGACGAGGTGCGCGCCGGTGAGGGGGTGGCCGCGGTGGACCGGCTCTCACTCGTCCTCGTGGTCTGCGCGGGCGCACAGCTCCTCCTCGCCCGCTGGGCCCGCTATGTCGGCCACCGGTTCGGGGAACGCACCCTGGCCCGCGTCCGCGAGGAGTTCGTGGACCGCACGCTCGCCCTGCCCGCCTCCGTCGTGGAACGCGCCGGCACGGGGGACCTCACCGCCCGCGGCACCGCCGATGTCGCCACCGTCGGCACCACGCTCCGCGACGCCGGTCCCGAACTGCTCATCAACTCGGTGCAGTTCTTGTTCCTGCTCGCGGCGGTGTTCGTCCTGGATCCGCTGCTGGGCGCGGTCGGCGTGTTCGGTCTGCTGCCCATCTGGTTCGTCCTGCGCTGGTATCTGCGCCGGGCGAGGGACGGCTATCTGGCGGAGGGCGAGGCGACCTCCGACGTCGCCGAGATCCTCGCGGCCACCGCGTCCGGCGCCCGCACGGTCGAGGCACTGCGGCTGGAGGAGCGGCGCGTCCGGGCGAGCCGGGACGCCCTCGACACGGCTCGCCGCACCCGTCTGTACACCCTCTACCTGCGCAGTGTGTTCTTCCCTGTGGTGGAGGTGGCGTACATCCTGCCCGTGGCCGGTGTGCTCGTGGTCGGCGGAATGCTGCACGCGCGGGGCCTGATGAGCCTGGGCTCGGTCGTGGCGGCCGCCCTGTATCTGCAGCAACTGGTCAATCCACTCGACCAGATCCTGGTGCGGGTCGAGCAACTTCAGTCCAGCGGCGCGTCGTTCGCCCGTGTCGAGGGTCTGGCCGCGGCCCCGCGTACCGGCTCCCGGAGCTCTCCCACTCCCACCGACGACCGCATCGACGTCACCGACGTCCGCTACACCTACGGCCGCGGTGGCGAGGTCCTGCACGGCGTCGACCTGACCGTGCGCCCCGGCGAACGGCTCGCGGTGGTCGGTCCGTCCGGTGCCGGGAAGACCACCCTGAGCAGGCTGCTCGCGGGTGTCGACGCGCCGACCTCCGGATCGGTGACCGTCGGCGGGGTCCCGGTCGTCGGCCTGGACCCGGAGCAGCTGCGCCGCCAGGTCGTCCTGGTCACCCAGGAGCACCACGTCTTCCTGGGCACGGTCCGCGACAACCTCCTCATCGCCGAACCCGGTGCCGGGGACGAGGAGTTGTGGGCCGCCCTGGCCGCCGTAGGGGCCGACGGGTGGGTGCGGGAGCTGCCCGAGGGGCTGGACACCGCGCTCGGTGCGGACGGTTGCCGCACCGACGGTTCGCAGGCGCAGCAACTCGCCCTGGCGCGGGTGGTGTTGGCGGACCCGCACACCCTGATCCTCGACGAGGCGACCGCGCTCCTCGATCCCACGACGGCGCGGCACACCGAGCGCGCCCTGGGTGCCGTACTCGAAGGGCGCACGGTCATCGCGATCGCGCACCGGCTGCACACCGCGCACGACGCGGACCGGGTGGCGGTGATGGAGAACGGCCTGCTGACCGAACTCGGCACGCACGAGGAGCTGGTGGCGGCGGACGGGGCGTACGCGGCGCTGTGGGGGTCGTGGCACGGGGACCGGCCCCCGCTGTCCGACCAGGGTGGCAAGTCCGTATAGCGAACATGAACTCCCGGACAACGAACGATTTCCGGCCAAATTTCTGACGCGGTCCTGACAGTACGGGCTTTCCGGTGCCACTCTTCCCACGGCCGCCTCACAGCAACCTCACAGATTCACCGCTGTGTTCTGATCCGCGGTCACCTGCACCTCGTTCCGCGTACCGCCCGGACGGTCGACCCACCGTCCGGTCTCCCCTGGCCGCGTGATCCGCGGCCGCGCAGAAGGAGTCAGTGTTGAGAGACAGTTCCTCCCACAGACGCACCCCCCACACCCTGCACCGCAAGGCCGCCGCCGTGGCCCTGGTCGGTGTCTCCGCCCTGATCGCCGCCGCCGTCCAGTCGGGCGCCGCCACCGCGGCCCCGCAGCAGGCACCGTCGGCCGCGGGCAAGGTGCTCCCGGGCGCCGAGTCCCTCAAGCTCACCCCCGCCCAGCGTGCCGAGCTGATACGCGAGGCGAACGCCACGAAGGCGGACACCGCCAAGGACCTCGGCCTCGGCGCCAAGGAGAAGCTGGTCGTCCGTGACGTCGTCAAGGACGGCGACGGCACGCTGCACACCCGCTACGAGCGCACCTACGACGGCCTGCCCGTCCTCGGCGGCGACCTGGTCGTGGAGACCGCGAAGTCCGGTGCCACCGAGGGCGTCGTGAAGGCGACGAACAAGACCATCAAGGTCGCCTCGGTCACGCCCAAGGTGTCCGCCGCCAGGGCTTCGGCACAGGCCCTGAAGGCCGCGCAGGCAGCGGGCGCCGACAAGGCCGGCACCGACCGGGCCCCGCGCAAGGTGATCTGGGCCGGCAACGGCACCCCGACCCTGGCGTACGAGACGGTCGTCGGCGGCCTCCAGGAGGACGGCACGCCGAACCAGCTGCATGTCATCACCGACGCCGCGACCGGCAAGAAGCTGTACGAGTACCAGGGCATCGAGACCGGCACCGGCAACACCATGTACAGCGGCACGGTCACCCTCGGCACCACCCAGTCCGGGTCGACGTACAACCTGACCGACGGGGCGCGCGGCAACCACAAGACGTACAACCTCAACCGCGGCACCTCCGGCACCGGCACCCTCTTCTCGGGCCCGGACGACGTGTGGGGCAACGGCAGTGCCTCCAACACGGAGACGGCCGGCGCGGACGCGCACTACGGCGCCGCGCTCACCTGGGACTACTACAAGAACGTGCAGGGGCGTTCGGGTATCCGCGGTGACGGGGTCGGGGCGTACTCCCGGGTCCACTACGGCAACGCGTACGTCAACGCGTTCTGGGACGACAGCTGCTTCTGCATGACCTACGGCGACGGCTCGGGCAACACCCACCCGCTGACGTCGATCGACGTGGCCGGTCACGAGATGACCCACGGCGTCACGTCGAACACCGCGGGGCTCAACTACTCGGGCGAGTCCGGCGGGCTGAACGAGGCCACCTCCGACATCTTCGGCACGGCGGTCGAGTTCTACGCCAACAACTCCTCCGATGTCGGTGACTACCTCATCGGCGAGGAGATCGACATCAACGGCGACGGCACGCCGCTGCGTTACATGGACAAGCCGAGCAAGGACGGCGCGTCGAAGGACAGTTGGTACTCGGGCATCGGGTCGGTGGACGTCCACTACTCGTCCGGCCCGGCGAACCACTTCTTCTACCTCCTGTCGGAGGGCAGCGGCACCAAGACCATCAACGGTGTCACCTACAACTCGCCCACCTCGGACGGTCTTCCGGTCACCGGCATCGGCCGGGACAAGGCGGAGAAGATCTGGTTCCGCGCGCTGACCACGAAGTTCACGTCCACGACCAACTACGCGGCGGCCCGCACCGGCACCCTCGCGGCCGCCGGTGAGCTGTACGGCACCACGAGCGCCGAGTACACGGCCGTGGCGAACGCCTGGGCGGGCGTGGCGGTCGGCTCGCGTCCGGGCGGCGGCGGTGGCGGCACCTCGTTCGAGTCCACCACCGACGTATCGATTCCGGACAACGGGGCGGCGGTCAATTCGCCTATCACCGTCTCAGGGCGTACGGGCAACGCGCCCTCGAACCTCGCGGTCTCGGTCGACATCGTGCACACCTACATCGGTGACCTCCGGGTGCAGTTGATCGCCCCCGACGGCACGGCGTACACGCTGAAGGCGTACGGCACCGGCGGCAGCACCGACAACCTCAACACCACGTACACGGTGAACGCGTCCTCCGAGGTCGCCAACGGGACCTGGCAGTTGCGGGTCCAGGACAACGCGGCCCAGGACACCGGCTACATCAACGGCTGGAAGCTGACCTTCCCGTAGGCCCGTGCCCTCCAAGTCAGGGCGCCGTCCCGGTGGTTCGAATCCCCGGGGCGGCGCCCTCTTTTTACCCTCGCATGACCGACGACTTGTTGGGGCTTTGCCCAGGTCAACTCGGTTTACATGCCTGCAATGTTCATCAAGCCGTCGACTTTCAGCCAACATCACTTGAGGGTCATGACATGTACGCGCCTTGATGCCACGCTTCCTCACAACCGCCGCACAACTTCACAACCACCCCGGCAGGCAACCCCACGCCGTCCGGGCTCCCCCACGAAGGAGCTTGTGTGACCCCCCTCTACGCGCGTCACAAGCGCACCACCCTGGCCATCGCCACCGCCGTCGCGGCCGGGGCCCTGCTCACCACCGGTCTGACCACCGGAAGTGCCGCCGCCGTGACCCCGGCCGAAGGCACCGGCAAGGCCACCCTCGCGGGCGCCCCGGCCCAGCTGTCCGCGGCCGCGCGCACCTCCCTCATCAAGGAGCAGCAGGCCGACGCCGGGACCACGGCCCGGGAGATAGGCCTCGGCGCCAAGGAGAAGCTGGTCGTCAAGGACGTCGTGAGAGACGCCGACGGCACGGTCCACACCCGCTACGAGCGCACCTACGACGGTCTGCCCGTCCTCGGTGGCGACCTGGTCGTCCACGAGTCGAAGTCCGGTGCGACCGAGGGTGTCTCCAAGGCGACGAACAAGACCATCAAGGTCGCCTCGCTGACCCCGAAGCTCACCGTCGCCAAGGCCGAGGCCCAGGCGCTGACCGCCGCCAAGGCCGCGGGCTCGGACAAGACCGCCGCCGACGGCGCGCGCAAGGTGATCTGGGCCGGCTCGGGCACCCCCGTCCTCGCCTACGAGACGATCGTCGGCGGCTTCCAGGACGACGGCACCCCGAACCAGCTGCACGTCATCACCGACGCCGCCACCGGCAAGAAGCTCTACGAGTACCAGGGCATCGAGAACGCCACCGGCACCGGCAAGAGCCTGTACTCGGGCACGGTCAGCCTGGAGACCACCCTGTCGGGCTCGACGTACCAGCTGACCGACGGCACGCGCGGCAGCCACAAGACGTACAACAAGGCGCACGGCACCAGCTCCTCCGCCGGCACCCTGTTCACGGACGCCGACAACACCTGGGGCACCGGCGCCGCCTCCAGCTCCACCACGGACCAGACGGCGGCCGTCGACGCCGCCTACGGCGCGGCGGAAACCTGGGACTTCTACAAGTCCACCTTCGGCCGCAGCGGCATCAAGAACAACGGCGTCGGCGCGTACTCCCGCGTGCACTACGGCAACCAGTACGTGAACGCGTTCTGGGACGACAGCTGCTTCTGCATGACGTACGGCGACGGCGAGGGCAACGTCAGCCCGCTCACCTCGCTGGACGTGGCCGGGCACGAGATGAGCCACGGCGTCACCGCGAACACGGCGGGCCTGAACTACTCCGGCGAGTCCGGCGGCCTCAACGAGGCGACCTCGGACATCTTCGGCACGGGTGTCGAGTTCTACGCCAACAACTCCAAGGACGTCGGTGACTACCTCATCGGCGAGAAGATCGACATCAACGGCGACGGCACCCCGCTGCGCTACATGGACAAGCCCAGCAAGGACGGCGGCTCGGCGGACTCCTGGTCCTCCTCGGTCGGCAACCTGGACGTCCACTACTCGTCGGGCGTCGCGAACCACTTCTTCTACCTGCTGTCCGAGGGCAGCGGCGCGAAGACGATCAACGGCGTGTCCTACAACTCGCCGACGTCCAACGGCTCCACGGTCACCGGCATCGGCCGCGCCAAGGCGCTGCAGATCTGGTACAAGGCGCTGACGACGTACTTCACGTCGACGACCAACTACAAGTCGGCGCGCACCGGCACGCTCTCCGCTGCGTCCGCCCTGTACGGCTCCACCAGCGCCGAGTACAAGGCGGTGGCGGCGGCCTGGTCGGCGGTCAACGTCAGCTAGTGGTCCCGAGGATCTGACGGGCGGCACCCGGACCGAAGGCAGGTCCGGGTGCCGCCCTACTCTTGGGTCTCATGTCCTTCACGTACGACGACGTCGGCGCGACCCGGCGGAGCGGATTCTGCCCGCCCGGCTTCCACCCCCTGCACGTCCGCACGCGCATCGGCGAGGGCCACGACGTCTTCCGGAAGGCCTCCGAGGCGGTCCTGACCTGGGAGATGCACCGCGCGCTCGGCGTCGGCATAGACGCCACCGCGGACCGCGCGGCCCCCGACGTGGACGTGACGGTCACCCTGGCCGGCGTCATCAAGGCCCCGTGCCGGGTGGTCTGGACGGTCGAGGAACACCGCCGCGCGGGCTGGGCCTACGGCACCCTGACCGGCCACCCCGAATGCGGCGAGGAGTCCTTCGTCGTCGACCGCACGGGCGACGGCACGGTGTGGCTGACGGTGTCGGCCTTCAGCCGGGGCGCGAAGTGGTACTCCAGGGCGGGCGGCCCGGCGACCCGCGGACTCCAGCACGCCTACGCACGGCGGTGCGGAGCCGTACTGCGCCGGCTGTGCGGCGGAGAGGACGCGGGCTGAGCGCAGTGGCGCGGCCCGCGCCCCCCTTCGCTCACCGCAGGAGGACTCCCGCTCCTTCCACCACGTCCTCGGAAGGCACCGCCACCAGTCCCAGCTCCGAGCCCGACGCCAGCAGGCGATGCGCGGGCAGGATGCGGACCGTGTAGCCGAAGGGGCCCGTGCGGTCCAGGGACAGCGGGCCTTCGTACACCCACCGGCCCTCCGGGTCCGGGCCGCCCACCGACTTCAGCGGGACCGTCGCCGCGTCCGCGATGCTGTCCTCCTCGTTCACGCGGCCGGACACCGCCTGGACCTCCACGTCGTCCGGGCCGAGGGCGCCGAGGCCGACGCGGACCCTGAGTCCGAGCGTGGTGCCGAGTTCGGCCGTGGTCGTCGCGGCCGTGGTCTCCACGTGGTCGACCGTCACGCCGTGCCACTGCGCCCGCACCCTGGCCTTCCACTCCGCCAGTTCGCGCGCCGCGTCCGGGCCCATGGTGCGGTGGGCGTGGGCCGCGGGAGCGTAGAGCCGTTCCACGTACTCGCGGACCATGCGGCCCGCCAGGACCTTCGGGCCCAGCAGGGTGAGGGTCTGGCGGACCATCTCGATCCAGCGGTCCGGCAGGCCGCCCTGGCCGCGCTCGTAGAAGCGGGGGGTCACCCGCTGCTCGAGGAGGTCGTAGAGGGCGTCGGCCTCTATGTCGTCACGGCGGTCGGGGTCGGTCCCCACCCCGTCCGCCGTCGGGATGGACCAGCCGAAGTCGGGCTGGAACCACTCGTCCCACCAGCCGTCGAGGACGGAGAGGTTCAGGCAGCCGTTCAGGGCCGCCTTCATCCCGCTCGTCCCGCAGGCCTCCAGCGGCCGCAGCGGGTTGTTGAGCCAGATGTCGCAGCCCGGGTAGAGCTTCTGCGCCATCGCCATGCCGTAGTCGGGCAGGAAGACGATCCGGTGGCGGACCCGCGGGTCGTCCGCGAACCGCACCAGCTCCTGGACCAGCCGCTTTCCACCGTCGTCCGCCGGGTGCGCCTTGCCCGCCACCACGATCTGGATCGGGCGCTCGGGGTGCAGGAGCAGGTCCATCAGGCGGTCGCGGTCCCGCAGCATGAGGGTAAGGCGCTTGTACGACGGGACACGGCGCGCGAATCCGATCGTGAGGACGTCCGGGTCCAGCACGCCGTCGATCCAGCCCAACTCCGCGGTACCGGCGCCGCGTTGCCGCCAGGACGCCCGCAACCGGTCCCGCACCTCCACCACCAGCTGCTCCCGCAGCGAACGGCGCAGTTCCCAGATGTCCTGGTCGGGGATGTCCCCCACGGCGTCCCAGCGGTCCGAGCCGCCGACGGTCAGCGCGTCCTCGGTGCGCTGGGCGCCGATCTGCCGGGCGCCGAGCCGGAACACCTCGGGGGCGACCCAGGTCGGGGCGTGCACCCCGTTGGTCACGGAGGTGATCGGCACCTCCTCCGGATCGAATCCCGGCCAGAGCCCGGAGAACATCTCCCGGCTGACCTGCCCGTGCAACAGGGAGACGCCGTTGGCGCGCTGGGCCAGGCGCAGGCCCATCACGGCCATGTTGAAGAGGTTGGGTTCGCCGCCCGGGTAGGTCTCCATGCCGAGGGCGAGGATGCGGCCCACGTCCATGCGCGGGAGCTCGGCGTCGGGGCCGAAGTGCCGGGCGACCAGTTCGCGGTCGAAGCGGTCGATCCCGGCCGGGACGGGGGTGTGGGTGGTGAACACGGTCCCCGCGCGGACCGCCTCCAGGCCCGCGTCGAAGTCGAGCCCCTGGTCGCAGAGCTCGGCGATCCGCTCCAGACCGAGGAATCCGGCGTGCCCCTCGTTGGTGTGGAAGACCTCGGGGTCGGCGTGACCGGTCAGCCGGCAGTACGTCCGTACGGCCCGGACACCCCCTATCCCCAGCAGCATCTCCTGGAGCAGCCGGTGTTCGCTGCCGCCGCCGTAGAGCCGGTCGGTCACTCCGCGTTCGCCGAGACCGTTCTCCTCGACGTCGGAGTCCAGCATCAGCAGGGGCACCCGGCCGACCTGGGCGAGCCAGATCCGGGCGTGCAGCTGCGTGCCGCCGGGCAGAGCCAGCGACACCTGTGCGGGGGTGCCGTCGGCCTCCCTCAGCAGCGCCACCGGCAGTTCGTTGGGGTCCAGGACCGGGTAGTGCTCCTGCTGCCAGCCGTCCCGGGACAGGGACTGGCGGAAGTAGCCGTGGCGGTACAGCAGACCCACGCCGATCAGCGGTACGCCCAGGTCGCTGGCGGCTTTCAGATGGTCGCCGGCCAGGATTCCCAGACCGCCGGAGTACTGCGGCAGGGCGGCCGTGACGCCGAACTCGGGCGAGAAGTAGGCGACGGCGGCCGGGAGTTCTCCGGTGTGCGCCTGGTACCAGCGCTCACCGGTGACGTAGTCGCGGAGGTCGTCGGCGACCGCGGCGAGCCGGCGCAGGAAGTGGCGGTCCTCGGCGAGTTCGGCGAGCCGGGCGGGCCGCACGCTGCCGAGCAGCCGTACGGGATCACCGCCCGACGCGGCCCAGTGCTCCGGATCGACGGACTGGAAGAGATCGCGGGTCTCCGCGTGCCAGGACCAGCGCAGATTACGCGCCAGGTCGCTCAGGGGTCGCAGGGCATCGGGGAGTACGGGTCGGACGGTGAATCGACGGATCGCCTTCACATTCCACCTCGGCGAGCGTGCGGAGTGGGACACACGGCGGTGTGTGTCCTGTCGTCAACCCCGACGGTATCGGGGTGGGGGGTCTCGTCACCACGGCGCGGTTCAGGGCAGAAGGCCGTGTCGCCCTCAACCCGTGCCGGATCGAACAGTCCGGAAATCGCCGCAACCTCCCCACGTCCTCCCATAGCCGATATGGCCGATTACACCCCCGTAGGCGTCCTTGTGGTACTTCACACCGCACGAGAGGCTTCCCCATGGCGTACCGGCCGGCACCGGGTGCATCCGGTGGACCGCGGCCGCCGTACGCCGAGCTGAGGAGGGGAACGCAAGCCATGGCACGGACGCGAGATCGGCGTCTGCGCTGGGTGGGGGGCCTGGCCGCGGCGAGCTGTGCCGCCGTACTTTCGGCCATCGCCCCACCCGCGCACGCCGCACCGGAGGGGCGGATACTCGGCGCCGGAGAGCCCGGTTCCGTCAGCGGGAGTTACCTGGTGACACTCAAGGGGGGAACGAAGGCCCCGTCGGCGACCGGAAAGGGCCTCGCCGAGAAGTACGGGGCGAAAATCAGCCATACCTACGACACGGTACTCAACGGCTACGCGATCCAGGCCGGTGCGAGACAGGCCGGGCAACTCGCGGCGGACCCACGGGTCGCCTCGGTCGTCCAGGACACCCGGGTGACCCTGGAGGGCACCCAGAAGAACCCGCCGTCCTGGGGCCTGGACCGCGTGGACCAGCCGAAGCCGTCGCTGGACAGGTCCTACACCTGGCCGCGGTCCGCGGGTGCCGGGACGACGGTGTACGTGATCGACACCGGCGTCCGGATCTCCCACCAGGACTTCGGGGGCCGGGCGTCCTACGGGTGGGACTTCGTCGGCGGTGACGGCTCGGCGGGCGACGGCAACGGCCACGGCACCCATGTGGCGGCCACCGTCGCCGGCACCGGATACGGCGTCGCCAAACGGGCCGAGGTGGTCGCCGTACGTGTTCTCGACGACACCGGATCGGGCACGATCGCCCAGGTCATCGCCGGTATCGACTGGGTGACGCAGCATGCGCGCAGGCCGGCGGTGGCCAACCTCAGCCTGGGCGGCTACCACAGCGCCCAGCTGGACGCCGCCGTACGCGCCTCCATCGCGTCCGGGGTGACCTATGTGGTCGCCGCGGGCAACGACGGGCTGTCGGCCGGTCTCTACTCGCCCGCCGACGTGCCCCAGGCGATCACGGTCGGCGCGACCGACAGGAGGGACCGGCGGGCGGGTTTCTCCAACTACGGCTCGGCCCTCGACCTGTTCGCACCAGGAGTCTCGATCACCGCGGCGGGCATCGCCGGCGACACCGCCAGGGCGACCTACTCGGGTACGTCGATGGCGGCCCCGCACGCGGCGGGCGCGGCCGCGCTCTATCTGGCCGACCATCCGAGGGCCACTCCCGCACAGGTCGGCAAAGCCCTGGTGAAATCGGCGGCCGCCGGGAAGGTGTCCGGTCGGGGGGCCGGTTCCCCGGACAGGCTCCTCCAGGTGCCCGGTTCCTAGGGGAAGTGTCCGCAAGGCGGCCCCGTTCGGCCAGAACGGGGCCGGTTTTGTGTAAAGACATACGCGTGAGTAGTTAGCAAAGTGCCGGATTGCCCACCCGAATAGGGTGGGAAGGCTCCCCCGGTACACGGCTCAGGTAGGTTCACTGAGACGCCACGCAGGACCCCCCTCCCCACATCCATCCGCCCACCCGAAGTTGACGCGGACAGGAGCGGTCATGCCCGCCACGCACCACTCGTCAGCACCCCTGACGTCCAGCACCGACGCACCCACGACGCGCCCCGCCGACCCCGGACCACCGCCCCAGGAGCGACCCTCCACGGAAGCGGGCCCGGCTCCGGCCATCGGGCGCATACCCGTCCTCGACGTCCGCCCGGTCGTCCAGCGCGGACGCCGGCCCGCCAAGGCGGTCGCCGGCGAAACGTTCGAGATCTCGGCCACCGTGTTCCGTGAGGGTCATGACGCGGTCGCCGCCAATGCCGTACTGAGGGATCCGGAAGGCCGCGCCGGACCCTGGACCCCCATGCGGGAACTGACCCCCGGCACCGACCGCTGGGGCGCCACCGTCACCGCTGGCGCACCCGGGCTGTGGACCTTCACCGTCGAGGCCTGGGGCGACCCGATCACCACCTGGCGGCACCACGCCCAGATCAAGATCCCGGCCGGCATGGACACCGAACTGGTCCTGGAGGAGGGCGCCCGGCTCTACGAACGGGCCGCTGCCGGAGTCCCCGACGACGGGCGCAACGGCGTGATCCTCGCGGCCATCCGCGCCCTCCGTGACGAGACCCGGCCGGCCGCCGCCCGGCTCGCCGCCGCGCTGACCCCCGAGGTGGACGCGGTGCTGGCGCGGTATCCGTTGCGGGAGTTGATCACGGCGTCGGAGACGCTGCCGCTGCTGGTGGAGCGGGAGCGGGCGTTGTTCGGGTCGTGGTATGAGTTCTTCCCGCGGTCGGAGGGCACCGCGGAGCGGCCGCACGGCACGTTCCGTACGGCGGCCCGCCGGCTGCCGGCGATCGCCGCGATGGGCTT